>NZ_CP019428.1:6147933-6484916 GCF_009834565.1 Pseudomonas sp. R76
GCATCGGTTGTGGGGCTTCGACATTCATCTGGAAACCCTGCAGGGCGACCAGGTGATGAAGACTCACCATGTGCCACCGCGCAGCGATCACAACGACAACGACTACGGCCGCCTGGACTTGGCCGTCGTTCATCTCTGAAACAGCAAAGCCTCCATTGGTCAGGCACAGGCGGTATCCTGTGCCGCTAATGGAGGCTTTTTCATGAAAATCTATAAAGTCGGCGGCGCGGTGCGTGATCGCCTGCTTGGCATCAAGGTCACCGACGTCGACCGCGTTGTCGTTGGCGCGACCACTGAAGAAATGCTCGCCAAGGGCTACAAGCCGGTGGGCGCTGACTTCCCGGTATTCCTCGATCCGAAAAACGGTGACGAATACGCCCTCGCCCGCACCGAGCGCAAGAGTGGCCGGGGTTATGGCGGCTTTGTGTTTCACGCCAGCCCCGAGGTCACGCTGGAAGAAGACCTGATTCGCCGCGACCTGACCATCAACGCCATGGCGGAGGACGATGACGGCAACCTGACGGATCCGTACCATGGCCAGCGTGATCTGGAAGCCCGCGTTCTACGCCACGTTTCGCCGGCGTTCGCCGAAGATCCATTGCGCGTGCTGCGCGTTGCCCGCTTTGCGGCGCGCTACGCACACCTTGGCTTCACCGTAGCACCTGAGACGCTGGAGCTGATGCGTCAGCTCAGTGAATCCGGCGAGCTGGAAGCCTTGACCCCGGAGCGCAGCTGGAAAGAAATCTCCCGTGCGCTGATGGAAGATCAGCCTCAGGTGTTTATCCAAGTACTGCGTGACTGCGATGCACTGAAAACCCTGATGCCGGAAGTGAACGCACTGTTCGGCGTGCCGCAGCCCGAGGCTCATCACCCGGAAATCGACACCGGTGTGCACACCTTGAGCGTGCTGGAACAGGCCGCCCTGCATCAACAGCCGCTCACCGTGCGCTGGGCTTGCTTGCTGCATGACCTGGGCAAAGGCCTGACGCCTGTGGATAAGTTGCCGCAACACATTGCTCATGAACATACGGGCTTGGTACTGATCAAGGCGGTCAACGAGCGCTTCAAAGTGCCGAGGGATTGCCAGGAACTGGCGCTATTGGTGGGCCAATATCACACTCATGGCCATCGTGCATTGGAGCTGAAAGCCTCGACATTGCTGGAGTTGCTGCAGAGTTTTGACGTGTATCGCCGGCCGCAGCGCTTTGAGGAATTTGTGGTGGCGTGTGAGATGGACGCACGCGGCCGCAAGGGCTTTGAGCAGCGAAGTTATCCACAGGCCGATTATTTGCGCGGCGCAGCCAAGGTTGCGCGTGAAGTGGCGGTGGCGCCACTGCTGGAGAAAGGTTTTAAAGGCCCGGAACTGGGCGAAGCGCTCAAACGCGAAAGGCTTAAGGCGCTGAAGGCCTACAAGGAACAGCGTAACGCCTAGCAGGCGAGCTTTTCCAATGCAAAACCTGTGGGAGCGGGCTTGCCCGCGAAGACGTCGGCCCAACAAGCATTGATGGTGACTGACACACCGCTTTCGCGGGCAAGCCCGCTCCCACATTTGAATCCGGTCGAGCCAAGAGAATCGGCGGCGATAGGAAGCAGGCGAGCTTTTCCAATGCCGTTCAGTTGAGCGCAAAACCTGTGGGAGCGGGCTTGCCCGAGAAGACGTCTGCCCAACAAGCATGGATGGTGACTGACGCACCGCTTTCGCGGGCAAGCCCGCTCCCACATTTGAATTCGGTCGAGCCAAGAGAATCGGCGGCTATAGGAAGCAGGCGAGCTTTTCCAGTGCCGCTCAGTTTAGCGCAAAACCTGTGGGAGCGGGCTTGCCCGCGAAGACGTCGGCCCAACAAGCATGGATGGTGACTGACGCACCGCTTTCGCGAGCAAGCCCGCTCCCACATTTGAATCCGGTCGAGTCAAGAGAATCGGCGGCGATAGGAAGCAGGCGAGCTTTTCCGATGCCGTTCAGTTGAGCGCAAAACCTGTGGGAGCGGGCTTGCCCGCGAAGACGTCGGCCCAACAAGCATGGATGGTGACTGACGCACCGCTTTCGCGGGCAAGCCCGCTCCCACATTTGAATCCGGTCGAGCCAAGAGAATCGGCGGCTATAGGAAGCAGGCGAGCTTTTCCGATGCCGCTCAGTTGAGCGCAAAACCTGTGGGAACGGGCTTGCCCGCGAAGACGTCGGCCCAACAAGCATGGATGGTGACTGACGCACCGCTTTCGCGGGCGAGCCCGCTCCCACATTTGAATTCGGTCGAGCCAAGAGAATCGGCGGCTATAGGGGAATCGTCGGCGTCAGTTGCTGGCCCTGCCACTCAAAAGCAACAGGCGCCAATACCTGATCGATCTGCGAATTGCGCCACAGCTCAGCCAGGGTCTTCCCCGCTTCAGGATGCACACGGTCCGGTGCCATCAGCGATAACGGCCATAGCACAAAGGCATTTTTCAGGATCTCCGCACGCGGCAGGATCAATCCGTCGAAATTGCCCACCAGGTCGCCATACAGCAGTACATCGATATCCAACGGCAGCCCTTTGCGGTCCGGCGCATAACGGCCATTCTCGGCCTCGATGAATTTCAACCGGCGATCCAGCTCCATCAACGGCAGCTCGGTATAGGCCGACACCACCAGATTGAAGAACGGCCCGCTCTTGATGCCCACCGGCTGGCTTTCAAACACCGGCGAGCAGCGTACATCGGTCAAGAAGCTCGCCAACGCATCCAGGCCAGCGCGTAAATGCGGCTCGCGTTCGATATTGCTGCCAAGGCCAAGGTAAATCTGAGTTAGCGGCATCCGCGCTCGATCTCCACGCCCACGCCTTTGGCTGCCGGCACGGCGCCTGGCTTGGTCAACTTGAGGTGCAGCCAGGGAATCTGGAATTCGCTCATCAACACTTCGGCCAGGCGTTCGGCGAAGGTTTCCACCAGCTGGTACTGGGACCGCTCGGCAAAGGCCTGAATACGCGCGGATACGCTGGCGTAATCGAGCGCCAACGTCAGGTCGTCACCGGCCGCAGCCGGGCGATTGTCCCAGGCGAAGCTCAGGTCCAGGCGCAGGCATTGCTTGATGCCGCGCTCCCAGTCGTAGGCCCCGATCACGGTGTCGACTTCCAGGCCTTCGATAAACACTCTGTCCAAGCTCTTCTCCGCAGCACGACAAGGGCGCGATGCCCCGTTAGAATCAGGGCGTCCTCGCCCGGAATAGTTAGCATGTTTTGGTCACTGGCGATTCTCGCCTACCTGCTCGGCTCGCTGTCCTTCGCCATTTTGCTCAGCCGCCTGACGGGAAACCCCGACCCGCGAATGAGTGGCTCAGGCAATGCCGGCGCCACCAATATGTTGCGCCTGGCCGGCAAGAAACTCGCCGTACTGACACTGCTCGGCGACATCTGCAAAGGCCTTCTGCCCGTACTGATCGCCAATCTGGCCGGTCTTGCCCTGCAGCAGCAGGCCTGGGTGGGCGTGTGTGCCGTCCTCGGCCATCTGTTCCCGCTGTACTTCCGCTTTCGCGGGGGCAAGGGTGTCGCCACGGCTGCCGGCATGCTGCTGGGGATTTACCCTCCCGCCGCGTTGCTGGCCGTGCTGGCCTGGCTGCTGACGTTCTACCTGACTCGCACCAGCTCCTTGGCTGCATTGATCGCCACACCGCTCACCCTGCCGCTGCTGGCCTGGCAGGCGCCAGCGGCGCTGTTGCCGATGAGCGTGCTGACACTGCTGATCGTCTGGCGCCACCGCGGCAATTTACGCGACCTGTTTGCCGGGCGCGAACGGCATTTTTAAATACGTCGGGTGCGCCCGGCCCACGCAGAGCACTTACAACGGTGACAGCTGCTCCATCGGCCAGCGTGCCTGCACGCTGATCGCCAGGCTTTCATGCTGCCCGGCCTGCAGGCGCTGGCAACCGGCATAGGCGATCATCGCACCGTTATCGGTGCAGAACTCAGGCCGCGCGTAGAACACATCGCCGTGCATGTCGCCGAGCATTTTTTCCAGCGAGGCGCGCAAGGCCTTGTTGGCGCTGACGCCGCCGGCGATCACCAGACGCTTCATGCCCGCCTGTTTCAGGGCGCGCTTGCACTTGATGGTCAAAGTCTCCACCACGGCCTGCTGGAACGCCAGCGCGATGTCGCAACGGGCTTGCTCACTGTCGTCCCCGGCGCTGACGCTCTGCTGCCAGGTGTTCAGCGCGGAGGTTTTCAAACCACTGAAGCTGAACATCAGACCTGGGCGATCGCACATCGGGCGCGGGAAGGTATAGCGGCCCGGCACGCCCTTTTCGGCGAGGCGGGCGATTTCCGGACCACCAGGATAATTGAGGCCCATCATCTTCGCGGTCTTGTCGAACGCTTCACCGGCAGCATCGTCCAGGGACTCGCCCAACAGCGTGTATTGGCCGATCGCGTCGACCTGAACCAGCTGCGTATGCCCACCCGAAACCAACAAAGCGACGAACGGGAACTGTGGCGGTGTTTTTTCCAGCATCGGCGCCAGTAAATGGCCTTCCATGTGATGCACGCCGAGGGCTGGAATGCCCCAGGCGAATGCCAGCGCCTGGGCGCAAGAAGCCCCAACCAGCAGGGCTCCGACCAATCCGGGGCCGGCGGTATAGGCAATCGCGTCGATCTCGGTCGGCACGCAGCCGGCCTCGTCCAGCACCTGGCGAATCAACGGCAGCATGCGCTTGACGTGATCGCGGCTGGCGAGCTCTGGCACCACGCCGCCATAGGCACGGTGCAGGTCGATCTGACTGAACAGTGCATCGGCCAAAAGCCCGCGTTCACTGTCGTAAAGTGCGACACCGGTTTCGTCGCAGGAGGTTTCAAGTCCCAGTACTAGCATGGGTTTGCGCCTTGTAGAGGCTGAATTCGAAGGCGCGCATAATAGTCGCCACTCCCCCTCCCGACTAGCGGTTTTCGATCAGAGGCTTTGCATTCCGGGCAATGAGGGGTTAACATCCGCAACCCTTAAAAACCGACGACCTCAGCCGCGAATTTTTTGCGACGAGAACGTTGATTCCCGGTAATGAAAGAAGGTAGCTCTGGATGCCAGCCGTCAAAGTAAAAGAGAACGAACCCTTCGACGTAGCTCTGCGTCGTTTCAAGCGCTCCTGCGAAAAAGCCGGTGTTCTGGCTGAAGTTCGTAGCCGCGAATTTTATGAGAAGCCAACTTCTGAGCGTAAGCGCAAAGCAGCAGCCGCTGTTAAGCGTCACGCTAAGAAAGTTCAGCGCGAGCAGCGCCGCGCCGTTCGTCTGTACTAATACACAGACTTACGTAGCAAGCTTCTGCCAAGCCCGGCCCTCAGCCGGGCTATTGGCATTTGCGGATATCGCTTGATGCTTCACCGTCGACGCCGCACACGCGACCGAGACACTGCTTCACACGTCAGGACTGGCTCTTTTGCCAGCGGTGCACGTCTCTTCTGACGAGCCTAACAAGGCTACTGACGAGCACACTCATTCTTCAAGCAGACGATCAACTGTGTCGGCTGTGCCCAACGATGCGTTTCCGAGGCCCGCCATTGGCCAACACCGGACGCCCGGGCAACATTTCCACGCCGAACACTGATAGAAATTAACGTCAGTGAATGTTCGGCAGATACACTCCCTGACAGCCCAAGCAGACGACAGTTGATCGAGCCGCATAATTTGCGCGCCCGAGCACTTCGCGGGCCTCATTGACACGCAGTGATGACGAGAACGCCATGGCCGGGCTAATTCCCCAGAGCTTTATTGACGACCTTCTGAACCGCACCGACATCGTCGATGTTGTCAGCTCGCGCGTGCAATTGAAAAAAGCCGGCAAAAACTACACCGCCTGCTGCCCGTTTCACAAAGAGAAAACCCCGTCGTTCAGCGTCAGCCCCGACAAGCAGTTCTATTACTGCTTCGGCTGCGGCGCGGGCGGTAATGCCCTCGGCTTCCTCATGGACCACGACAACCTGGACTTCCCCCAGGCTATCGAGGACCTGGCCAAAGCCGCCGGCATGGAAATCCCTCGCGAAGAAAGTGGCCGCCCGCACAAACCGCGGCAACCCACCGACTCGCCGCTGTACCCGCTGCTGACGGCCGCTGCCGACTTCTATCGCCAGGCGCTTAAAAGCCATCCGCAGCGCAAGGCCGCCGTCGATTACCTCAAGGGCCGCGGCCTTACCGGTGAAATCGCCCGAGACTTCGGCCTCGGTTTCGCGCCGCCGGGCTGGGACAACCTCTATAAGCACCTGAGCAGCGACACCCTGCAGCAAAAAGCCATGATCGACGCCGGCCTGCTTGTGGAAAACGCCGAGACCGGCAAGCGCTACGACCGCTTCCGCGACCGCGTGATGTTCCCGATCCGCGACAGCCGCGGCCGGATCATCGCGTTCGGTGGCCGAGTGCTGGGGGACGACAAACCCAAGTACCTGAACTCCCCGGAAACCCCGGTGTTCCACAAGGGTCAGGAACTCTACGGCCTGTTCGAGGCGCGCAAAAACAATCGCAACCTCGATGAAATCATTGTGGTTGAAGGCTATATGGACGTGATCGCCCTCGCCCAGCAAGGCCTGCGTAACGCTGTGGCCACCTTGGGCACCGCGACCAGCGAAGAACATATGAAGCGCCTGTTTCGCGTGGTGCCCAGCGTGTTGTTCTGTTTCGACGGTGACCAGGCTGGCCGCAACGCCGCCTGGCGGGCGCTCGAAGCGACGCTCTCGAGCCTGCAGGACGGGCGCCGCGCGCGCTTTCTGTTCCTGCCGGAAGGCGAAGACCCGGACACCTTGGTGCGCTCCGAAGGCACCGACGCATTCCGCGCGCGCATCAATCAACACGCGCAGCCGCTGGCGGACTATTTCTTCCAGCAACTGACCGAAGAAGCCGACCCGCGCTCCCTCGAAGGCAAGGCCCACATGGCCACCCTCGCGGCACCGTTGATCGACAAAGTGCCGGGCGCCAATCTGAAATCACTGATGCGCATGCGCTTGTTGGAAATTACCGGTTTGAGCGGCGAAGCCGTCAGCCAGCTGGTGCACAACGCGCCGCAAGAGGCGCCACCGGCGTACGACCCGGGCATGGATTACGACGCCATGCCGGACTATTCCGACTTCCACCAACCGCAGGAGGCCTACACGCCCCAGCAGGAGTGGACACCGAAGAAGCCCGGCGCCGGCGGCAAGAAATGGGACAAAAAGCCCTGGAGCAAGAACGGCAAGCGCGGCGATCGCGATGAAGCCTATGCGCCACGCACGCCAGTGGCGGTGGAAGCCCCGACGCTGATTGCGTTGCGCACGCTGATCCACCACCCGCAATTGGCCAAGAAAGTTGAGAGCGCCGATCATTTTGCCAACGAAAGCAACACCTATGCTCAGGTACTGATCGCCTTGATCGAGGCGGTACAGAAAAATCCTAAGCTAAACTCAATTCAGTTGATGGCTCGTTGGCATGGCACCGAACAAGGCCGCTTGTTGAAAGCACTCGCAGAAAAGGAGTGGCTAATTGACGGCGATAACCTTGAACAACAGTTTTTAGACACCATTACTAGGTTATCCGCGGGTCAGCACACGCAGACCCTCGACGAGCTCATCAAGAGAGCAAGACAGCCGGGATTGTCGGCTGAAGAGCAAATTCAGATAGCAAAACAGATGCGCGACCTCTTAAAACAGAATGTTTCCGCATCAAACCCGACCTCAGCTGGCGTGTGAGGTCATAGCTCGGGTATAATCCTCGGCTTGTTTTTTGCCCGCCAAGACCTTCAGTGGATAGGGTGTTATGTCCGGAAAAGCGCAACAGCAGTCTCGTATCAAAGAGTTGATCACACTTGGTCGTGAGCAGGGTTACCTGACTTACGCGGAGGTCAACGACCACCTGCCTGAGGATATTTCAGATCCAGAGCAGGTGGAAGACATCATCCGCATGATTAACGACATGGGGATCAACGTATTCGAAACTGCGCCAGATAAGGATTCCCTTATGCTGGCCGACGCCGATACTGACGAGGCTGCGGCCGAAGAGGCAGCAGCAGCGTTGGCAGCAGTGGAGACCGATATCGGTCGCACGACGGACCCTGTGCGCATGTATATGCGTGAAATGGGTACGGTCGAGTTGCTGACACGCGAAGGCGAAATTGAAATCGCCAAGCGTATCGAAGAAGGCATCCGTGAAGTGATGGGCGCAATTGCGCACTTCCCTGGCACGGTTGACCATATTCTGTCCGAGTACACTCGCGTCACCACCGAAGGCGGTCGCCTGTCCGACGTCTTGAGCGGTTACATCGACCCGGATGACGGCATTGCGCCGCCCGCCGCCGAAGTACCGCCGCCTGTCGGTGCGAAAACCGCGAAAGCTGACGACGACACTGATGACGACGAGGCTGAAGCCAGCACCGACGACGAAGAAGAAGTCGAAAGCGGCCCGGACCCGATCATCGCTGCCCAGCGCTTCGGTGCGGTTTCCGATCAAATGGAAATCACCCGCAAGGCCCTGAAAAAGCACGGTCGTGGCAACAAGCAGGCAATCGCCGAGCTGATCGCCCTGGCTGAGCTGTTCATGCCAATCAAGCTGGTGCCGAAGCAATTCGAAGGCCTGGTTGAGCGTGTTCGCAGTGCCCTTGAGCGTCTGCGTGCCCAAGAGCGCGCAATCATGCAGCTGTGTGTACGTGATGCACGTATGCCGCGCGCCGACTTCCTGCGCCAGTTCCCGGGCAACGAAGTTGACGAAAGCTGGACCGACGCGCTGGCCAAAGGCAAGGCGAAATACGCCGAAGCCATTGGTCGTCTGCAGCCCGATATCATCCGTTGCCAGCAGAAGCTGACTGCGCTTGAGACCGAAACCGGTCTGACGATTGCTGAAATCAAGGACATCAACCGTCGCATGTCGATCGGTGAGGCCAAAGCCCGCCGCGCGAAGAAAGAGATGGTTGAAGCGAACTTGCGTCTGGTGATCTCCATCGCCAAGAAGTACACCAACCGTGGCCTGCAATTCCTCGATCTGATCCAGGAAGGCAACATCGGCTTGATGAAAGCGGTGGATAAGTTCGAATACCGTCGCGGCTACAAGTTCTCGACTTATGCCACCTGGTGGATCCGTCAGGCGATCACTCGCTCGATCGCCGACCAGGCCCGCACCATCCGTATTCCGGTGCACATGATCGAGACGATCAACAAGCTCAACCGTATTTCCCGGCAGATGTTGCAGGAAATGGGTCGCGAACCGACCCCGGAAGAGTTGGGCGAACGCATGGAAATGCCTGAGGATAAAATCCGCAAGGTATTGAAGATCGCTAAAGAGCCGATCTCCATGGAAACGCCGATTGGTGATGACGAAGACTCCCATCTGGGTGACTTCATCGAAGACTCGACCATGCAGTCGCCAATCGATGTCGCCACTGTTGAGAGCCTTAAAGAAGCGACTCGCGACGTACTGTCCGGCCTCACTGCCCGTGAAGCCAAGGTACTGCGCATGCGTTTCGGCATCGACATGAATACCGACCACACCCTTGAGGAAGTCGGTAAGCAGTTTGACGTGACGCGTGAGCGGATCCGTCAGATCGAAGCCAAGGCGCTGCGCAAGTTGCGCCACCCGACGCGAAGCGAGCATCTGCGCTCCTTCCTCGACGAGTGATACCAGAACCCCCGGCCCAGGCCGGGGGTTTTGCATTCTGCAAACTACTTTCTATAGATTAACTGCCGCGCAACCCCCCTCCCCCGCAATGCCCGTCTACACTCGAAACATTCCCCGTGCCATAACGAGACCGTTATGCCCAGACTGCCGACCGTGATACTGCTGTCGCTGCTGACCTGGACCGCAACGGCTGGCGCGTTGACTCTCACCGATGAAGAGCGTGGCTGGCTGGCGGACCATCAGGAGCTGCGCCTTGGGGTGGATGCCTCCTGGCCACCCTTCGAATACCGTGACGAAAATGGCCGTTATCAAGGCCTGGCCGCCGACTACGTGCGCTTGATCCAGGACCGCCTGGGCGTCAGGATCAAACTGATCGAGCCCGTAAACTGGACCGCCGTGCTCGAGCAGGCCAAAAACAACCAGCTCGACCTGCTGCCCGGCATCATGTCCACCCCGGAGCGCCAGGGTTTCCTGGCCTTCACGCGCCCGTACCTGGATTTCCCGATTGTCATCCTCGCCCATGAAGGCGGCGCGAAACCGCGCAACCTGAAGGATTTGTACGGTCTCAAGATTGCTGTGGTGGAAAACTACGCACCGCATGAATTACTGCGCACCCACCACCCGGATCTCAACCTGGTGGCCATGCCCAACGTCAGCTCGACTCTGCAGGCGCTGGCCACCGATGAAGTGGATGCGGTCGTAGGCGATCTTGCCTCCAGCGTCTGGAGCCTGCGCCAACTCAAGCTTGATGGTTTATACGTCAGCGGCGAAACGCCCTACCGCTATCAGTTGGCGATGGGCGTACCGCGCGATGAGAAAATGCTGGTGGGCATCCTGGACAAGGTGCTCGCCGACCTCAGCTCAGACGAAACCGACGCGATCCAGCAACATTGGGTCGGCAGCTTTACCGATCACCGCACATTCTGGGCCGACCTGCTGATGTACGGCCTGCCCGCCGTGCTGCTGTTGAGCACCGTGCTGGCCATCGTGATTCGGATCAATCGTCGGCTCAGCTCGGAAATTTCCCGACGGGTCGCCCTTGAGCAGGAACTGCGCAGCAGTGAATACCACTATCGCGGCCTGGTGGAGAGCCTGTCCGCCATCGCCTGGGAAGCCAGCATCACTGACTTCACCTACAGCTACGTGTCGCCCCATGCCGAAGACCTGCTCGGCTACCCCCGCGCGCATTGGCTGATCCCCGGTTTCTGGCGCAACATCATCCACCCCGCCGACCTGACGCGCGCCGAAGCCTATTGCTACCGCGAAACCCGCGCCAACCGCGATCACAGCCTCGATTATCGGGTGATCACCGCCGATGGCCGCTGCCTGTGGGTGCGCGATATTGTCAGCCTTATCGAGCACGGGCATGAGCCGGTGCTGCGCGGCCTGATGATTGATATCAGCGAAGCCAAGCGCACTGAAGAGGCCCTGCAGCTTTCCGAGCAGAAATTTGCCTCGGTGTTCCAGCAATGCCCGGACATCCTGGTGATTGCGCGGCTTTCCGATGGCTGCCTGCTGGAGGTCAACAAGGCTTTTGAAGACCAAATTGGCTTGAGCGCTGAACAAGTCGTGGGCAAAACCGCCACCGAACTGAATATCTGGGGCATTCAAGGCGTCGGCCCCGACCTGCTGCAACGCGTGCAAACCACCAGCATCCGCAACCTCGAAATGCCGTTTCGACGCAGCAACGGCCAAGCCTTTACCGGCCTGATTTCGGCGGAGCCGTTCCAACTCGATACCACCGAGGCTCTGGTGGTGGTGGTGCGTGATATCACCCAGCTCAAGGAAACCCAGCAACAGCTGCAAACCTCCGAAGAGAAATTCGCCAAGGCCTTCCATGCCTCACCCGATGGCTTGCTGCTCAGCCGCCAACGCGATGGGCTGCTGATTGAAGTGAATGACGGTTTCAGCCGGATTACCGGGTTTACCAGCGCAACCTCGCTCGACCAATCCACCCTGGACTTGGGCATCTGGGTCGACCTCAACGAACGCAAACATATGCTTGAGCTGATGCAGCGCGACGGGTTTGTGCGCGATTTCGTCTGCCATATACGCCGCAACGACGGCCAGATTCGCCTCTGCGAAGTCTCCAGCCGCCCACTGCCCATCGGCGATGAAGATTGCATGCTGACCATTGCTCGGGACATCACCGAACGCCAGTTCATGCAGGAAAAACTGCAACAGGCCGCGACGGTGTTTGAAAGCACGGCCGAAGGCGTGTTGATCACCGACACTCGGCAGAACATCAGCGCCGTCAACCGCGCCTTCACTGAAATCACCGGCTACAGCGAAGCCGAAGCGCTGGGCAGCACGCCGCGCCTGCTCGCCTCCGGCCTGCATGACAGCGCATTCTATGCGGCCATGTGGCACCAGTTAACCGCCCAGGGCCATTGGCAGGGTGAGATATCCAACCGCCGCAAAAACGGCGAGTTGTACCCCAGCTGGCTGACCATCAGTGCCGTGCGCAACCGCGAGCAATTGATCACCCACTTTGTCGCCGTGTTTGCCGACATTTCCAGCCTCAAGCACGCCCAGGCGCGGCTCGACTACCAGGCGCATCATGACCCACTGACCGGCCTGCCCAACCGCACCTTGTTTGAAAGCCGTTTGCAGGCGGCACTCAATGGCCAACAGGAAAGCGGCAACCAAGGCGCCGTGCTGTTCCTCGACCTGGACCGCTTCAAGCATATCAACGACAGCCTCGGCCATCCCATCGGCGACCTGCTGCTCAAGGACATCGCCGTGCGCCTCAAGGACCAACTGCGTGACGTCGACACCGTGGCGCGCCTGGGCGGCGACGAGTTCATCATCCTGCTGCCCGGCCTGCAACACGCCAGCGACGCCGAACACCTGGCCAATAAACTGCTCGCCTGTTTTACCCCGCCCTTCCAGGCTGGTGAGCACGAGTTCTTTATCAGCGCGAGTATCGGCACCAGCCTGTACCCGCAGGACGGCACTGACGTCGCCACGCTGGTCAAAAATGCCGACGCCGCGATGTACCGCTCCAAGGCCAAGGGCCGCAACCGCGTCGAAAGCTACACCCGCGACCTCACCGCCCAAGCCAACGAACGCGTGGCCCTGGAACACGAACTTCGCCGCGCCATCGAACGTGAAGAGTTGAGCCTGTGCTACCAACCCAAACTGAGCCTGGCGACTCAGGAACTGATCGGCGCCGAAGCCCTGATCCGCTGGCGCCACCCCACCTTCGGCGACGTGCCGCCCGAGCATTTCATCGCCCTCGCCGAAGAGAACGGCATGATCCTGCAAATTGGCGACTGGGTGCTGGAACAGGCCTGCCGGCAACTGCACGCCTGGCAAACCGTCTTTGAAGATTTCGGCCCACTGTCGGTGAACCTTGCCGGCGCGCAACTGCGTCACCCCAACCTGCTCGGGCGCATTGAGCAGCTCCTGCGCGACTACCGCCTGGAGCCCGGCTGCCTGCAACTGGAGATCACCGAAAACTTCATCATGAGCCAGGCCGAAGAAGCCCTGGAAGTGCTGCACCAGCTCAAACGCCTCGGCGTGCAGCTGGCGATTGACGATTTCGGCACCGGCTATTCATCCCTCAGCTACCTCAAACGCCTGCCGCTGGACTTCCTCAAGATCGACCAGTCGTTCGTACGCGGCCTGCCCGACGACCCTCACGACGCCGCCATCGTGCGCGCCATCATCGCCCTGGGCCACAGCATGCAATTCACCATCATCGCCGAAGGCGTGGAAAACCCCGCGCAACAGGCCTTCCTCGCCGCCGAAGGCTGCGAACAGATGCAAGGCTACATCGTCAGCCTGCCCCTGCCGCCCGAGCTTTTTGCCGCGACATTTCTTCATATGAGGGTTTCAGACTTTTCGGATGGCACAGCGGGGAAACCGTCGTTATAATCCGCGACCTGTGACAAGGGCCTATAGCTCAGTTGGTCAGAGCAGAGGACTCATAATCCTTTGGTCCACGGTTCAAGTCCGTGTGGGCCCACCAAACAAAAAAGCCGCGCAATGCGCGGCTTTTGCGTGTCTGGCGTTCGACTTACACAGACAACTCACGCAACGCCGCCGTCGCCAAAAAGCCTGACCGCGATGCATAGCGATGATCCTTCTGCACACGCTCATCAATGCGGTGCAGCAACTGTTCCGGCAAAGAGGCATTGAAGCGCACCGACTTACCCAAGTACGGCGTGAGATCAAAGTCGACTATCGCCCAGACACCGCCGGCAAAGTCCGGATTGTTCAAGTGAGCATCGACCTCTTGTGCTTGGGGAAGTTTTTCCTGGTCGGCAACCAGCCCTTCCAGGTGCAGCGTCAACGCCTCCCGAACATTATCCAACGCTTCGGAAAACGAGGAGCCTGCCGAAAAGCAACCAGGTACATCAGGGACCGTCACGCTGTAGTCCGAATCGGCGTCTTTATGTACTACCACTGGGAATTTCATCGCTCCACCTCCGAACGAACTCTAAGGAGCTCATCCAACTCGTCGGCCAGTCTTATCACTTGAGACCTGCTGATTTGAAAATACTGTGTAAGGTACCCTTGGCAATCTCTGACTTGGGGTGAGGCACGGTGACACGTCCCCGCTTCTCAGGGTGCTTGAACTGGTGATGACTGCCCTTTACTGCCACCTCAAACCATCCATCTGCAACCAAGCGTTCAATCAGCTCTCTGCTTCTCATCGCCCACCCTTCAGTGTGTATATTACACACTGCTGACTAACAGAGTGTTTTTTTACACACAGCACACACCAATGAATAAAGCCCGCTAATCCTCTGGCCGGGCTCGTATGCCGCGATGATGACGACGCAAAGAGCTTTTCTGCCAGCGAACATCTGTCAGTTTTTGTGCCTCGATTTTAAGGGTGGCCTCCGCGCGAAAAGTCGCGACGTTATAAGCAATGAAATATTTGTTAATGGTACTCAACCGCTGCGGCACAGACCCTGCTCGGCCACCCGCACCAGCACGAGGAAACCCGGCTCCATGCCTCAATCCAACCGTTCACCCCACGCCTTTTTTACCCTCAGCCTGCGCACCGCAGGCGCTCTCGCCATCACCCTTGCGCCTGACTCGTTTATCCCGAACGATCCCGCCGCCGCAAAAGTGTGCAAGTTGCCCTAGTCACGCCCATCCAGCGCGGGCACAAGCCTGTAACATACCGCCCCATTGCCGCCCGCACTGGAGCCCTGCCCTTGCCCGTCCTCGATGAAATCGATCGCCAACTGATCGCCGCCTTGCAGATCAACGCTCGCGAAAGCGTGGCCATGCTTGCCCGGCAACTGGGTATCGCGCGCACCACGGTGACGTCGCGCCTGGCGCGCCTGGAGAAAACCCAGGTGATTACCGGCTACGGCGTGCGCCTCGGCCAGCGTGTGGTCGATGGGGGTTTGCAGGCTTATGTGGGGATTACCGTGCAAGCACGCTCGGGCAAGGAAGTATTGCGCAGGCTGAGTGCCATGGCGCAGGTGCAGCAGTTGTGTGCGGTGAGTGGCGAGTTTGATTACGTGGCGTGGCTGCGCACCGATTCGCCGGAGCAGCTGGATCAGTTGCTGGACCAGATCGGCAGTGTCGACGGCGTGGAGAAAACCACCACGTCGATCATCCTCAGTAACAAATTGGACCGCGGCCAACCAATCTGACCGCCTATTTCGTCACTTTGACTAAAAACAGTTCAATCCGACGACACATTGCGTCTTAATAACGAACGCTACGCTCCCTAAACTGGCTGCCATCTTTTCCTATACTCAACGGGCCACAACCCGCCGAGTCGTCAGTAAGGTCAGCCATGAGCATTCCGTCCAGCACCATCAGCAAGACCAATCGCCACCCCGCCGACGGTAAAAAACCCATCACCATCTTTGGCCCGGATTTTCCGTTTGCCTTTGATGACTGGATCGAGCATCCGGCTGGCCTGGGCAGCATTCCGGCCGCCAACCATGGCGCCGAAGTGGCGATTGTGGGTGCCGGGATCGCGGGCCTGGTGGCCGCTTACGAGTTGATGAAGCTGGGCCTCAAGCCGGTGGTGTACGAAGCGTCGAAGATGGGCGGCCGCTTGCGTTCCCAGGCGTTTGAAGGCGCCGAGGGCATCATCGCCGAGCTGGGCGGCATGCGTTTTCCGGTGTCGTCCACCGCGTTCTACCACTATGTGGACAAGCTGGGCCTGGAGACCAAACCCTTCCCCAACCCGCTGACGCCAGCCTCTGGCAGCACGGTGGTCGACCTCGAAGGCCAGACCCACTACGCACAAAAACTCTCGGACTTGCCGGTGCTGTTTCAGGAAGTCGCCGACGCCTGGGCGGATGCGCTGGAAGCCGGCTCGCAGTTCGGTGATATCCAGCAGGCCATCCGCGATCGCGACGTGCCGCGCCTCAAAGCGCTGTGGAACAAGCTGGTGCCGTTGTGGGACGACCGCACCTTCTATGACTTCGTCGCCACCTCCAAGGCCTTCGCCAAACTGTCGTTCGCGCACCGCGAAGTCTTCGGCCAAGTGGGTTTCGGCACCGGCGGCTGGGACTCGGACTTCCCCAACTCGATGCTGGAAATCTTCCGCGTGGTGATGACCAACTGCGACGACCACCAGCACCTGGTTGTCGGCGGCGTGGCACAAGTGCCCATGGGCATCTGGCGCCATGTGCCGGAACGTTGCGCCCATTGGCCGGCAGGCACCAGCCTCAGCTCGTTGCATCGCGGCGCGCCACGGGCCGGTGTGAAGCGCATCGCGCACGCCGACGGTGGGCGCTTTGCCGTGACCGACAACTACGGCGACACCCGCGAGTACGCCGCCGTGCTGACCACCTGCCAAAGCTGGCTGCTGACCACCCAAATCGAATGCGACGAAACCCTGTTCTCGCAAAAGATGTGGATGGCCCTGGACCGCACCCGTTACATGCAGTCGTCGAAAACCTTTGTGATGGTCGACCGCCCGTTCTGGAAAGACAAAGACCCGGAAACCGGCCGCGACCTGATGAGCATGACCCTCACCGATCGCCTGACCCGTGGCACCTACCTGTTCGACAACGGCGACGACAAGCCGGGCGTGATTTGCCTGTCATATTCGTGGATGAGCGACGCGCTGAAAATGCTCCCGCAGCCCATCGACAAGCGCGTGAAACTGGCGCTGGACGCACTGAAAAAGATCTACCCGAAAGTCGACATCAAGGCGCGCATCATCGGCGACCCGATCACCGTGTCCTGGGAAGCCGACCCGCATTTCCTCGGGGCTTTCAAAGGTGCTTTGCCCGGTCACTATCGCTACAACCAGCGGATGTATGCGCACTTTATGCAGAAGGACATGCCCGCCGAACAGCGTGGGATTTTTATCGCCGGTGACGACGTTTCCTGGACGCCCGCCTGGGTCGAAGGCGCGGTACAAACTTCGCTGAACGCGGTGTGGGGCATCATGACCCACTTCGGCGGCAGCACCCATCCGGAGAACCCGGGGCCGGGTGATGTATTCGACGAAATCGGCCCAATCGCCCTGGCCGATTAAGGAGTTGAACATGCGCGTCGCCCTGTACCAATGCCCACCGCTGCCGCTGGATGTGGCCGGCAACCTCACGCGCCTGCACCAGCTCGCCCATGAGGCGTCGGGCGCGGATGTGCTGGTGTTGCCGGAGATGTTTCTCAGCGGCTACAACATCGGCGCCGAAGCGGTTGGCGCGCTGGCCGAGGCACAGGATGGCGCGTCGGCTCAGGCGATTGCCGAACTTGCCAGGAGCGCGGGGCTGGCGATTGCGTATGGCTACCCGGAGCGGGCCGAGGACGGGCAGATCTACAACGCCGTGCAGTTGATCGACGCCCATGGCCAGCGCCTGTGCAACTACCGCAAGACTCACCTGTTTGGCGACCTGGACCACTCGATGTTCAGTGCCGGGGAAGATGATTTCCCGTTGGTGGAACTGAACGGTTGGAAGCTTGGTTTCCTGATCTGCTACGACCTGGAGTTCCCGGAAAACACCCGGCGCCTGGCCCTGGCCGGTGCTGAACTGATTTTGGTGCCCACCGCCAATATGGTGCCGTTCGACTTCGTCGCCGACGTCACCGTGCGGGCACGGGCCTATGAAAACCAGTGTTATGTGGCCTACGCCAACTATTGCGGGCAGGAAGGCGAAATCCAGTATTGCGGCCAGAGCAGTATTGCCGCGCCGAATGGCCAGCGCGTCGCCCAGGCCGGGCTGGATGAGGCGTTGATTGTCGGGGAGCTGGATCGCCAATCCATCATCGACGCCCGCACCGCCAATCACTACCTGCAAGACCGTCGCCCCGAGCTGTACGCCGCGCTGCACAAGCCCTGACCCGGCCGGTTTGTTAACATGGCCACCTCCTACGTTTCGGAAGTGCCCATGCCTGCGCCGGCCCAGCCTCATCACCTTCACCTGACCCTCGCGAATGGCCTGCGGGTGTCCCTGCGCCATGCGCCACGTTTAAAGCGTTGCGCTGCCGTTTTACGGGTGGCCGCCGGCAGCCATGACGTGCCATTGGCCTGGCCGGGGCTGGCGCATTTTCTTGAGCATTTGTTGTTTCTCGGGACGCAGCGTTTTCCCTCCGATGAAGGGCTGATGGCCCACGTGCAGCGGCATGGCGGACAGGTCAATGCGAGTACCCGCGAGCGCACCACGGACTACTTTTTCGAACTGCCCGTGCAGGACTTTGCGGATGGACTGGAACGGCTGGCGGACATGTTGACCCATCCGCGCCTGGCGGTTGAGGACCAGCTGCGGGAGCGCGAAGTGCTGCACGCCGAGTTTGTCGCCTGGTCCCAGGATGCCAAGGCACAGCAGGAGGTCGCGCTGCTGGAGAGCTTGGCAGCCGATCATCCATTGCGCGGTTTTCATGCAGGTAATCGGGACAGTTTGCCGGTGGAGCGTGAGGCATTTCAGCAAGCTCTGCGGGAATTCCACGCGCATTTTTACAGAAGCGGGCAGATGACCTTGAGCCTTGCCGGGCCGCAAGCATTGGAAGAGTTGGAAGCATTGGCGCAGCGATTCAGCGAGGCATTGGCCTCGGGGCCTTTCCACCCACAGGCCGAACCGCCCGCGCTGATGCAAGGCGCAGCGCAGGGCTATCAACACACCGCGAACAACCACCTGCACCAGGTCATTGCCTGCGACGTGCCGCGCCAAGCACTGGATTTTCTCTGCACCTGGCTCAACGCCTGCGCACCCGGCGGCTTGCTGGCGACGCTGAAAGCACAAAAGCTGGCGACCGAACTGCAGGCATCCGTGCTGTATCACTTTGCCGGGCAAGCGCTGCTGGATGTCGATATCACGCTCGGTACTCAAGGCGACGCGGCTACTCAGATCGAAGCGTTGTTGCACGACTGGCTGAGTTTTTTCGCACAGAGCAATTGGACGCCGTTGCGCGAAGAGTTCGCCTTGCTGAGCGCTCGCCAGCAACAGATCCAGGGCGCCCTGGCACTGGCTCGAAACGCCAGCGAAGACTTGTCGGAACAGGATGTTGCAGCCCTCAAAGCCATGCTCGACTCACTGCACCTGCCGCCCGCCGAGCACGCCTGGCAATTGCCGCCCGGCAATCCATTCCTGCGCCCGCCAGCCAAGGAAGAACGTGCGGGCCTGATTCGCGGCCAGACCAGCGCCCATCGTGGTTTGCGCACCTTTGCCCAGGATCGCTCGCGCGGGCGGCGAGACGTGTCGGCGCTCACATTCAGCCAGGCCTTGGCGGATGACACTGATGAAGGCGCGCTGTACCTGCAATGGCGATTTGAATCCGCCGCCCCAGCCGGGCTGGAAAGTGCGCTGCAGCCGTTGCGCGAAAATGCGCGTCAGGCGGGAGTGGATTTATCTTTCGAAACCTTCGGCAATGATTGGTTGGTGAAAATGGTCGGGCTTCACGAACCGATGCCGGCCGTAGTCGAAGCGCTGGCGCTCAACCTGAGCCGGACCGATGAGGCGCCGTCACCCACCGCCCAAACGCCGATGATTGCCATCCGGGAACTGCTCAAGGAGTTAGCGGCTTACTGTGTTGGTACGGGTTCCGGGACGAGCAAGACATCAGCGTCATGGAACACTGCACGCTGGCAGGGGCTGGGCACATCCTTGCCCGCGGCGTGTGAAACGGCGATCAAGACCGCTGCGGCGCGACTGCCTGGCCAGCCGGCAAGCCTCGAACACACGCCCCAAAGCCTCGACGGCCGGCGGCTGTGGCACGAGGTGAAGACCGACTCCAGCGAAGCCGCATTGCTGCTGTTTTGCCCGACGCCAACCCAATCCCTGGCCGATGAAGCCGCGTGGCGACTGCTCGGCCATCTGATCCAGCGCCCGTTCTACCAACGCCTGCGCGTCGAACTGCAAGTCGGCTACGCAGTATTCAGCGGCATCCGACAGATTAATGGGCAAACCGGCCTGCTGTTCGGCGTGCAATCGCCAAGTATCTCCCTGGCGGGGATCGTCGAACACCTGCGAACCTTCCTGACCCAACTGCCGGCGCTGATCGACAATTATGCCGACTTGGGCAACCAGGCCCTGGCGCAGCAATTCACCGCCCAGGCATTGCCCATCGCCCAAGCCGCCGACCTGCTCTGGCACGCACAGCTGGCTGGCCATTCGTCGGGTTATCTGCAACAGCTTCAACAGCTGATCCAAACCCTCACGCACGCGGATTTGCAGCACGCCACCCAACAACTCAACGACGCTGCAGGCGGCTGGCGCTGTGTGGCCAACGGCACCCGAGTGAGTGATTCCTGGCAGACAGGAGCCTGATCATTGCTGGCCCTGCAAAAGGCTTTTGCCATCAAGACAGCGCTAACTTGAAAAGAATTGCGTAACATTCATACGCACACCTCTGAACATCTCCGGTTGGAGGTGGACTATATGTATTGCTGAGTAGTGAACGTCCCATCCCTCGTAGGAGTATGAATATGACCTGGTCCAAACCTGCTTACACTGATCTGCGTATTGGTTTCGAAGTCACCATGTACTTCGCCAGCCGTTGATTGGCTGAGTAATACAACGCCTCGGTTCGCCCGGGGCGTTTTTGTTTTGAGCTTTGCTGATGGAGCGATCATGTTTGTCCAGATTCTAGGTTCCGCCGCCGGCGGTGGTTTCCCGCAGTGGAACTGCAACTGCGTGAACTGCGCAGGCTTTCGCGACGGCAGCCTGCGGGCGCAGGCGCGCACTCAGTCGTCTATCGCAATCTCCGACGATGGCGTGAATTGGGTACTGTGCAACGCGTCGCCGGATATCCGCGCGCAACTGCAAAGCTTCGCCCCGATGCAACCCGGCCGCGCGCTACGTGATACCGGCATCAGCGCGATCATCCTGATGGACAGCCAGATCGACCACACCACCGGCCTGTTGAGCCTGCGCGAAGGCTGCCCGCACCAGGTGTGGTGCACCGACATGGTCCATGAAGACCTGAGCACCGGCTTTCCGTTGTTTACCATGCTCACACACTGGAACGGCGGCCTGGCCTGGAACCGCATCGAGCTGGACCGCAGCTTCACCATCCCGGCCTGCCCCAACCTGCGTTTCACTCCGCTGCCACTGCGCAGCGCCGCACCGCCCTACTCGCCGCACCGCTTCGACCCGCACCCCGGCGACAACATCGGCCTGATCGTCGAAGACCTGCGCACTGGCGGCAAACTGTTCTACGCCCCGGGCCTGGGCAAAGTTGACGCGCCGTTGCTGGAGATCATGGCCGGCAGCGATTGCCTGCTGGTGGACGGCACGATGTGGGACGACGATGAAATGCAGCGCCGTGGCGTCGGCACCCGCACCGGGCGCGAGATGGGCCACTTGGCGCAGAACGGCCCCGGCGGCATGCTGGAAGTGCTGGAGCAGTTGCCCGAGCAACGCAAGGTGCTTATCCACATCAACAACACCAATCCGATCCTCGATGAAGATTCCCCCGAGCGAGCGGAACTGGTGCGGCGCAATGTCGAAGTGGCTTACGACGGCATGAGCCTTGAATTGTAGGAGCAATCGAGATGACTGATACACCGTTGACCACTGCCGAATTCGAAGCAGCCCTGCGGGCCAAGGGCGCCTTCTACCATATCCATCACCCGTACCACGTGGCGATGTATGAAGGCCGCGCCACGCGCGAGCAGATCCAGGGCTGGGTCGCCAACCGTTTCTACTATCAGGTGAACATCCCGCTGAAAGACGCCGCGATCCTGGCCAACTGCCCGGACCGCGAGATCCGCCGCGAGTGGATACAGCGCCTGCTCGACCACGATGGCTCCCCTGGCGAAGACGGTGGCATCGAAGCCTGGTTGCGCTTGGGCCAGGCAGTCGGCCTCGACCCTGACCAACTGCGCTCGCAGGAACTGGTGCTGCCCGGCGTGCGGTTTGCGGTGGATGCCTACGTCAACTTTGCGCGCCGTGCCAGCTGGCAGGAAGCCGCCAGCAGCTCGCTGACCGAGCTGTTCGCCCCGCAGATCCACCAGTCGCGCCTCGACAGCTGGCCGCAGCACTACCCATGGATCGACCCGGCCGGTTACGAGTATTTCCGTACCCGCCTGGGCCAGGCCCGTCGCGATGTGGAACACGGCTTGGCGATCACGCTGCAGCATTACACCACCCGCGAGGGCCAGGAGCGCATGCTGGAAATTCTCCAGTTCAAACTGGACATCCTGTGGAGCATGCTGGATGCCATGAGCATGGCCTACGAACTGAAACGCCCGCCCTATCACAGCGTGACCGAGCAGCGGGTGTGGCATAAAGGGATCACCCTATGAGCTTTGATCGCAGCAGAACACCAACCTGGCGCCAGGGCTACCGCTACCAATACGAGCCGGCGCAAAAAGGCCACGTGTTGCTCTACCCCGAAGGCATGATCAAGCTCAACGACAGCGCCGCGTTGATCGGCGGCCTGATCGATGGCGAGCGCAATGTGGCCGCCATCATCGCCGAGCTGAGTCAGCAATTCCCTGGCGTGCCTGAACTGGGTAAAGACATCGAGGATTTCATGGAGGTCGCCCGTGCTCAGCACTGGATCGAACTTGCCTGAGAAGCCACCGGTCGGCCTGCCGCTGTGGCTGCTCGCGGAGCTGACGTATCGCTGCCCGTTGCAGTGCCCGTATTGCTCCAACCCGCTGGATTTTGCCGAACAGGGCAAGGAGCTGAGCACCGAACAGTGGATCAAGGTGTTTCGTGAAGCGCGGGAAATGGGTGCCGCGCAATTGGGCTTTTCCGGCGGTGAACCGCTGGTGCGCCAGGACCTTGCCGAACTGATTGCCGAAGCCCGCAAGCTGGGCTTCTACACCAACCTGATCACCTCCGGCATCGGCCTCACCGAGCAGAAAATCAGTGACTTCAAGAAGGCCGGGCTGGACCATATCCAGATCAGTTTCCAGGCCAGCGACGAACAGGTGAACAACCTGCTGGCCGGCTCAAAAAAGGCCTTCGCGCAAAAGTTGGAAATGGCCCGTGCAGTAAAGGCGCATGGCTACCCGATGGTGTTGAATTTCGTAACCCATCGGCACAACATCGACAAGATCGACCGCATCATTGAGCTGTGTATCGCTTTGGAGGCGGACTTTGTCGAACTCGCCACGTGCCAGTTCTACGGCTGGGCGCAGCTCAATCGTGTGGGGTTGTTGCCGACTAAAGAACAGCTGGTACGCGCCGAACGCATCACCAACGAATACCGTGCCAAGCTCGAAGCCGAAGGCCACCCGTGCAAGCTGATTTTCGTCACACCGGATTACTACGAGGAACGCCCGAAAGCCTGCATGAACGGCTGGGGCAGCATCTTCCTGACGGTTACGCCGGACGGCACCGCCCTGCCTTGCCACGGCGCCCGACAGATGCCGGTGCAATTTCCCAATGTGCGCGACCACAGCATGCAGCACATCTGGTACGACTCGTTTGGCTTCAACCGCTTTCGCGGCTACGACTGGATGCCCGAGCCGTGCCGTTCATGCGACGAGAAGGAGAAGGACTTCGGCGGCTGCCGCTGCCAGGCATTCATGCTCACGGGGGACGCAAGCAACGCCGACCCGGTGTGCAGCAAGTCCGAGCAGCACGGCATCATCCTGCAAGCGCGGGAAGAAGCCGAACATGCCACTCAGACCATTGAGCAGTTGGCCTTTCGCAACGAGCGCAACTCACGGCTCATTGCAAAAGGCTGAGGGTTTTAGCGTTTGGCGATGATGTACACGGCGTGAATGATGCCGGGGAAGTAACCGCACAAGGTCAGCAGGATGTTCAGCCAGAACGCACCGGCGAAGCCCACTTGCAGGAACACACCGAGTGGCGGCAGCAGAATGGCGATGATGATACGAATGATGTCCATGGGTCAGCTCCAGAAAATCGGCTCGTGTGAGCCGTGTAGCTAATCGACCTTGGCCGTTCGTGAGGGTTCAGTGGGATCTGGCACGGGGCCATCTTCAGGCCAGAATCTCCAACCCATGCTTCTGCACGATGCTCAGTAACTTGAGTGCCATGCCGCTGGGTTGCTTCTCGCCGGACTCCCATTTCTTCACCGTGGAGGCGCTGGTGTTCAGGTAACGGGCGAATACAGGTTGGCTTACGTGGCTGTTTTCGCGTAGTTGCTTGATTTGTTCGGCCGGGATTTGCGCCGGCGCGGGAGCAAGGCATGCCTCATCGAACTCACGAAGAGTCGTTTTGCTGATGGCGCCTATCTTATAAAGCGCTTCGGCTGACTGGTGAATAGACTCAAGCGCCTCACTTTTATATGTTTTGGTCATGGTGTATCTCCACAAATTCCCCGAGTTCCAACATCTGCTGGATCTATGCAACTCCTAACCACAGACCCAGGCCTTGCTGGCCGAATCAGCAAAATGCCGCGTCTTGAACAACCTAAGCCTCATGGATATCCCTTCCCGCAAACATACCACTCAGTGGTACAGATTAGAAACGAGGCACGCTTGAAATTTTCATGCCCCAGCGGCAGTCCTTGCCGATGCCTGTAAAAAACCACTGTTCTCAATAAGGCTCAATCAACGCTTTCAATCCAAAAATTTCACCGACAAAAAAACGCCCCCAGCCAAAAGAATCAGGCTGGAGGCGCCGCGTATGCCGCGAGACGGTTCTGGAATCTAGGGTTTAAACGGCGATGCCCTTGCGGCATTGCAGTTGTGCGGTGCGCACGCGGGAGAAGGCGCGGGCCAGGCGCAGCAGCATTTCGTCGATGTTACTTTTGCTCACCGTCAGGGCCGGTGTGAAGCGCAGGCAGTTGGGTTGCGGGGCGTTGAGGATCAGGCCTTCATGCAGGGCTGCTTTTACGACGGGATCCGCAGAATCATCCGACAACGTCAGGCCCCACATCAGGCCATGTCCACGCAGTTGGCCGTGGTCGTAGCGATAGGCCAAACGGGCGAGGCCTTCGCCCAGGTAAAGGCCTGACTCACGGACGTGTTCAAGAAAGCCGTGTTCCAGCAGCGTTTCGAGCACCGCCCCGCCAGCCGAGGCCATCAATGCATTGCCATGATGGGTGCCGTCCAATTCGCCCACCTCCAGGCAGCACGCTGTGCCGCGCGCCAGTAACGCCGCCAATGGCACGCCGCCGCCCAGGCCTTTGCCGAGGGTGATGATGTCGGCGCGCACGCCATACTGTTGTTCGGCGAGCAGGCTGCCGCAGCGGCCGATGCCGGTTTGCACTTCATCGAGGATCAGCAGGATTCCCAGCTCGCGGCAAAGGCGTTCAACGCCTTTCAGATAATGTTCAGTGGCGGGAATTACGCCAGCTTCACTCTGGATCGGCTCCAGCATGATGGCGACCGTCTGCGCATCCACCGCCGCGTGCAGGGCTGGCAGGTCGTTGAAGGGCACATGGCTGAAACCCGGCAATTGCGGCTCAAAGCGGTTTGCGCCGCCATTGGCCGAGGCCGCCATGGCTGCGAAACTGCGGCCGTGGCAAGCGTTGCTGGCGCTGATGATGCGATAAGCCCCGCCGCGATGCAGTTGGCCCCATTTGCGCGCCAGCTTGATCGCGGCTTCGCAGGCTTCGGCGCCGCTATTGAGCAGGTAACCCTGATCACTGCCGGTGTGCTGGCACAGCCGATCGACAAGGTTCAGCTGGGCGCGGTTGTGCAGGCCATTGCCCGGGTTGATCAGCGCTTGAGTCTGATCGGCCAGGGCCTTGATCAATATTTGCGGGCTATGGCCAAGGCTGTTGGCGGCGCTGCCCTGATTGAAATCCAGGTAGGCGCGCTCGTCGCTGTCCCAGAGCCAGGAGCCCTGGCCACGCACAAACACCTGCGCAGGCCTTGCCGCGGTGTGCATCAACCTGTCACTGGAGAGGTCACGTGGCGCGTCGAGAATCAAATCGTCCAGGCTCGGCGCAGGGCGGCGAAACAGATTCACAGCTTACCCCCGATGGCAACCGGACCTTGGTCGATGCCCCATGCAAACCGAGCCTTGAGGTGTTTTGCCTTGCCTATGTAAACGCTATCAACAAATACGCTGTTCATTGCCCGATCCGGCCCTGTAAGCCCTGCGAATAGGCGCTAGACTAGGCCTCCAAGCGGCCATCGGCCATTTCGATTTTCCAGCTTTTTCGATAAGTAACTCTTATGGATTTCAAGCAACTGCGTTATTTCGTCGCGGTGTATGAGGAAGGCCACGTGGGCCGGGCGGCGGAGCGTTTATCGATCTCTCAACCGGCCCTCTCGCAACAGATTCGCCAATTGGAGCAGAACCTGGATGTGAGCCTGTTCGAGCGCAGCAGCAAGCGCCTGTTGCCGACGCTCGCTGCGCATACCTTGTACAACCACGCGTTGCCGCTGATCGACGGCATGCAGCAGGCGGTTGAAGCCTTGCGCAACTTCAAGGGTCAGGCGATGCGCACCTTGGCCATCGGCGTGCTGCAAACCGTGCACACCAGCCTGGTCCCGCAAATGCTTGAGCGCGTGCGCAAAGCTCAGCCGCATTTGGTGGTGCAGATCTACGAATTGACGGGCATGGAGATTGAACGCCGGCTGCTGAACGGCTCGCTGGACATCGGCATCAGCTACCTGCCGCCGCGCCAGCCGGGGCTGCACGGCGTGCTGTTGTATGAAGATGAATTGAAGGTGGTCATCCCCGAGGACCATCCCCTGCGCGAATTCAAGAAAGTCTCGCTGAAACAGGCGGCCGAGTTGCCGATGTTGCTATTGGGCGAGGAGTTTCAAGTGCGGCAGATCTGGCAAGGCCAGTTGTCCAACCTGGGCCGCAGGCCGCAAGTGCAGGCGGAGCTCAACACGATGGTGGGTATTCTCGACAGCCTGCCCCACACCAAGCTGGCCACCGTATTGCCGGGGCGCTCCCAGGACGAGCACAACAGCAAGGCGCTACTGTGGAAACCCTTGAGTGAACCGAGGGTGGCGCTGAAAGTGGGTTTGGTGTGCCGCGACGTACAACGCCAGCAAGCTACGGTGGCGCTGCTGCGCACCTTGCTGGAAGACGTGATGAATGCCCCGTAGGCGCCTGTCTGACTTTTTCGCAGGCAAAAGAAAACCCCGCCGAAGCGGGGCTTTGCAGACTGTTTCCCTGACATCCATTTCACTCCGCCGTCCTGGCAGAATCCTACGTGTCCGTGTTGTTGCTTTGCGCTTCCTGCGCGACGTCCATGTGAAGTAGATTATCCGTGGATCCAATTTGGCGATAGAGGACGAATAGCAGCACGTGATGTAAGAGAATGCTTACACGCCCTCCAAGCCTTTAAAACTGTGCTTCATCCAGCAAAAACAGCGATTCGCTACCGGCTTTTACCGACGCACTCAGCGAATGAATACGCGGCAGCAGGCGAGCAAAGTAGAAGCGCGCGGTGCCCAGTTTGCTGGCATAGAAGTCTTCCTCAGCTTCTTTGCCCAACGCCGCCTTGGCCATGCGCGCCCACATATAGGCATAGGCCATGTAGCCAAAGGCGTGCAGGTACTCCACCGAGGCCGCGCCGATTTCATTCGGGTTGGTCTTGGCGCGGTCCAGCACCCAGGCGGTCAACTCATCCAGATTATCCACCGCCGCACTCAGCGGACGGGTGAACTCACCCAGTTCGGCACCCGCCGTGGCGATGAACTGGCGGATCTCGTCGGCAAACAAGGTGTAGAACGCACCGCCGCTGCCGACTATCTTGCGCCCCATCAAGTCCAGCGCCTGAATGCCATTGGTGCCTTCGTAGATCTGCGTGATGCGCACATCCCGAACAAGCTGCTCCTGGCCCCACTCGCGAATGTAGCCATGGCCACCGAACACTTGCTGGCCGAGCACGGTGGTTTCCAGGCCCAGGTCGCTGAGAAATGCTTTGGCGACCGGTGTCAGCAACGCCACCAGATTGTCGGCACGTTCGCGGGCGGCGGCGTCTTCGCTGAACTTGGCGATATCCAACTGCGTGGCCACGTAGGTGGAGAACGCGCGGCCACCTTCGTTCGAGGCCTTCATGGTCAGCAACATGCGGCGCACATCAGGGTGCACGATGATCGGGTCGGCGACTTTGTCCTTGGCCTGCGCACCGGTCGGCGAACGGCTTTGCAGACGATCACGCGCATATTCAATCGCGTTCTGATACGAGCGCTCACCCGACGCCAAGCCCTGGATACCAACCCCCAGGCGCTCGTAGTTCATCATGGTGAACATCGCCGCCAACCCACGGTTCGGCTCGCCCACCAGGTAACCCACGGCTGCGTCGAAGTTCATCACGCAGGTCGCGGACGCCTGGATGCCCATCTTGTGCTCGATGGAGCCACAGCTCACCGGGTTACGCGCGCCCAGGCTGCCGTCGGCATTGACCATGAACTTCGGCACCAGGAACAACGAGATGCCTTTTGGTCCGGCGGGCGCGTCAGGCAGCTTGGCCAGCACCAGGTGGATAATGTTTTCGGTGAGGTCGTGTTCGCCGCCGGTGATAAAAATCTTGGTGCCGCTGATCGTGTAGGAACCGTCCGCCTGAGGCTCGGCCTTGGTGCGGATAATCCCCAGGTCGGTCCCGGCATGCGCTTCAGTCAGGCACATGGAGCCGGCCCACTCGCCGGAGTACATCTTCGGCAAATAGGTGGCTTTGAGTGCTTCGCTGGCGTGGGTGTTGATCGACACGCAGGCGCCGGATGTCAGCATCGGGTACAGGCCGAATGCCAGGCTCGACGAGTTGATCATCTCTTCGACCTGGGCCGAAACGGCCTTGGGCATGCCCATGCCGCCGAAGATCGGATCGCCGCCTACGCCCACCCAGCCGCCTTCGGCGTAGGTTTTATAGGCCTGTGGAAAACCATCCGGCGTGCTGACCACGGTGTCCGCCCAACGGCAGCCTTGCTCATCGCCGTTACGGCTGAGCGGGGCGATGGATTTGGCCGTGACTTTGCCGGCTTCCTCAAGGATCGCCTCGACAGTTTCGGCATCCACGGTGTCTGCCAATGCCGGCAATTGGGCCCAAGTCTTGGCGACCTCAAAAACTTCGTTGAGGACGAAGCGCATATCACGCAGCGGCGCTTTGTAATCAGCCATGGCAAACCTCGTGAGAACGTAAAAAGTGATTCGATAGGATCGGTTTTACAAGCTCCGAGTGTACCCGAACAACTTTTCAGACACATAGGGTCCTTTCGTGACTATTAAGTATTTATAAGTCACACACAGATCCAATGTAGGAGCTGGCTTGCCTGCGATGGCATCACCGCGGTTTCACTGACATACCGAGGTGACTGCATCGCAGGCAAGCCAGCTCCCACACAAGCCCGCACACAGTTACCCGCAGAAGCATCAGCCGCCTACAGTGCAAACAACTGAGCAGGCAGGCTCATCAAGCACTCGCTGCCCGCCTCCACGGCCGCCCGGTGCGTCGCTGTACGCGGCAGCAAACGCTTGAAGTAGAAGTCGCAGGTCGCCAACTTAGCCTGGGCAAACTCGGCGTCGTCGTGTGCCTGAGCCGAAATCGCCATGCGCAACCACAGGTAGGCGAGGATGATGTAACCGCTGTACATCAAGTAATCCACCGCCGCTGCACCAACTTCATCGGGGTTTTTCATGGCGGCCATGCCGACTTGCATCGTCAACTCGCCCCATTGCTGATTCAGTTGATTGAGCTGCGCCACATGGGCCTTGAGTTGCGGATGCTCGGTATTCGCCGCGCAAAACTTATGCACAATCTTGGTGAAACCGCGCAAGAGCTTGCCTTGGCTACCGAGCACCTTGCGGCCCAGCAGGTCGAGCGCCTGGATGCCGTTGGTGCCTTCATAGATCGGCGCAATACGGGCATCGCGCGCCAATTGCTCCATGCCCCATTCGCGAATATAGCCGTGGCCGCCGAACACCTGCATGCCGTGGTTGGTCACCTCAAGCCCCGTATCGGTCATGAAGGCTTTGCAGATGGGCGTAAGGAACGCCAACAGGTCTTCGGCTTCCTGGCGTTGGCCGGCGTCGCTGCCCAGGTGCGCGGTGTCGAGCAATTGCGCGGTGAAGTAGGTCAGCGCGCGGTTGCCCTCGTTGAAGGCTTTCATGGTCAGCAACATGCGCCGCACATCGGCGTGCACGATGATCGGGTCGGCGGCCTTTTCCGGGGCCTTGGCGCCGGTCAGCGAGCGCATCTGCAGGCGGTCGTTGGCGTATTTGATCGCGCCCTGGAAACTCGCTTCGCCGTTGCACAGGCCCTGCATGCCGGTGCCCAGACGCGCGTGGTTCATCATGGTGAACATGCAGTTGAGGCCCTTGTTAGCCTCGCCAATCAGGAAGCCCTTGGCACCGTCGAAATTCAGCACGCACGTGGCCGACGCCTTGATGCCCATCTTGTGCTCGATGGAGCCGCAGTGCACCGCGTTGCGCTCACCCGAATCGGCATGGAACTTGGGCACGATAAACAATGAGATACCTTTGGTGCCCGCCGGTGCATCCGGCAACTTGGCCAGCACCAGGTGGATGATATTGGCACTCAGGTCGTGCTCGCCGGCGGAGATGAAGATCTTGCTGCCAGTGAGCGCATAGCTGCCGTCCGCCTGGGGCACGGCGCGGGTTTTGATCAGCCCCAGGTCGGTACCGCAATGGGCTTCGGTCAGGCACATGGTGCCGGTCCACTCGCCAGCGGTGAGTTTGGTCAGGTAAGTGGCTTTCTGCTCATCGGTGCCATGAGCGTGGATCGCCGACATGGCGCCGTGGGTCAGCCCAGGGTACATGCCCCAGGATGTGTTGCTGGAGCCAATCATTTCGCTCAGCACCAGTCCCAAAGAATGCGGCAGGCCCTGGCCACCGAAGGCCGGGTCCGCCGCCACGCCGTGCCAGCCGCCTTCCACGTACTGGGCGAAGGCTTCCTTGAAGCCCTTGGGCGTGGTGACGACGCCGTTGTCGAAATTGCAGCCTTCTTCATCGCCGCTGCGATTAAGCGGCGACAGCACGTTTTCGCAGAATTTGGCGCCTTCTTCGAGGATCGCGCTGACCATGTCCGGGCTGGCGTCCGTTGCGCCCAGGGCGGCGTAGTGGCCGTGGAAATCAAACACGTGGTCGATCAGAAAGCGCATGTCGCGCAGGGGAGCTTTGTACTCAGGCATGGCGATGTCTCCGGCAGCAGATGGTTTCAACCTACTGCCGGCCACCGCCGCAAACAATCACTGTAGAACCGCTGAATACACCGCCATCACTCAACCGGCAGCAGTCTCCATGCGCACCGCGCCACGCCGGGTTTGCCCGGCCGCAACCACACAGTTACGCCCCGCGCCTTTGGCGGCGTACAGCGCCTGGTCGGCGGATTTAAGCACTTCTTCCGGCGTGCGTTGCTCGGCCTGACGCTCGGCCACGCCGATGCTGACGGTCACCGACACACTCGACGCGCCGCTGCCCGCGCGGCGTTGGCGGCCCTGCTGATCGTCGTGTGGGCGGTCCGGGTTGCGCAGCTTGATGTCGTAGTTGGCGATGATCTCGCGAATCTCTTCCAGGTGAGGCATGCATTCGTCCAAGGTCTTGCCGGCGAACACCACGGCAAACTCCTCACCGCCATAACGGTAAGCCCGCCCGCCACCATTGACCTTGGACAGCTTGCTGGCCACCAGGCGCAATACCTGGTCGCCGACGTCATGGCCGTGGGTGTCGTTAAAGCGCTTGAAGTGGTCGACGTCACTCATCGCCAGCACATAGTTGCGCCCCAGCCGCTGCATGCGCTCGTTGAGGGCACGGCGGCCGGGCAAGCCGGTCAGCTCGTCGCGGAAGGCCATTTGATACGCCTCATGCGCCACGCCGGCGGCAATCATCAGCATGACCTGGCTGCACATGATGTTCAGGGTAAACGGCAGGATGAAGGTTTGCGGCAACATCCAGAACAGCCCCAACAGCCCCACCAATTGCGCGGCGTGCAAAGGGCGCGGCTGATACCAGTACTGCGCCGCCAGGGTGACAAAACCAATCAGGAACATCGGGTACGACAGCTGGATCAAGCTCATCCATCGGCCATGCAAGGCCGGCCAGCGGATCTCCGCCAACCAGCTCAGCAAGGCCTGCGGAAAACTCTGCTCAAGCGCCAGTGCCACGCTGCCGACGGCGAACAGCAAGGCGCAGCGGGCCACGAAGTCGCGGAACAGGTGGGTTTTTTCCTGCCACAGCGCATAAATGCTGAACAGCAGCGGCAACAACAGGCAACACAGATGAAACACCACCGCCGCATCTTCGCGCACGCGCCCGTTGTCACGGTAGTAATCGGTCTGGGTGTCCAGCAGGAAGTAAACGACGTACACCGTGATCATCAAAAACAGTTCACGCTGGCGCCGATACACCGCGCAGTAAGAACCGCCGAGCAGCAACACCAAGGTCGGCAGAACGTTGAACAGCGAGGTGAAGAAGACATTGAGATCTTTGACATACGCAGCCGAGAGCCCGGCCAGCAACAGCAGCAACGAGGGAAGAAAATGACTGAAACGTACAGCGGACGCGCGCGACAAGGGTAAAGCTCCGACCCACTCAAAAAAGATGGCACAGTGCCTTCACTGAGCACAGTTAAGCACATTCGATGTGACCTGTATCACATTGCCATCACTTTAACGGCAGCCAAGCGCAATCCCTGAGTGCTGTACTGTGTTTTTTATAAGCCAATAAAAAACCGCCGCTCCCAAAGGAGGCGGCGGTTTTCAAGAGAACCCGGTAAGGCTTAGTAAGCCAGGCCGAAGTCTTCTTCTTTCATGTCCATCAGGTTGTTGGCACCCGACAGCATGGTTGCAACGTGCGTACGAGTACGCGGCAGGATGCGCTGGAAGTAGAAGCGCGCGGTCTGCAGCTTGGCGGTGTAGAACGCCTCTTCGCTGGTGCCGGCAGCCAGTTTCTCGGCAGCCAGGCGTGCCATGTCGGCCCAGAAGTAAGCCAGGCAGGCGTAGCCGGAGTACATCAGGTAATCCACCGACGCGGCACCGACTTCTTCGCGGTCTTTCATCGCGGCCATGCCGACCTTCATGGTCAACTCGCCCCACTCTTTGTTCAGTGCCGCCAGTGGTGCAACGAACTCTTTGACCGCTTCGTTGCCTTCGTTGGCCTGGCAGAACTTGTGCACGATCTTGGTGAAGCCCTTGAGCGCTTCGCCTTGCGTCATCAGCACTTTACGGCCGAGCAGGTCGAGTGCCTGAATGCCGGTGGTGCCTTCGTACAGCATCGAAATGCGGCTGTCGCGAACGTTCTGCTCCATGCCCCACTCGGCGATAAAGCCGTGGCCGCCGTAGATCTGCACGCCGTGGTTAGCGGACTCAAAACCGACTTCGGTCATGAACGCCTTGGCGATTGGGGTCATGAAGGCCAGCAGGGCATCGGCCTGCTTCTTCGCTTCGTCGTCGGTGCCGTATTTGACGATGTCCACTTGCTTGGCGGTGAAGTACACCATCGCACGGTTACCTTCGGCGAAGGCTTTCATGGTCAGCAGCATGCGGCGCACGTCAGGGTGCACGATGATCGGGTCAGCGGCTTTGTCCGGTGCTTTCGGGCCGGTCAACGAGCGCATTTGCAGGCGATCGCGGGCGTATTTCAGGCCGCCCTGGAAGCCGATTTCAGCGTGGGCCAGGCCTTGCAGCGCGGTACCCAGGCGAGCGGTGTTCATAAAGGTGAACATGCAGTTCAGGCCTTTGTTCGCCGGGCCGATCAGGAAACCGGTGGCCGCGTCGAAGTTCATCACGCAGGTGGCGTTACCGTGAATGCCCATCTTGTGTTCCAGGGAACCACAGGTCACCGCGTTGCGCGCACCGATCGAACCGTCTGCGTTCGGCAGGAACTTCGGCACGATAAACAGCGAGATACCTTTGGTGCCGGCCGGTGCATCCGGCAGGCGGGCCAGTACGATGTGGACGATGTTGTCGGCCATGTCGTGTTCACCGGCCGAGATGAAGATCTTGGTGCCGGAAACCTTGTAGGAGCCATCAGCCTGAGGCTCGGCCTTGGTGCGCAGCATGCCCAGGTCAGTGCCGCAGTGCGGCTCGGTCAGGCACATGGTGCCAGTCCATTCGCCCGAGACCAGCTTGGTCAGGTAGGCGTCTTGCTGCTCAGGGGTGCCGTGCTCGGAGATGGTGTTCATCGCACCGTGGGACAGGCCTGGGTACATGCCCCACGACCAGTTGGCTTCGCCGACCATTTCGCTGACCGCCAGGCCCAGGGATTCCGGCAGGCCTTGGCCGCCGTGCTCCACGTCGTGGGCCAGGCTTGGCCAGCCGCCTTCGACGAACTGTTTGTAGGCTTCTTTGAAACCAGTTGGGGTCTTAACGCCTGACTCACTCCAGGTGCACCCTTCGATGTCACCCACGCGGTTCAACGGTGCCAGCACTTGCTCACAGAACTTGGCGCCTTCCTCAAGGATGGCGTCAACCATGTCCGGGGTAGCGTCCTGGCAAGCTGGCAGGCTCTGATAGTGCGCTTCATAACCGAGCAGTTCGTCACGAACGAAGCGAATATCACGCAAGGGGGCCTTGTAGTCAGGCATAGCGATAAACCTCTGCTGATGTATCTGGGATGAACAACCGCGTGGATGTGTGCTGGCGGTCAAACAGGTGTTTGAAACATACGTTTACGACCTGGGGTTGTCAAGCATCGTCCAGACGCCATTTGTCATGACGCGGATCAACGGCGCGCACGGCAAGGCCTGCGGCGGGTTGCCACATGATTAAAGGAGAGTAGAAGTCCGACAGAATGGCTCAAAACAAATGTGGGAGCGGGCTTGCTCGCGAAGGCGGTGGATCAGCCAATTGAAGTGTTGGCTGAAGAATCGCCTTCGCGAGCAAGCCCGCTCCCACACGAGGGCCGGTGCAGACAGAGAACGAGATTAAGCGTAGGTGTCGATCAACGTACCGAGCATTTCATCCGAAGCCTTGGCGACTTTGGCGCCCAGCTCCACTTGAAACTTGCCTTGGGCCATTTCGACCATATTGCTCGCCGAGTTGGACGGCTGAGCCCGGTCGTTGGCTTGCAGACGATCGCTTTGTGCGTCCGATGGCTGGGTCGTCGCGGCGCTGGCAATCTTGCCGGCGGCCTGGTCGACACGGTTTTGCCCGGCCTGAATCGTGCTCAGCCCCGAATAAAACGCGCTGCTTCCAGAGATTTCCATGGCGTAAGCCTGCCTTTAGAGAATCGTGAACCTGAATTGAAGCAGAGATCCAGACAAAACGCCCGTCAAAAACACTAATGGCATAATGCCTTAGCGATAGCCAAAATCAGTCAAGCAAGTCCAATTCCAGGTACTCGGCCACCGCTTCAGCGCTGGCCTGCTTGAGTTTCGGCACGCGGCCCAGGCAGGGCGCCGGCAGCCGCTCAGCCAGGGTGGCGAGGTTTTCTTCCAGACGGGAGGTCTTGGGGTCGATGATGTTCGCCACCCAGCCCGCCAACGGCAAACCGTCCCGTGCGATGGCTTCAGCGGTGAGCAAGGCGTGACTGATACAGCCCAGGCGCACGCCCACCACCAGGATCACCGGCAGCTGGAGCGCCATAGCCAAATCGGAGAGGTTGTCCTGATCGGCCAACGGCACCCGCCAGCCGCCCGCGCCTTCGATCAAGGTGAAATCCGCCTGCCGCGCCAGAATCTGCTGCATCGGTTTGAGCAGCGATTGCACCGTCAACGCCACGCCCGCCTCCCGCGCCGCCAGATGCGGCGCGATGGCAGGCTCGAACGCCACCGGGTTGACCTCGGCATACGTCAGCGGCAACGAACACTCGGCCAGCAATGCCAGCGCGTCGCTGTTGCGCAAACCTTTTGGTGTGACCTGGCAACCCGAGGCCACCGGTTTTCCCGCGGCGGTACTTCTGCCCGCGAGCCGTGCGGCGTGCAGCAGGCCGGCGGCGATGGTGGTCTTGCCGACATCGGTGTCGGTGCCGGTGATGAAATAAGCGGCGCTCATAGAGGTTTCTCCAGTACGGCGTACACCACTTGATACGTGGCGGGCAGGCCCTGGGCCTGACGGAACTGCTCGTAAGCGTCCACCAGTGCAACAATCCGCGCGCGTCCCGTCAACCCTCCCGGGCGACCCGGGTTGAGGTTATGCGCGCCCAATGCTTTGAGTTCGTGGGTCAGGCTGCGCACATCCGGGTAATGCAGCACATGGGCCTGGCGCGCCAGGCTGACCACGCGCAAGCCGCTGGCCGCGCACAGCTGCTGATAAGCCTCGAAACTGCGGAAGCGATTGACGTGCACCAGGCCATCCGCCGCGCGCCAGCTTTCGCGCAGCTCAGCCAAGGTGCCCACGCACAGGCTGGCGAACGCCAGCACGCCACCGGGCTGCAGCACGCGGTAGGCCTCGCTGAGCACCGCCTCGAAATTCGCGCACCATTGCACCGCCAGGCTGGAGAAGATCAGCCCGCAACTATCGCCCTGCAACGGCAAGCGTTCAGCGTCACCGGCGATGAAATGCTCGGCGCCGCCCAAAGGCCGCGCGTGGTTAAGCATGCCCTCGGCAATATCCAGCGCCACGCCGTGGCTGGCCGGCAACCGCTCGCCCAGCACACGGCTGAAAAAACCCGTGCCGCAACCCAGGTCCAGCCAGCGCTGGGGCGTCGTGTCGGCGGGCAGCCGCGCCAGCAGCTCAGTGCCCACCGCGCGCTGCAACTCGGCCACGCTGTCGTAGCTGGCGGCCGCGCGGGAAAACGATGCCGCTACCTGGCGCTTGTCCGGCAAGGCGCCGGGCAGCGATGGGTGGGATAAATCAGTCATCAACGCACTCATGCAAAAAAGCCTGGATGGCCCCCGCAACGCCGTGAGGGTCTTCCAGAAGAAAAGCGTGACCGGCCTGTTCAATCAGGCCGATTTCTACATCGGGCAGCAACGCCAGCAAATCACTGGCGGCCTCGGCAGGCACCAGTTCATCCAGACCGGCGAACAGGTGCAGCTGGGGACCGCGATAGGCCTGCAGCGCGGCACGCGTATCGAGCTGGGCAAGCAATTCAAGCCCTGGCATCAACACGCTGGACGGCGCAGTCGGCGCACCGCTGACCAGCAAACGCGAGAGCCCGCGCGGGTCTTGCGCACCTTTGGCACACAGCAGACCAAAGCGCTTAAGGGTGACTTGGGAATCGGCATGGCAACCGGCAAGAAACGCATCAAAGGTTTCGGCCGGCATCGCGCTGGGCCAGCCGGCATGCGCGACAAAGCACGGGTTACTCGCCAGCGTCAGCAGCCCACAACACCGCTCGCCGCGCCGCGCCGCCAGCTCCGAGGCGAGCATGCCGCCCAGGGACCAACCGCCCAGCCAGGCATTGTCCGGCAGTGTGGCGTCGAGTTCGTCGAGCCATTCATTCACATCACTGGAATCCAACGCCGGCAATGGTTCGATGTGCACCTGCAGGTGCTCGTCGAGGCCACGCAAAGCGGCCGCCAACGGTTCCAGCGGCGACACACCGAGGCCCCAGCCGGGCAACAATATCAGTCGATCACGCATGGTCGGGCTCCGTGGCGCCTAACAAGCGGAAACACGCTTCCAATCCGTTTAACAATAGCTGCACCTGCGCCTCGCTGTGCGCCGCCGTCAATGTCACGCGCAAACGCGCGCTGCCGGCTGGCACGGTGGGCGGGCGGATCGCGGTGACCATCAAGCCGCGCTCGCGCAGCATCTGCGACAGGCGCACGGCCTTGGCACTGTCGCCAATCAGAATCGGCTGGATCGGTGTGAAGCTGTCCATCAAGTCCAGGCCAAGCTGCTCGGCGCCCTGGCGGAACTGGCGGATCAGACCGTTGAGGTGCTTGCGCCGCCAATGCTCGGTGCGCAGCAGTTCCAGGCTCTTCAACGTCGCGCAGGCCAGGGCCGGTGGTTGGCTGGTAGTGTAGATGTAGGGCCGGGCGAACTGGATCAGGCTTTCGATCAGTTCTTCACTGCCCGCCACGAACGCCCCGGCGGTGCCGAACGCTTTGCCCAGGGTGCCGACCAGCACCGGCACGTCCTCCTGGCTCAAGCCGAAATGCTCGACAATTCCACCGCCATTGGCGCCCAGCGGGCCGAAGCCATGGGCATCATCCACCATCAGCCACGCGCCTTTGGCCTTGGCTTCGCGGGCCAGCGCGGGCAGGTCGGCCAGATCGCCGTCCATGCTGAACACGCCATCGGTGACCACCAGCGTATTGCCGGTGGCCTTCTCCAAGCGCTTGGCCAGGCTGCTGGCGTCGTTATGCAGGTAGCGGCTGAAACGTGCGCCGGAGAGCAAACCGGCATCCAGCAACGAAGCATGGTTGAGGCGGTCTTCCAGCACGGTGTCGCCCTGCCCCACCAATGCGGTGACGGCGCCGAGGTTGGCCATATAACCGGTGGTGAACAACAGCGCGCGCGGGCGACCGGTCAGGTCGGCCAGGGCTTCTTCCAGTTCATGGTGCGGCGTGGCATGGCCGACCACCAAATGCGAAGCGCCGCCGCCCACGCCCCAGCGGGACGCACCGGCGCGCCAGGCTTCGATGACATGCGGGTGATTGGCCAGGCCGAGGTAGTCGTTGTTGCAAAATGCCAACAGCGCCTGGCCGTCCACCACCACTTGCGGGCCTTGGGGGCTGTCCAGCAGCGGGCGTTGGCGATAAAGGTGTTCGGCACGGCGGGCAGCGAGGCGCGCGGCGAGATCGAAAGACATGCAGGCCTCGGCAGATCAAAGAACTTAAGACTGGATGCACTCAACTGTGGGAGCTGGCTTGCCTGCGATAGCGGTCATTCAGACACATTGATGCTGAATGTGCCGCCGCCATCGCAGGCAAGCCAGCTCCCACAGTTGGCTTGCATTCCAAATAGGGATCGGCGTCAAACAACGGCGTTATAAAACTGCTCGCTGCTCTTTTGCTCCACCAACGCCTGCTCGATCGCCGCCTGATGCACTTCATCGGCGTGCTCTTCGCGGGCTTCCGGCAGGATGCCCAGGCGCGCGAACAGTTGCATGTCCTTGTCAGCCTGCGGGTTGGCGGTGGTCAGCAGTTTGTCGCCGTAGAAAATCGAGTTGGCGCCGGCGAAGAACGCCAGGGCTTGCATCTGCTCGTTCATCGCTTCACGGCCAGCCGACAGGCGCACATGGGATTGCGGCATCAGGATGCGCGCCACGGCGAGCATGCGGATGAAGTCGAACGGGTCGATGTCATCGGCGTTCTCCAGCGGCGTACCAGCCACCTTTACCAGCATGTTGATCGGCACCGACTCCGGATGCTCCGGCAGGTTGGCCAGCTGGATCAGCAGGTTGGCGCGGTCGTCCAGGGACTCGCCCATGCCGAGGATGCCGCCCGAGCAGATCTTCATGCCCGAATCACGCACATAGGCCAGGGTTTGCAGGCGCTCGCTGTAGGTGCGGGTGGTGATGATCGAACCGTAGAACTCCGGCGAGGTGTCGAGGTTGTGGTTGTAGTAGTCGAGGCCGGCCTGAGCCAACGCTTGGGTCTGGTCCTGGTCAAGGCGGCCAAGGGTCATGCAGGTTTCCAGGCCCATGGCCTTCACGCCTTTGACCATTTCGAGCACATACGGCATGTCTTTGGCCGACGGGTGTTTCCACGCCGCGCCCATGCAGAAACGCGTCGAGCCGATGGCCTTGGCGCGGGCAGCCTCTTCGAGGACCTTCTGCACTTCCATCAGCTTTTCTTTTTCCAGGCCCGTGTTGTAGTGGCCCGACTGCGGACAATATTTGCAATCTTCCGGGCAAGCGCCGGTTTTGATCGACAGCAAGGTCGACACCTGCACACGGTTGGCGTCGAAATGCGCGCGGTGCACGGTCTGCGCCTGGAACAACAGGTCATTGAAGGGCTGTACAAACAGCGCTTTGACTTCGGCCAAAGACCAATCGTGACGCAGGGTGGCAGTGGTGCTGGCGCTCATGGGCGATTCCTTGATTATGCTTGGGCTTTCGCTGTGGGAAGGGCAATACCCACAGTCACGACACGGATGCTCGGCATATTTAAGGAAGATTCATGCACTGTCAACCTGGACACAAACACGAAGTTTACATCTGGCTAAAAAACAACCAAACCTGCCTGGTGTGCGATGAAGCCACCGAATCGGTCGATTGTGTGTGCAACGTCTGCGAAATCGAGCTGCCGTGGCTAATGGCGCAGTGCGAGGTATGCGCCCTGCCGTTGCCGATGGACGGACTGATCTGCGGCCAATGTCAGAAACACCCACCCGCGTTTAAACAGGTGATTGCGCCGTGGTCCTACAGCTTTCCGGTCGACACCTTGATCAGCCGCTTCAAGCATCAATCGCGCTGGCCCTTCGGCCACCTGCTCGCGCGCCTGCTGGGGCAGCACCTGCAACACCGCTTCGACAACACCGACCTCACGCGCCCCGACTGCCTGCTGCCGGTGCCCATGGCAGCTAAACGCTTGCGCGAACGGGGCTTCAACCAGGCGCTGATGCTGGCTCGCTGGCTCAGTGAACGCCTTGCTATCGCCCACGATGAACACCTGTTGTTACGCCCGCATGAAACCGTCGCGCAACAAGCCCTCGACGCCAAGACCCGCAAACGCAACCTGCTCAGCGCATTCGCGCTGGCACCCGATGCCCAGGTGCAGGGCCGTCACCTGGCGCTGGTGGACGATGTACTCACCACCGGCGCCACCGCCCACAGCCTGGCCCGGCTGTTGATGGAGGCCGGGGCGCGCCAGGTTGACGTCTACTGCCTGGCCCGCACGCCAAAACCCGGCACATGACTTGACTCCCGTGCGCCACGCCTGCAACGTCCGCTGACCTTATAGAAGCGTATCCACATGTCTCTGCCGACCTCCCTCAGCCAACACATCATTCGCCGCCCCCAGCGTATTGCCTTGCTCGCGCACATCGCCGAGCAGGGTTCGATCACCCGCGCGGCCAAAAGCGCCGGTTTGAGTTACAAGGCGGCGTGGGACGCCATCGATGAACTGAACAATCTGGCGCAAAAACCGCTGGTCGAACGCAGTGTCGGCGGCAAGGGCGGCGGCGGTGCCAAGCTGACGGCCGAAGGTGAGCGCGTGTTGCGCCTCTATCAGCGCCTGCAAGTGTTGCAGGCCGAAATACTCGGTTCGGATGAAGATGCCAGTGACTTCAACCTGCTCGGCCGCTTGATGCTGCGCACCAGTGCGCGCAACCAGTTGCACGGCCGGGTCATCGCGATTGAAAGCCATGGCCGCAATGACCTGATCCGCCTGCTGTTGTCGGGCGACTTGAGCCTGAGTGCGCAGATCACCCATGACAGCACCCAGCGCCTGGAACTCGAGACCGGCGTGGAAGTGGTGGCCTTGATCAAGGCCGGTTGGCTGGAATTGCTGGCTATCGGGCAAGCCGCAACACCTGGACACAATTGCATGAGCGGCGTTATCGAGACGATTCTCGACGCTGAGGACGGCCCCAGCGAGGTGCGTATCACCCTGCCCAACGGCCAGGTTTTATGCGCCCTGGCGCAGCCCGCCGCGCTCAAGGCGTTGAAGGCCACCGAGGGCCAGCCGATCCAGGTGCAGTTCTCACCCAGCAACGTGTTGCTCGGCACGCCGGTGTAGCGCGCAGGTCGACTTCAAACTGCAACAATTTCGTCACGCGTGCTCCTTAAGGTGTCTGCAAAAACCGCAGGGAGCCTGAAATGAGCCTATTAGAAGAAAACCAAGCCACCGACCTTGAACAGATGGTCGGCCTCACCCGCCGGCGTTTTATCGGCGCGGGCGCCCTGTGCGGCGCTGCGATGTTCCTCGGTGGCAACCTGCTGACCCGCAGCGCCCTGGCCGTGAACGCCGCCAGCGCCAGCCCGCTGCTGGGGTTCACCAGCATCGCCGCCGCCACCAGTGACGCCATTACCTTGCCGCCCGGCTACAGCGCCTCGGTGTTGATCAGTTGGGGCCAGCCATTGCACAAGCAGGCGCCGGCATTCGACCCGTCCGGCAACGGCACCGCCAAAGCCCAGGAGCAGCAGTTCGGCGACAACAACGACGGTATGAGCCTGTTCGCCTTCCCCGGCGACGACAACCGCGCACTGCTGGCAATCAACAACGAATACACCAATTACCGCTACCTCTACGCCCACGGCGGCGCGCCGCAATCGGCCGAAGACGTACACAAGGCCCAGGCCAGCGAAGGCGTGTCGGTGATTGAAGTGCGGCGCACGGGCGACACCTGGCAGTTCGTCCAGGACTCGCGCTACAACCGGCGCATCCACGGCAACTCGCCGATCCGCCTGAGCGGCCCGGCTGCCGGCCATGCCTGGCTGAAAACCAGCGCCGACAAAACCGGCAAAAAAGCCCTCGGCACCTTTCAGAACTGCGCCAATGGCAAGACGCCTTGGGGCACTTATCTGACGTGCGAAGAGAACTTCACTGACTGCTTTGGCAGCAGCAACCCACAACAGGCCTTCGACGCCGGGCAAAAGCGCTACGGCGTGGTGGCAGCCAGCAAAGAGATCAACTGGCATCTGCACGACCCGCGTTTTGACATGGCCAAGAACCCCAACGAACTCAATCGCCATGGCTGGGTGGTTGAGATCGACCCGTTCGACCCGCAATCCACACCGGTCAAGCGCACCGCCCTGGGCCGCTTCAAGCACGAAAACGCTGCCCTGGCTGAAACCCGCGACGGCCGCGCCGTGGTGTACATGGGCGACGACGAACGCGGCGAGTTCATCTACAAGTTCGTCAGCCGCGACCCCATCAACCATCACAACCCCAAGGCCAACAAAGACCTGCTCGACCACGGCACCTTATACGTGGCGATTTTCGACGCGGGCGACGGCGACGCCGACCACCCCAAGGGCAAAGGCCAATGGGTCGAGCTGACCCACGGCAAAAACGGCATCGACGCCAGCAGCGGTTTCGCCAGCCAGGCCGAAGTGCTGATCCACGCGCGCCTGGCCGCCAGCGTGGTGAAAGCCACACGCATGGACCGCCCGGAATGGATCGTGGTCAGCCCCACCGACGGCCAGGTCTATTGCACCCTGACCAACAACGCCAAGCGCGGCGAAGACGGGCAGCCAGTGGGCGGGCCTAACCCGCGCGAGAAAAACGTCTACGGTCAGATCCTGCGCTGGAAGGCCGACGCCGATAACCACGGCGCGCTGGACTTCACCTGGGACCTGTTTGTGGTGGCCGGCAACCCCGGCGTGCATGCCGGTACGCCGAAGGGCGGCTCATCCAACATCAACCCGCAAAACATGTTCAACAGCCCCGACGGCCTGGGTTTCGACAAGGCCGGGCGCTTGTGGATTCTCACCGACGGCGACTACAGCAACGCGGGCGACTTCGCCGGCATGGGCAATAACCAGATGCTGTGCGCCGACCCGACTACGGGGGAAATCCGCCGGTTCATGGTTGGGCCGGTGGCATGTGAAGTCACAGGCATCAGCTTTTCGCCGGACCAGAAGACGCTGTTTGTGGGCATTCAGCACCCCGGCGAAACCGGTGGTTCGACCTGGCCGGAGCACCTGCCAAACGGCAAACCGCGCTCGTCGGTGATGGCGATTCGGCGCGATGACGGCGGAGTCGTCGGCGCCTGACCGACCGCCATCGCGGGCAAGCCCGCTCCCACAGGGGGTTGCATTCCAACTGTGGGAGCGGGCTTGCCCGCGATAGCAATGGCACAGTCACCACCTATCTCAGGCCCGGTGCGTTACCATACCGGGCCGGACGCGGCGCCCTGCTGCGCGCAGGAGTTCGCATGGCCCATCCGTTTGAAACACTCACGCCAGATTTGGTACTCGACGCCGTCGAAAGCATCGGCTTTCTCAGCGATGCTCGCGTTCTGGCGCTCAACAGCTACGAAAACCGTGTGTATCAGGTGGGCATCGAAGACGCCGAACCGCTGATCGCCAAGTTCTACCGGCCCCAGCGCTGGACCAACGAAGCGATCCTCGAAGAGCACCGTTTCACCTTCGAACTGGCCGAATGCGAAGTGCCGGTGGTCGCGCCGCTGATCCACAACGGCGAAAGCCTGTTCGAACATGCCGGTTTCCGCTTCACCCTGTTTCCTCGCCGTGGCGGCCGTGCGCCGGAGCCGGGCAACCTCGATCAGCTCTATCGCCTGGGGCAGTTGCTCGGGCGTTTGCACGCGGTGGGCTCCACGCGCCCGTTCGAACACCGCGAAGCCTTGGGGGTGAAGAACTTCGGTCACGACTCCCTCAACACCTTGCTCGAAGGCAATTTCATTCCGAAAAGCCTGCTGCCGGCCTACGAGTCAGTGGCCCGCGACCTGCTCAAGCGCGTGGAAGAGGTGTACAAGGCCACGCCGCACAAGAACATCCGCATGCACGGCGACTGCCACCCCGGCAACATGATGTGCCGCGACGAGATGTTCCATATCGTCGACCTGGACGACTGCCGCATGGGCCCGGCCGTGCAGGACTTGTGGATGATGCTCGCCGGCGACCGTCAGGAATGCCTGGGCCAGCTGTCGGAATTGATGGACGGCTATCAGGAATTCCACGACTTCGACCCACGCGAGCTGGCCTTGATCGAGCCCCTGCGCGCCTTGCGCCTGATGCACTACAGCGCCTGGCTGGCACGGCGTTGGGATGACCCGGCGTTCCCTCACAGCTTCCCGTGGTTTGGCAGCGAGCGCTATTGGGGCGACCAGGTGCTGGCGTTGCGTGAGCAGCTGTCGGCGCTGAATGAAGAACCGCTGAAACTCTTCTAACCCCTGATCGTTCCCACGCTCTGCGTGGGAATGCCGCCTGTGACGCTCCGCGTCACGATTCCAGTTGCGGACGCGGAGCGTCGAAAAAAGCCACATTCCCACGCAGAGCGTGGGAACGATCACCACCGGTCGACAAAAATCCTTACAATTGCGCCTTTGTTAGCTGCCTATGCAAGGATTCCGCAATGCAACCCGCCAACCCCCGCAAGGGTTACATCCTGGGCCTGAGCGCCTATGTCATCTGGGGCCTGTTCCCGATTTATTTCAAAGCCATCGCCAGCGTTCCCGCTGCCGAAATCATCGTGCACCGCGTGTTGTGGTCGGCGCTGTTCGGCGGTCTGCTGTTGATGGTGTGGAAACACCCAGGCTGGTTGCGTGAACTGCTCGATAACCCCAAGCGCCTGGCGATATTGGCACTCAGCGGCTCGTTGATCGCCGCCAACTGGCTGACCTATGTGTGGTCGGTCAACAGCGGGCGCATGCTCGAAGCCAGCCTGGGTTACTACATCAACCCACTGGTGAATGTGCTGCTGGGCATGTTGATCCTCGGCGAACGCCTGCGGCGCCTGCAATGGATGGCCGTCGGTCTTGCAGCGGTGGGTGTGGCGCAGCAGGTGTGGCAAGTCGGCAGTTTGCCGTGGGTGTCGCTGGTGCTGGCGCTGACCTTTGGTTTCTACGGCTTGATCCGCAAGCAAGCCCCCGTCAAGGCACTGCCGGGCCTGGTGGTGGAAACCTGGATGCTGGTGCCGATTGCCGTGGCGTGGCTGCTGTTCAACCCTACGGCGCACAGTGCGCAGCTTGAATTCTGGAGCACCTCCGAAGCCTGGTGGCTGGTGGCCGCAGGCCCAGTCACATTGATTCCGCTGGTGTGCTTCAACGCCGCCGCGCGCCATCTGCCCTATACCGCGCTGGGCTTCTTGCAGTACGTGGCACCCACGCTGGTACTGTTGGAAGCGGTGTTCCTGTTCGGCGAACACCTGGCGACCAGCACGCTGATCGCCTTCGCATTTATCTGGGCGGGCCTGGTGGTCTACAGCCTGGACGCCTGGCTGACCGTGCGCAAACGCTGATCAAATAACGTACAAATCTCTGCAAGCCATGGCGGGCGTGGCTTGCAGACATCCACCCCAAGGTTATCCACAACCTGATCCCCGCCATTTGTGCACAAGCCGTTGAAACTGCTCGTTTTTTGCTCAAGCCGAGCAGAAGCCCGGCCGGCGTGGCCTGGCGCCGGGTCTCTACAGGTTATCTACAGGCCCATGCAAGATTTCCATGCATAACCCTGTGGGCAGTTATTCCTCGTGGTGCAACTCCACCATCAAGTCATCCGCCAGGGTTTCCAGGGCCAGTTGCAAGGTATCCAGGGATAACGCTGTCGGCACCTGCAACACGGCCTCGGCGGTAAACAACGGATCGCCGCTCATGGGCGCCGGGCGCACATCCGTGCTCAGACTTTGCAGGTTCACGCCCTGTTTGCTCAGCAGCGCCGTGATCTCACGCACAATGCCCGACCGGTCGTTACCCACCAGCGTCATCAGGATCGCCTTGGACGCAGCGGCCTGCCCGGTACTGCCCTCGCCCACCAGCACGCGAATACCGTGTGTGGATAAGTCCTCCAGCGCATTCACCAGGTCCTGACGGCTTTCTGCAGGCACACTGACCCGCAGGATCCCGGCAAACTGCCCGGCCATGTGCGCCATGCGGCTCTCCAGCCAGTTGCCGCCGTGGGTCGCAATGTTCTGCGCAATGCGTTCAACCAGGCCGGGTTTGTCGGCGGCGATAATAGTGAGTACAAGATGGTCCATGGCGAAGCCCTCTGGGATTTCAATCTACAAGGTGGACGCAGGCGCCCTCGAAAACAAATCGTGTACCATTTTTATATTTATCTGGAACAATCCAATAGTTTTTTGAGAACATCCCGTTCTCCGCTGTGACCGTACGACCAAAGTGGGTCGCTAAACGACGTATTTAGTCTAATTTTCACAACCGCAAGTCATCATGTAGTATGCCCAACCGTGCACTACATAATGAAAATCTGAAACAGCGCATAAGCTCCGCAGAGTGAGGCAAGCAATGACTGAACACGTTCAAGTCGGTGGCCTGCAGGTCGCCAAAGTCCTGTTCGACTTCGTGAACAACGAAGCCATTCCCGGCACCGGCATCACTGCCGACCAGTTCTGGGCCGGCGCCGACAAGGTCATCCACGACCTGGCACCGAAGAACAAAGCCCTACTCGCCAAACGCGACGATTTCCAAGCGCGGATCGATACCTGGCACCAGACGCACGCCGGCCAGGCCCACGACCCTGTGGCCTACAAAGCCTTCCTGCAAGATATCGGATACCTGCTGCCAGAAGCCGCAGACTTCCAGGCCTCGACTCAAAACGTCGATGACGAAATCGCCCGCATGGCCGGCCCGCAGCTGGTGGTGCCGGTGATGAATGCCCGCTTCGCCCTCAACGCCTCCAACGCACGCTGGGGCTCGCTGTATGACGCGCTGTATGGCACCGACGCCATCAGCGAAGCCGACGGCGCCGAGAAGGGCCAGGGCTACAACAAAGTGCGTGGCGACAAGGTGATTGCCTTCGCCCGCGCCTTCCTCGACGAAGCCGCGCCGCTCAGCGCCGGCAGCCACGTGGATTCCACCGGTTACAAGATCGTGGATGGCAAGCTGATCGTCAGCCTCAAGGGCGGCAGCAACAGCGGCCTGCGTGACGATGCCCAGCTGATCGGTTTCCAGGGCCCAGCAGCCCAGCCGATTGCGATCCTGCTCAAGCACAACGGCCTGCACTTCGAAATCCAGATCGACGCCAGCACACCGGTCGGCCAGACCGACGCCGCCGGTGTCAAAGACGTGCTGATGGAAGCCGCGCTGACCACCATCATGGACTGCGAAGACTCCGTCGCCGCCGTGGATGCCGATGACAAAGTGGTGATCTACCGCAACTGGCTCGGCCTGATGAAGGGCGACCTGGCCGAAGAAGTGGCCAAGGGCGGCAAGACCTTCACCCGCACCATGAACGCCGACCGCGTCTACACCGGCGTGGATGGCCAGGACGTGACCTTGCACGGCCGTTCGCTGCTGTTCGTGCGCAACGTTGGCCACTTGATGACCATCGACGCGATCCTCGACAAAGACGGCAACGAAGTGCCGGAAGGTATCCTCGATGGCCTGCTCACCAGCCTGGCAGCGATCCACAGCCTCAACGGCAACAGCAGCCGCAAGAACAGCCGCACCGGTTCGGTCTACATCGTTAAACCGAAAATGCACGGCCCTGAAGAAGCGGCGTTCACCAACGAGCTGTTCGGCCGTATCGAAGACGTGCTGAACCTGCCGCGCAACACCCTCAAGGTCGGGATCATGGACGAGGAGCGCCGCACCACGGTCAACCTCAAGGCCTGTATCAAGGCGGCCAGCGAGCGCGTGGTGTTTATCAACACCGGCTTCCTCGACCGTACCGGCGACGAGATCCACACCTCCATGGAAGCCGGTGCGATGGTGCGCAAGGCCGCCATGAAAGCCGAGAAGTGGATCGGCGCGTACGAGAACTGGAACGTTGATATCGGCCTGAGCACTGGCCTGCAAGGCCGTGCGCAGATCGGTAAAGGCATGTGGGCGATGCCCGACCTGATGGCGGCGATGCTTGAACAGAAAATCGCTCACCCACTGGCCGGCGCCAACACCGCTTGGGTGCCGTCGCCCACTGCGGCCGCACTGCACGTGCTGCACTACCACAAGGTCGACGTGTTCGCGCGTCAGGCCGAACTGGCCAAGCGTGAGCGCGCCTCGGTGGACGATATCCTGACCATTCCTCTGGCCAGCAACACCGATTGGTCCGACGAAGAAATCCGCAACGAGCTGGACAACAACGCCCAGGGCATCCTCGGCTATGTCGTGCGCTGGATCGACCAAGGCGTGGGCTGCTCGAAAGTGCCGGACATCAACGACGTCGGCCTGATGGAAGACCGCGCCACCCTGCGCATCTCCAGCCAGCACATCGCCAACTGGTTGCGCCACGGCATCGTCAACGAAGCCCAAGTGATGGAAAGCCTCAAGCGCATGGCGCCGGTGGTCGACCGTCAGAATGCAGGGGATGCGCTGTATCGCCCGTTGGCGCCGGATTTCGACAGCAACATCGCGTTTCAAGCGGCGGTGGAGTTGGTGATTGAAGGAACTAAACAGCCGAATGGTTATACCGAGCCGGTGTTGCACCGTCGGCGTCGGGAGTTTAAAGCGAAAAACGGTAGGTAGTTAAACGCGAACTCCCTGATCTTGAGATCAGGGAGTTCAAGTCAACCCCTATAATTAACCCATGTGTTTTTATCATGGGATGTATTGAATATCAGCCTTCCCCTCAAACACGTACTTCTTACCTACTTCTTTTTCATAAACCGCCGCGATCGTCAGTGCTTGATGATCGCCACCATCCGTAACTATCACAGTAACTTTCCCGGCCAAAGAGCGCTCGTCCCCGTCGCCAGAGAAGCGTAACCCCCAAGGATGATCTGCGGCGTATTCAAAATTATAGGTTTTACCGTCTTCAACGTTCTCGGGGTAAACAATTGCCAAGATGGGTTTGCCTTTATTGTCAAACGCCACGAAATTGTTTGCGGCCCCTTCAACCTTATCCAAATTAAACTCAAGGTGAGGTTTATCTTTATAGGTAACTTTCAGAATTGCCGAGCCTTTGAATGGACTTTTAGTCGCCATTTCCATCTCCCGCTTAATGGGTATTTAAAGTAACGATCTCTGCGCGCTACTTCACCCAGTAAACAAGAGCCTCCCAAGCTTTCCTACTGTTAAAACTAACAGGTATCGGACAAACCTGACCAACGGTAACTACTGCGCCATTCCTAATTCACGCTTGACCATCTTCGCCAACTTCACGCTATCAATCGGCTTGAGCAAAAAGTCCACCACACTCAAGTGCATCGCATCGATCACATCCGGCGCCTCGGCGTCCCCCGACATGATGATGATCGGCAACGCCGCCCGCTCGGACTCGCGCACCTTTTCGATCAGTTCAAGGCCGTTGCTGGGTTCCATGCGCAGGTCAGTAATCAATAGACCAATAGAGCTACTGGTTCTCAACAAATCCCACGCTGCCTCACCACTGTCAGCCGTCATGCAGCGAATGCCGTCCAGGCCCAGGATCTCCGCCAGCAGTTCACGCGCGTCCTTGTCGTCATCAACAATCAACACGCGTTGTGGCGGTAAATCAGGCTCCAGCATCACAGCGCTCAGCGCCTCGCGCTCGGCATCGCTCAAAATATCGTGGTCGGACATACGTTTCTCAGCAGTTCTCATCAATCTCCCAGCACACTCGTCAGACATCTGCAGAAGGGCGAACAATGTGCACTTCGTCGGAAAGTTTGCCTAGTGGGTGTTCTACGGGGTTTGGACGATAGTCATGTAAGGTTTTTCCCTAGTCGCCCATCGGTTTACCGCTACCTAGACTTACGTCCAATGGGCACCCAGGGCGCGGGGGCTGACCATAAAGGACGATAACGACAAGAAACTGCGGTCACTGTTATGAGTAAAGCTGATGCTTTCACCCAGGCGGGAAAAACCGCCGTGTTGCAGAACATCCACGGCACCCTGCAATTCCTGCAACGCTTCCCGCCGTTCAACCAGATGGAACATGCCCACTTGGCGTTTCTGGTGGAACAGTGCCAATTGCGCTTCTACGGTCCCGGCGACAGCATCCTCAAGCCGTCGGGCGGCCCGGTGGAGCATTTCTACATCGTCAAGCAGGGCCGAGTCGTTGGCGAACGGCCGGACTCCACCCAAACCACCTTCGAAATCACCACCGGCGAATGTTTCCCCCTCGCCGCGCTGCTGGGCGAACGCGCGACCCGCACCGAGCACAAGGCCGCCGAAGACACCTTCTGCCTGCAACTGAACAAGCCGGCGTTTATCAAGCTGTTCGCACTCTCCAGCCCGTTTCGCGATTTCGCCCTGCGGGGTGTCAGCGCACTGCTGGACCAGGTTAACCAGCAGGTGCAGCAAAAAGCCGTGGAAACCCTCGGCACCCAGTACTCGTTGAACACGCGCCTGGGCGAATTGGCCATGCGCCATCCGGTCACTTGCAACCCAACCACGCCGCTGCGCGAGGCGGTGACGCTGATGCATGAGCAGCAAGTCGGCAGCATCGTGATTGTCGACGAGCACAAGGCGCCTCTTGGGATCTTCACCTTGCGCGACCTGCGCCAAGTGGTGGCCGACGGCACCAGTGATTTCAATCAAGCCATCGAAGGCCATATGACCCAGGCGCCGTTCTTCCTGACGCCCGACCACAGCGCCTTCGACGCCGCCATCGCCATGACCGAGCGACACATCGCCCATGTGTGCCTGGTGAAAGACCAGCGATTGTGTGGTGTGGTGTCCGAGCGCGACCTGTTTTCCCTGCAGCGGGTGGACCTGGTGCACCTGGCCCGCACCATCCGCAATGCGCCGCGAGTAGAAAACCTGGTGGCGATTCGCGGCGAGATCGGCCAACTGGTGGAACGCATGCTCGCCCACGGCGCGTCGTCCACGCAGATCACCCACATTATTACGCTGCTCAACGATCACACCGTGTGCCGGGTGATCGAGCTGACGCTGGCCGACAAAGGCGACCCCGGCGTGCCCTTCAGCTGGTTGTGCTTCGGCAGTGAAGGCCGCCGCGAGCAAACCCTGTTTACCGACCAGGACAACGGCATTCTGTTCGACGCCAAGGACGCCGCCGAAGCCGCCGAAATTCGCGGCCGCTTGTTGCCCCTGGCGCAGCAGATCAACCAGAGCCTGGCGCTGTGCGGCTTCAGCTTGTGCAAGGGCAACATCATGGCCGGCAACCCCGAGCTGTGCCTGTCGCGGGCTGAATGGGCGCGGCGTTTCGGCGCGTTTATCCGCGAGGCGACGCCTGAGAACCTGCTGGCCTCCAGCATCTATTTCGATTTGCGCGTGGTGTGGGGCGACGAACAGGGCTGCGAGCAATTGCGCCAGAGCGTTCTGGATCAAGTCGCGGATAACCGGCTGTTTCAACGCATGCTGGCCGAGAACGCGCTGCGCCAGCGCCCGCCCGTTGGGCGCTTCCGCGATTTTGTGCTGACGCGCAAAGGTGGCGAAAAGGCCACCCTCGACCTCAAGGTGCAAGGCCTCACGCCCTTTGTCGATGGCGCGCGCCTGCTGGCCCTGGCCAATGGCGTCCACGCCAATAACACCTTGGAGCGCCTGCGCCAGCTGGTGGCCAAAGAGGTCATCGAGCCCCTGGACGGCGCCGCGTACGAAGAGGCCTATCACTTTATCCAGCAAACCCGCATGCAGCAGCACCAGTTGCAAACCCGCGAGAACCAGCCGTATTCCAACCGCGTCGACCCCGACAGCCTCAACCACCTGGACCGGCGCATCCTGCGTGAATCCCTGCGCCAGGCCCAGCGCCTGCAAAGCAGCCTGACCTTTCGGTATCAACTGTGAGCCTGTTCGACTGGCTGCGTACGAAAAAGCCAGGGCTCGACGCAGAACAGCAGCGGCGCCTGGCGCAACTGCCCAAACCCGCGGTGCTGGGCGACGGCGCCTTACGCAGCCAGCGTTGGGTCGTGGTCGACCTGGAAACCAGCGGCCTGAACCTCAACCGTGACCAGGTGCTGTCCATCGGCGCCGTGGTGATCGAGGACGGCGCCGTGGATTTTTCGCAGATGTTCGAGCGCACCTTGCACCGTGCCGAAACCAAACTCAGCCCCAGCGTGTTGATCCACGGCCTCGGCCCCAGTGCGATTGCCGCCGGCAGCGACCCGGCCGAGGCGTTGCTGGAGTTCATGGCGTTTGTTGGCGACAGCCCGTTACTGGCATTCCATGCGCCGTTCGATCAACACATGCTGTGCCGCGCCCTCAAAGACAGCCTGGGTTATCGCCTGGCGCACCCGTTCCTCGACGTCGCCGACATCGCCCCGCTGCTGTGCCCCGAAGCGAATATCCGCGAGGCCGGGCTGGACGACTGGATCAACCACTTCAAGCTGCAGGTCGGTGAGCGCCATCACGCCAGCGCCGACGCCCTGGCCACCGCGGAGCTGATGCTCATCCTGTTGAGTCGCGCGCGCCAGCAGCACATCGACTCCCCGCAGGCGCTTCAGGCGCGCTTGAGCCAATGGAAACGGCGCAAACAAGCCCCCGGTTTCTAAGATCGTACCCACGCTCTGCGTGGGAACGCCGGTGAGGACGCTCCGCGTCCGCTTGTGGCGCAAAACTCAAGCCCCGCACAAGGGACGGGATGCATTCCCACACTGAGCGAGGGAACGATCGCCCGACAGACGCCAATTGCGCCCACTGCTTGCCTCTGACACAATCGCGAATAATTCTCGTTAGTTTAAACCTCTTGTATATTCGGTGATGCCTTGTCGTCGGTCCAGACCCCGCACAGTGAGCTTGTTGGCGCGTTGTATCGCGACCATCGCGGCTGGCTGCTGGCCTGGCTGCGCCGCAATGTGGCCTGCCCGAGCCGCGCCGAAGACCTGAGCCAGGACACCTTCATGCGCCTGCTGGGCCGTGACGAACTGCGCGAACCCCGCGAGCCCCGCGCGTTTCTGGTGGCCATCGCCAAAGGGTTGCTGTTCGACTACTTCCGGCGCGCGGCGCTGGAACAGGCCTACCTCACCGAATTGATGCTGATCCCGGAAAGCGAACACCCCTCGCCGGAAGAACAGCAACTGATCCTCGAAGACCTCAAGGCCATCGACCGCCTGCTCGGCAAGCTGTCGAGCAAGGCCCGCGCCGCCTTCCTCTATAACCGCCTCGACGGCCTGGGCCACGCGCAAATCGCCGAGCGCCTCGGCGTGTCGGTGCCACGCGTGCGCCAATACCTGGCCCAGGGCATTCGCCAGTGCTACGTCGCGCTGTACGGCGAGCCGTTGTGACGGTGATCAGCACAAAACCGGTGTCGGCGCGTGTGCTGGATGCCGCGATTGCGTGGCAACTGTCCCTCGACTCCGGCGACGGCAGTGCCGTGGAACAGGAAGAATTCGCCAAATGGCTGGCCAGCGATAAAGAGCATGCACGCGCCTGGCGCCAGCTGGGCATGCTCGACCAACGTTTCAGCGTGGCCGCAGGCCCGGCGCGGGCGGCGTTGTTGCAGTCACGCGAAGGCATTCGCCAGCGCGTGCGCAAGCTGGGGCGCGGCGTGGCGAGTATCGCGCTGGTCTGCGGCCTGGCGTTGTTTGCCGGCGAGCGTTACGTGGCGATCCACTATTGGCTGGCCGACCAACGCACCGCCACCGGCGAGCAGCGCACCCTGAAACTGGCGGACGGCACGCTGATCAACCTCAACACCCACAGCGCCATCGACGTGCGGTTTGATGAAAAACGCCGGCTGATTGTGCTGCAGGAAGGCGAGATTCTCGTCGAGACCGGCCATAACGATGCCCGCCCGTTTTATGTCCAAACCCGCGACGGCAGCCTGCGCGCATTGGGCACGCGGTTTATCGTCAAACGCGAAGACGACGCCACGCGCCTGAGCGTGCTGCAGTCCGCCGTGGCCGCCCAGCCTGAGGCGCTGCACAAGGAACAGATTTTCAAGCAAGGCCAGCAAGTGCTGATGCGCAGCGACGGCCTCGGCCCGCTGCTTGCCGTGACACCCGCCGCCGACGCCTGGACGCGCGGCATGCTAGTGGTCGACAACGCCCGCCTGGGCGATGTGGTCGCGGAACTCAGCCGCTACCGCACCGGCTATCTGGGCGTGGATAAAAACGTCGCCGACCTGCGCATCACCGGCAGCTTCCCGCTGCACGACACCACGCTGGCGCTGAACGCGCTGTTGCCGACCCTGCCGGTGCAGATTGAGCAGCACACGCCGTGGTGGGTGACCGTCACCGCCAAGCCCTGAGTTTTGCGCAGTTTGGGCAATGGCTATCGCAGGCAAGCCAGCTCCCACCTTGAAATGCATTCCCCCTGTGGGAGCTGGCTTGCCTGCGATGGGGCCCTCAAGACCATCCTGAAAAATATTTCCACCCAGCCCTATCACTTTTTGAATCTCGCTCGGCACATAGGCAATTGCGAATTACTTCCATTCAGGAGCCGCCCTATGTCCCGCACGCTAGACACCTTGTTGCGCCCCAGCCTGTTAGCCGTGGCCATTGCCCTCAGCGCCCCGCTGGCCAGCACCACGCTGATCGCCGCTGAACAGGCTTCCAGCGTGCGCGCCTACAACCTGCCGGCGGCGCCGTTGGCCAGCACCCTGAACCAGATCGCCAGCCAGGCCGGCCTTGCGCTGACGCTGAATCCTTCGCTGGCAGCGGGCAAGACCTCGGCACCGGTCAACGGCCAGTTCGATGCACAGGGCGCACTGCGCGAGGCGTTGCGTGGGACCGGGTTGCAGTTGGAGCAGAGCAGCGCCGGGACGTTTACGTTGGTGGCGATTCCGGAGGGGGTTGTGGCGTTGCCGGAGACGAGCATCATTGCTCAGGGCAACACCGAAAGTGCCTGGGGCCCGGTGACAGGCTACTTGGCAACGCGCACCGCCGCCGGCACCAAGACCGACACCGCCCTGGTCGAAGCACCGCGTTCGATCTCCGTCGCCACCCGGCAGCAGATGCAGGATCGCAACGTCCAGAACCTCGATGACGCGGTCAAATACATGCCCGGCATCGTCTCTTCCAGCTATGGCAGCGACACCCGCTACGACTGGATGCGCGTGCGCGGTTTTGAACCCACGCAATTCCTCGACGGCCTGCCATTGCCGCGCGGTGTGTACGCCAACCCGAAAGCCGAAACCTGGAACCTTGATCGCCTGGCCCTGCTGCGTGGCCCGGCCTCGTCGATCTACGGCCAAACGCCACCGGGCGGCCTGTTGGACATGGTCAGCCGCCGCCCCAGTGCTGAGTCGAGCAATGCCGTCCAAGTGCAATACGGCAGTGACAACTACCGCCAGATCAACTTTGCCAGCACCGGCAAAATCGATGATGAAGGCCAGTTCCTGTATGGCCTCAGCGGTGTAGTGCGCGACGCCGGCACCCAGGTCGACCACATCGACAACAAGCGCTACAACATTGCGCCGAGCCTGACGTGGAATATCGACACCGATACCAAGCTGACCTTCCTGTCGCAGTTCACTCGGGACGATACCGGTGCCACCAGCCAGTTTTTGCCAATTGTGGGCACCAAAATCGATTCTCCGTTGGGTAAAGTCTCCCATCATAAGAATCTGGGCGACCCGGATTACGAATTCTACGACCGCACCTACTACGCATTGGGCTATGCGTTCGAGCACCGCTTCAACGATACCTGGCAGTTCAAGCAGAACCTGCGTTACACCAAATCGGAGCTTTCATTCCAACAACTGACCGTGGGTGCCTTTGCCTATTATCCAGTAGACGCTACGGGCAACATCGACCGCACCTCGACCAACGTTGATGAGAACATCGGCCAATTCGCGGTCGACAACAACTTCCAGGCCGACTTCGCAACCGGTGATGTCACCCATACCCTTCTGTTGGGCCTGGACCACCAGCGCACCGACACTTCTTACCTGTCGATATACGGTAGCGCCGGGCGCATCAACATCTTCAACCCCGTCAACACTGCACCGGTAGTGCGCCCCCCACGCACCGATGCGTACTACGACTACAACCAGAAAACCGTACAAACCGGCCTCTATGCACAAGACCAGATGGCTTTGGATAAGTGGCGCCTGACGTTGGGTGGGCGTGAAGACTGGGTGCATCAAGGCACCACCTACTTCAACAAAAACGATGCGACCAATACTGATCGCAGCAAGAACTTCAGTGGCAACGCGGCATTGAGCTACGTGTTTGACTCGGGCTTTGTGCCGTACTTGTCCTACGCGGAATCTTTCCAGCCAGCAAGCAACGCCAGCGTAGACCCACTCAAGTCCTATAAGCCCACCGAAGGCAAGCAATGGGAACTGGGGATCAAGTACCAGCCGCCTGGTTCCAACACTTTGCTGAGTGCGGCGATATACGATCTGACGCAGAAAAACGTATTGGTTACGAGCACCGGCGCAGGTGGCCAATCAGTCACCGACCAAACCGGGGAAGTGAAAGTCAAAGGCCTGGAACTGGAAGCCGTTTCTGACGTGACCGAGAATCTCAAGGTCATCGCTGCTTATACCCTGGCCAAATCCGAAGTACAAAAAGGCGAATTCAAAGGCAACCGCCTGCAACTGATGCCCGAGCAGCAAGCCTCCCTGTGGACCGACTACACCTGGCACAACGGCGTACTCGATGGTTTCGGCATCGGCTTTGGCGCCCGCTACACCGGCAACACTTATGGCGACCAAGCCAACACTTGGCTGGGTAAGGCAAATGCCTACACGGTGTTCGACGGTGCCGTGCATTACGACCTTGGCCGCCTCGACAACAGCCTCAAAGGTGCCTCGGTGAAACTCAACGCCACTAACCTGTTCAACAAGGACTACATTTCCACCTGCGATGGCTCCTACTGCTACTTCGGCGACCAACGCAGCGTCGTCGCCAGCGCCACCTACCAGTGGTAATCGGCTGAGTTAATAACCAGGCCGTCCTCCGGGGCGGCTTTGGTGTGTCTGAAGGCTAGAAAAATGAAAAGCAAAACCATCCGCCGCTGGTCCTTCATCCACACCTGGACCAGCCTGATCTGCACCGTCTTCCTCCTGCTGCTGGCCCTCACCGGCCTGCCGCTGGTGTTTCACCATGAGATCGATCACCTGCTGGGCAACGAACCCGAGCTGGCGCAGATGCCCGCCGACACCCCGCAGCTGAACCTCGAGCAACTGGTGGCGAAAGCCCAGGCGCACCGCCCCGGTGAGGCGATGCAATACCTGGCGTGGGACGAGGACGACAAGAACGGCGTGATCGCGATCATGGCCGCCACTGCCGGCACCGAGCCCAATTCGTCGCACACCTTCATGCTCGATGCGCGCACCGGTGAAGCCGTGGAAACGCCGGCCGCCAACGGCGGGCTGACGCTGTTCCTGCTGCGCCTGCACGTGGACATGTTTGCCGGCCTGCCGGGCAAGTTGCTGCTGGCATTCATGGGCATTCTGTTTGTAGTCGCGATTGTCTCGGGCACGGTGTTGTACTTGCCGTTCATGCGCCGTTTGAAGTTCGCCACCGTGCGCCAGGACAAGTCCACGCGCCTGCGCTGGCTCGACCTGCATAACCTGATCGGCGTGGTCACGCTGACCTGGGCGTTGGTGGTAGGCGTGACCGGTGTGATCAGTGCCTGCGCCGACCTGATCATCGCCGCCTGGCGCCAGGACAGCCTCAGCGCGATGATCGAGCCGTACAAAAACGCGCCACCGCTGACCCAACGCGCACCGGCCACCGAGTTGCTGAGCATCGCCGCCAAAGCCGCGCCCGGCATGCAGCCGGACTTTATCGCCTTCCCCGGCACGCGCTTTTCCAGTGAGCACCATTACGCGGTGTTCATGAAGGGCAGCACGCACCTGACCTCGCACTTGCTGACGCCGGTGCTGATCGACGCCAGCACCCTCGCCGTCACGGCCATCGCCGAGCGGCCCTGGTACATGGACGCCATGGGCATGTCCCAGCCGCTGCACTTTGGTGACTACGGCGGCATGCCGATGAAGATCCTGTGGGCGGTGCTGGATGTGCTGACCATCATCGTGCTCGGCAGCGGCGTTTACCTGTGGATCGTGCGGCGCAAGGCGGCCAAGGCATGAAGCCGCGTCAGTCGAATTTCTGGAAGGTGTTTGGCATTCCGCTGGGGATTGGCCTGCTCAGTGCGGCCGGGTTGTTTGCGGCATTGCTGGGGGATGGGCTGTGGGATTCGTTGAGTTGGGTCGGGTTGGGGGTTCCTGCTGTGATTGGTGCTTGGGCGTTGTTCAAGCGGCGCGGCTGAGGGCGCCATCGCAGGCAAGCCAGCTCCCACATTTGACTGCGTTCACAATTCAAAATGTGGGAGCTAATCCACTCGCCAGCCACTGAACAACCCTCTAGGCTAGCCACTGCCCATTTCGAGGAATGCCCATGTCCACGCCCAGCATGACCTTGTTCCACAACCCCGCCTCACCCTTTGTGCGCAAAGTCCGCGTGCTGCTGGCCGAGACCGGCCAGCAGGACCGCGTGGCCTTGCACGGCTGCATGCCGACGCCGGTCAACCCGGACGCGCATCTGGTGCAGGAGAACCCCGTGGGCAAGATCCCGGCCCTGCGCCTGGCCGACGGCTCGGTGCTGCACGACAGCCGGGTGATCCTCGATTACCTCGACCACCAGCATGTCGGCAACCCGCTGATCCCCCGTGACGGCTCGGCCCGCTGGCGCCGCCTGACCTTGGCTTCGATGGCCGACGGCATCATGGATGCCGCCGTGCTGGTGCGTTACGAGACCGCCATGCGCCCGGCAGACAAGCACTGGGCCCCATGGCTGGATGAGCAGCGCAACAAGATCCGCCGCGCTGTCGCCGAACTTGAGGCCAATGCGATTGCCGAACTGGCCAGCCACTTCGATATCGCCGCCATCAGCGTGGCCTGCGCCTTGGGTTACCTCGACTTCCGCCACCCTGATCTGCAATGGCGCACCGCGAATCCCCAGCTTGCCGATTGGTACGCCAAGGTCAGCCAGCGGCCTTCGATGCTAGAGACACAGCCACCCGTCTGACATTCACCCCAATACACTGTGGGAGCGGGCTTGCCCGCGATTGCGGCGTGTCATCCAGCACCTCTGTTCCTGACCCACCGCCTTCGCGGGCAAGCCCGCTCCCACAGTGGAAGGTGGTGGCGTTGAGGAATGTCGCAATGCTTGCGGCCAACTGCGCACCCACCTGCTGATCTTCCCGTAACCCAATCATTGCCCCACCTCCAAATCAACCGGCACCTTGCGCTTGCCCACGCCATACCAATCCAGTTTGCGCGTCAGCACCATCACCGTGCCCAGCAGGCCGAACAACAACAGCGAGCCCATCAGCAGCGCGTAATCCTCGGCACTCAGCAGCCCGTACAACAAGCCATACAACGCCGCCAGCCCCGCCGAGAACCCCAGGCCATGGGCAACACTGCGCAGCACATGGCACACGTAGAAACCAATCAACAGCACGCAGGCACTCGCCGACAATAGGTACGCCAGGCCAAAGCCAATGTGCTCGGACAACGACAACAACAGCAGATAGAAGAACGCCAAGGCAAAGCCCACCAACGCGTATTGAATCGGGTGCACCGCCAGGTTCTTGAGCACTTCGAACAGGAAGAAGCCGGCAAAGGTCAGGGCGATAAACAGCAGCGCGTATTTGATCGCGCGGTCGCTCTTGAGGTACTGGTCCACCGGGTCGATGAAGCTCACGCCGAAGCTGCGGCTGTTGAAGTCGTCACACACCTTGTCCCACTCACAGCCGCGCAGGGTTTCTTCCAGGTTGGTGGAGAAGAACGTGGTCTGCCAGTTGGCGGTAAAACCTTGCGCGGTGACCTCACGCTGGGCCGGCAGAAAGTTGCCGATAAAGCTGGGGTGCGGCCAGTTCGAGGCCAGCTTGACCTGGCTGGTCTTGCCCACCGGCACCACTTGCAACTGCTCGGTGCCTTGCAGGCGCAGGTCGAAGGCGAAGTCCAGCGGGGCCGGTTTTTTGCTGTCTTGTTCAGGCAGCATCACGTGCACGCCTTCCCCCAGCCACGCCACTTGGGAGCCCGGCGAAAACTCCAGACGCTGGCTGCCCAGCTCCAGTTTCAACGCATTTTCGATGCCGCGAATATCGTTGATACCCACCGCCAGAAACGCCGGCTCAAAACGATAGTCCGCAAAGTTTTCCGTAATGCCCAACTGCGCAGGCAACTCAAAACGCCCGCTGATGCGGTTGTCGGCATGGAACAGCCGCGCCTGGTAAATGCCCCGCGAGCGCAGCTCGGTTTGCACCTTGCCGTCGAGCTCAAACCGCTCCGGCAGGAAATACAGACGACCACGCACTTCGCTGACTTGCTCGTAGCGCTCGTTGAGTTTTTCATTGAGCTTCCACTCACGGACGGTCTTGCGATACGGCACCACCATCACCGGGCCGGTGAGGCGCTGGCTGTAGCTGGAGCTGCGGGCGATGTCCATCAAGACGTCGTCGCGCGTCTGCTGACGGTCGCTGATGATGCCGTTGATCATCAGCAATGGAATCAGCAACAGCAGGATCAGCAGCGCAATCGCGCCAAGTTTGAAAAGCAAGCTGCGGTTCATGGGGCTCTCCCTGTTTTGATGGGCAGAGAGTGAGCCGCGCCTGTGGGAGATTTATGTGGGCAATGTGGAGACTGTGTGGAGATGCAGCACCACTTGCACGCCGCCAGGCACATTGCCGATCTGCAACGCGCCGCCGTGCAGCTTCATCACTTCCTCGACAAAATTGAGGCCCAGGCCGGTGCTTTTGCGCCCGCTGGCCGGGCGTGGCAAGGAGTAGAAACGCTCACTCAGGCGCGGCAAGGCGTAGTCGGGAATCGGCGCGGCCTGGTTGAACAGGCTGACCTGCACGTCGTTGTGCTGAGTGTGCGCACTGAAGCGCAAGGTGCCACCCGCTGGCGTGAAGTCCAGGGCGTTGTCCAGCAAGTTGCCCAACGCCTGGCGCAACAGGAAAGGCTCGCCGAACACCTTCACATCCGCGCCAATCGCCTGTTCGATGTGCAGGCCGGCGCCTTCGATGCGCGCGCATTGGGCCTTGAGCACATCGTCGACCAAGGTGGCCAGCGGCATGCTGATTTGCTCTTCCAGGCCCTGGCGCTGTTCCACTTGGGCCAGGTTCAGCAAGCGTTCGATCAACTGCTGCAAGCGCGCGCTTTCACTGTCGATATTGCCGACGAAACGCTGCTGCTGCTCGCGGGTCATGTCGCCCTGCAACAGCTCCGCCGCGCCGCGAATCGCCGCCAGCGGGCTTTTCAGTTCATGGGTCAGGGTGTGCACGTAATGCTCGACGTAAGCCTTGCCCTCCAGCTGCGTGCGCATGTGCTCCACCGCGGTGGACAGTTGCTTGAGTTCGCCACCGCGATAATGCGGCAGCTCGGCGCGCCGACCTTCGCTCACCGCCTGGGCATACGCGGTCAGCCGGTGCAACGCGCGGCTCAGCCACCAGGACAACAGTGCGCCCAGCAGCAGGCCCAACACCACCAGCCCGGCGCCGTACCACAGCAGGCGATGTTCGGTGCGATCGACATACGGCTGCAACGAGCTGTTGGGCTTGGCCACGGTGACCACGCCAATGATCTGGCCGTTGTCGCGGATCGGCGCGCCCACGTGCATCACCGACGAGTTGGGGTCATCCAGCTCATTACGGGTCGAACGCGCGCCATATTCGCCGCGCAGCGTGAGGTACACGTCATTCCATTTGGAATAGTCCTGGCCGACCGCCTCGCCCGTGGAGTCGAGCAACACAATGCCCTTGGCGTCGGTGACGTAGATGCGGTGGTTGACCTGGTTTTTCGGCAGGCCCCAAATAGTCGCACCCGGTTGCCGGCTGCCGTAGGCCTTGAGCAATTGCGGCCAGTGGCTCTGGCCGAGGGTGCCGTTCTTCACATCCAGCCGCAGGATCTCGGCCAGCAGGTTGGCGGTGTCCACCAGGGTTTCTTCAGTGGACTGGCGCACGCCGGGGCGGATTTCCTTCATCACCGTGTTGAGCACGAAGTAGCCGGTCAGGCCGATAAACAGCGCATACACCAGGAAAATCCGCAGCCCCAGGCGCATCAGCTGTGGCTCGGGCTGTAACTGTAGCCGAGGCCGCGATGGGTCTGGATCGGCTCGGCATCGGCGGCCACGCTACGCAATTTGCTGCGCAGGCTTTTGATATGGCTGTCGATATTGCGCTCATAGCCGGCATCGGCGGGCACGCCCACTGCATCGAGCAATTGCTCGCGGCTGAACACGCGCTCGGGTTGCTCGAGCAGGCTTTGCAGCAGGCGGAATTCATGACGGGTCAGGCTCAAAGGCTGGCCGCGATACTGGATTTGCATGCGCTCCAGATCGATCTGAAACACGCTGGGCGCTACACCTGGGCCGACGCGTTTGAGGATCGCCCGCACCCGCGCCGCCACTTCCCGTGGGCTGAACGGTTTGACCACATAATCGTCGGCGCCGATCTCCAGGCCCACCACCCGGTCAATCTCGGCATCCCGCGCGCTGAGGAACATCACCGGTACTTCGCTGAAACGCCGCAATTGCTTGCAGGTTTCAAAGCCGCTGATGTCCGGCAGGCCGATGTCGAGGATGATCAAGTCGGCGGGCGTCTGGCGCTGATGGGCCAGCGCCTCCTGGCCAAGGCTCAGCCAGGTGGTGGTGAAGCCCTCGCCTTGCAGGGCGAAAATCAGCGTGTCGGCAATCGCCGCCTCGTCTTCGACAATCAGGATATGCGGCATGTGGGTCCGTCAGCAGTCCGGTTTGTCGGCAGTGTAACGACGCGCCGGGTTCACCGCTGCACCGAATTCACGCAGGGCCTTGGCGCCGATCAGCAGCGGGTAGTTGAAGCTGCTGCGGTCGGTGAGGTTGACCTCGACGGTACGCTTGACGTCGCCCAGGCACATTTCCAGGTCGATCACCGGGCGCTTGGCCACGGTGGCTTCGTCCTTGTCATCGTCTTCGTCGGCGCGGCTCTTGATCTTGCTGATACGCGAGACTTTGTGTTCGTAGACTTTGTTGGAAGCGTCCTTGCCGCCGAGGCGGAAGCGCACCCAATCGTCGCCATCGCGGGTGAAGGTCTCGATGTCACGGGCCGACAGCGAAGCGGTCAGCGCGCCGGTGTCCATCTTGGCCTTGAAGGTTTCGCCGATCTCCGGCAACTGGATGTATTCGTAGCGACCGTAGAGGGTCGGTTCGCCAGCCATGACCGGCAGAGCCACTAAGGCAAACGCAGCAAGGAGCAATTTCACGAAGTGATTTCCTCGAAAGAAGTAGGCGGATTCTAGACCGCAAAAGCAGCACTTAGTTAGCCCCGCCATCAGCAGCTCGCTCCCACGCTCTGCGTGGGAACGATCAGCATAGCCTTCACATTGTGAAACATTCGTACGACGATTTGCGATTTGGCCTATAGGCCAGGCTTGCTTATCATGGCCCGCCCACAGGATTCCAAGAGTTACTTATGCGCCGCCTGCTCACCGGCTGTTTCGTCACCCTGCTGCTACTGCTCAACACCCTGGTGCTGTTTGGGCCGCTGATGGTGTTCGCCCTGCTCAAGCTGGTAGCGCCAGGGCGCTATCGCGACTATGCCTCGTGGGCCGTGATGTGGATCGCCGAGACCTGGGCCGAAATCGACAAGCTGATCTTCGCGCTGTGCATCCCGACCCAATGGGAGATTCGCGGCGGCGGCGACCTGCGCGGCGACACCTCTTACCTGGTGATCAGCAACCATCAATCCTGGGTCGACATTCCGGCGTTGATCCAGGCGCTTAACCGGCGCACGCCGTTCTTCAAATTCTTCCTGAAAAAAGAGCTGATCTGGGTGCCCTTCCTGGGCCTGGCCTGGTGGGCGCTGGATTACCCCTTCATGAAGCGCTACACCAAGGCGTTCCTGGCCAAACACCCGGAGCTGGCGGGCCAGGACCTTAAAATCACCAAAGAAGCCTGTGAGCTATTCAAGCGCCAGCCGGTGACCGTGGTGAACTACCTGGAAGGCACGCGGTTCAGCGAGGCCAAACGCAAGCAGCAGGCCTCACCCTTTGCGCGGCTGCTCAAGCCCAAGGCGGGCGGCGTGGCGTTTGTGCTGGCGGCGCTGGGCGAACAGCTGGATGCAGTGCTCGACGTGACCGTCGTCTATCCGCAACAAAAGATTCCAGGGTTCTGGGATTTGATCAGCGGCGCGGTGCCGAAAGTGATCATCGACATTCGCACCCGCGAGCTCGACCCGGCGCTGTGGCAGGGCGATTACGAGAATGATCCGGCGTTTCGCCAGACCGTCCAGAACTGGGTGAACCAGCTCTGGAGCGAGAAGGATGCGCGCATCGCCCAACTGCGCGCAGAGCGTATTTAGCTGCCAGTGCCCCAGGCCGAGGCCAGTTTGCCCAGCACCGATTCGTTGGCGCCCTGGCCGCCCAGGTATTGCAGGATCACCGGCGCAAATTTGCCGATCATGCTGTTATCCATGCCCAGTGCGCTGAACGCGGTGTTCAGGTCGCTGGTGCTCTTCACGTTACCCAGCACGCTGTCCAGGCCGCTGGTCTTGCTGCCGCCGCTCTGGCCGAGCAGCCCGCTCAAGGCACCGAGGCTGCCCAGGGAATTGCTCCCCGAGAGTTGATCCAGGCCGGGCACGCTCTTGCCCAGTTGCGAATAGTCATTGCCGCTCAGTTTGTTTTTGGCCAGGCCCAACATCGCGCCGGTGCCGCCCACGGCTTGTTCGGGGGTGACGTTCAGTTGCGAGGTCAAGGCGCTCAGCAGGCCTGCGGTCTGGGTGCTCGGGGCTGCTGCAGCGGCCTTTTCATTGCTGCCCTGGGCGCCGGAGACGGCGTTAGCCACGTCGCCGAGGCTGAAACCTGCCGCAAATACCGGGCTGGCAGCCACGGTCATCAGGCAGGACAGGGCAAAACCGCGTGAAATCTTCATCAAGACAACCTCTGAATGTAAGAGCTAAAAGCAGGCGTTGGACTGACAGCCCCGAAGGATTGTTCCCACTTGGAGATTAGTTCAGAAAACGCCGCATCCAAATGCCACGCCTGCGCGTATATCCACCATGCACCGCCCGGAGTTGGATGGAATGAATGCACAAGCTGGTCTACCCTCTGCCTACCGTGCGCCGTCCCGTCGCCCTCGTTCGAGAGCCTGGAGAAGCCCTATTTCGATCAACGATGCTGACCCCTTGCAGCCTCTGCTGGCCCAGTGTGCCTTGGGCAACCGCCAGGCATTCGAGACCCTTTACCGCAGCGTTTCGCCACGGCTGCACGGTGTTGCGTTGCGTTTCATGGGGCGCACCGACCTGGCCGAAGAAGTGCTGCAGGAGGCCTTTGTGCGCATCTGGTACAACGCTTCGCGCTACGAAGCCCATCTGGCGGCGCCCATGACCTGGATGGTGAACATCACGCGCAACCTGGCCATCGACCAATTGCGCAAACACCGCGAACAGCCCTTGGCCGACGGCCAGCAAGACGCCCTGCTCGACGACAGCCCCAGCGCGCACGAACAACTCGATAGCCTGCGCGAAGCCCGCGCCCTCAACCGCTGCCTCGACACACTCGACGGCATGCAGCGCCAGTCGATCACCGTGGCTTACTTCCAGGGCCTGTCGTGCTCGGAACTGGCCGAACACTTGGCCGCGCCCCTGGGCTCGGTCAAATCCTGGATTCGTCGCGGCATGGAGCGCCTGCGCAGGTGCCTTGAATCATGAACTACCAAACCACCGCCCTGCGCCGCGCCCTGGCCGCCGACTATGCCATCGGGCTGATGCCCGCGACCGCCCGTCGGCGCTTCGACGCGCTGTTACTGGAAGACGCCGCGCTGCGCGTCGAACTCGGCCATTGGCAGGACGCCCTCGCCAGCCTGACCGGCGCACTGCCCGAGCGGCCGGTGCCGGACCATGTGTGGGCCGGCATCAAGGCGCGTATCGAACCGCAAGTGCTGCATGTGCCAGCGAAGAAGCCGTTCTGGATGAGCGTTCGCCTGCTGGCGGCCGCCTGCGCGGTGGTCGTCGCTGTGCTGGTGGGTGTGCTCTATCAACGTGATATCGGCGCCGAGTACAACGCCACGTTGGTGGCGGCGAATCAGCAACCGGCGCTGCAGATCCAGGCCTTTGGTGATCACTTGCAACTAGAGCCGTTGACGTTGGCGGCTGTTGAGCCGACGCGTGCCCTGGAATTGTGGGCAATTGCGCCCGGCGGTAAACCGATCTCACTGGGTTTGGTGCCCAGCTCGGGTAAAGGCCGCATCCAGTTGAGCAAAGAACAGCAAGCGCTGTTGACCGCCCCCGTGACCCTCGCCGTCAGCCTGGAGCCACAAGGCGGTTCACCGACCGGCCAACCCACCGGACCGGTCCTGTACCAAGGCGCACTGGCCTCGCGCTGACACCCCATAAATCCCTGTGGGAGCTGGCTTGCCTGCGATAGCGGTGGGTCAGCCAGAGACAGGTTCACTGGCCGACCGCAATCGCAGGCAAGCCAGCTCCCACAGTTGATCTTCATCGGCTGGGCGACTTGCTCCTGGCGATGGATGGCGCTTATAGTTCGGCGGTCGTCCACATGGCGACACGGGTTTGGCGACTCGGGTGAATGGTGCAAAAGCTTCTGCTTTTTTGCAGGTTCTTTTGCGTCCGCAATAGCTGCTTTCATGGTGGCTGTGCGCGGGAGACCTTCGGGTCTGCCGGTTCCATTCCCGGTTCGCCAACCTGCGTACAGCTGCCACCCATTCGTTTGGCGACGAATAAGTGTGTAGCCCACCTCTACTTGAATGGGTTTTAAAACATGAACCGATACATGCCGCTCACCGGCCACGACAGCACCACCCCTTCCCTGCTTATCGACACCCAAGTCCCGCTCGACGTACTCCACGACGCGGCCGTCTACCGCATCCGCGCGGTCACTCAAGTCATGGAAAACCTCGCGTTTCGTGAAGGCCTGAACACCGACAACCTTGTCCTCCAGGACTTCGCCTTGCTCTGCGCCATTCCATTGCGTGACGGGTGCGACCTGCTGGATGTGATCAGCCGACGCTTACAGGCCTAAACACCAGACGCAAAAAGGGCGACCTACAGGTCGCCCTTTTATTTGGCCTAAGCCTTACGCCGCACTGAACAACTTATGCGGATCAATCACAAACTTCTTCGGCACACCCGCATCAAACTCGCCATACCCACGTGGCGCGTCATCCAGGCTGATGACCTGCACACCCACAATCTCAGCAATGTTGATGCGGTCCCACATGATCGCCTGCATCAACTGGCGGTTGTACTTCATCACCGGCGTTTGCCCGGTGTGGAAGCTGTGGGATTTAGCCCAGCCCAGCCCAAAGCGAATGCTCAGGCTGCCCATTTTTGCGGCGGCATCCACAGCACCTGGATCTTCGGTCACGTAGAGCCCAGGAATACCAATCTTGCCCGCCACGCGCACCACGCCCATCAGCGAGTTGAGCACGGTGGCCGGGGCTTCGGCCTTGGCGCCTTCATGGCCGTGGCCACGGGCTTCGAAGCCTACCGCGTCAACGGCGCAGTCGACTTCCGGCTCGCCCAGCAGTGCGGCGATCTGTTCATGCAGTGGGGTGTCTTTGGACAGGTCGGCAATTTCAAAACCCTGGGCCTTGGCGTGGGCCAGACGGATCGGGTTGACGTCGCCGATGATCACTACCGCTGCACCGAGTAGACGGGCGGAGGCGGCAGCGGCCAGGCCAACAGGGCCGGCGCCGGCGATGTAGACGGTGCTGCCTGGGCCAACGCCGGCAGTGACGGCGCCGTGGTAACCGGTTGGCAGGATGTCGGAGAGGCAGGTCAGGTCGCGGATTTTCTCCATGGCCTTGTCGCGGTCCGGCAGTTTCAGCAGGTTGAAGTCGGCGTAAGGCACCAGCACGTATTCGGCCTGGCCGCCGGTCCAGTCGCCCATGTCGACATAGCCATAGGCGCCACCGGCACGGGCCGGGTTGACGGTCAGGCACACGCCGGTGTGTTGTTCCTTGCACGAACGGCAGCGGCCGCACGCGACGTTGAACGGCACCGAGACCAGGTCGCCGATTTTCAGGTTTTCGACGTCGCTGCCCTTCTCGATCACTTCGCCGGTGATTTCGTGCCCCAGGACCAGGCCGGTCTGGGCGGTGGTGCGGCCGCGCACCATGTGTTGGTCGGAGCCGCAGATGTTGGTGGAGACCACGCGCAGGATGACGCCGTGCTCAATCTTCCTGCCACGGGGGTCCTGCATTTTGGGATAGTCGATTTTCTGTACTTCGACCTTGCCGTTGCCGAGATACACGACACCACGATTACCAGACATGCTTTCACCTCGCTGTTGTTTTTATGGAACCGCGTTGCCCAGGCAGGCAGCGCGTTTAAGTGCTCGGGTACAGATGCTGTTTTTGCGTTGTTTTTTGGGGCCTCATCGCGGGCAAGCCCGGCTCCCACATTTTTTGAAGTGTGAATACAGTCCCCTGTGGGAGCTGGCTTGCCTGCGATGGCGATCTAAAGAACGACAGTGCGATTGGCGTTCAAAAACACCCGCCGCTCAATGTGATACCCCACCGCCCGGGCCAATGTCAGCCCCTCGATATCCCGCCCCTTGGCAATCAAATCCTCGGGATAGTGGCTGTGATCCACCACTTCCACGCCCTGGGCGATGATCGGGCCTTCATCCAGGTCGTTGTTGATGTAATGCGCCGTGGCGCCGACCAACTTCACACCCTTGTTGTAAGCCTGGTGATACGGCTTGGCGCCCTTGAACCCCGGCAGCAACGAGTGGTGAATGTTGATCGCCTTGCCATCCAGTTTGCGGCACAGCTCCGGCGACAGCACTTGCATGTAGCGCGCAAGAATCACCAGTTCGGCGCCGGTCTCTTCTATCACTTGCCACACCTGACGCTCCTGGGACGGTTTGTCGTTGGGGTCGAGGGGGAAATGGTAGTAGGGAATCTGGTGCCAGTCGGCCAACGGCTTCAAATCCGGGTGATTGGAGACCACGGCGACCACGTCCATCGACAGTTGGCCGATGCGCTGGCGGTACAGCAGGTCGTTGAGGCAGTGATCGGCTTTGGAGACCATGATCACCACTTTTGGCCGGTAGTTCGGCGCCGTCAGCTCGAAGATCATGCCGAAGGCTTCACCGCGCGTGGCCAGGCCAGCACGGAAAGCCTGCTCGTCAAAACCGTCGGGCTGACGGAATTCGACGCGAATAAAAAACCGGCCCGAGAGGCGGTCATCGAACGAGTGGTGCTCGGTGACGTAGCAACCCTGTTCGAACAGGTAGCGGGTGACCGCGTCCACCGTGCCGAGCACGCTGGGGCAGTCGGCAGTCAAAATCCATGTATCGGGTGCGCGGCTCATAGTGCGTGACTCCTTGATCGTTCCCACGCGAAGCGTGGGAACGATCGTTATGCGACGACATTCAGGCCGAATTCGGCCGAGGCGTCCTGCAGCCATAACCACCAGTAATCCGAGAAGCTGCGACGAATCACCAGCTCCCAGGTGTCTTCGGCGGTGTGGCGGATCACCAGTTGCGACTTGGCGAACACCGTGCCCACTGCCTTGCCCACCGGGAAGTTGTTGGGGTGCACGTCGTAGCTGGTGGACTTCATCAGCACGTCGCGCACGTTCGGGCCGCTGAGTTCGAGGATCTGCTGGCCGCCGCTGACGTTGACGATCTGGATGTGCAAATCACCGAGGGCGGCCCGCAGGTTTTGTTCGGCAGCGAATTCTTCACCGCTGGGCACCACCAGCAGCCACTCGTCCGGGCCGAGCCATTGCAGGCTGGTTTCGCCTTTGACGATGACTTGCAGGGCGCCGGGCAATTCAATGCCAAGGGCCTTGTGCACGCCGGCAGCGAAGGCCGCGTCATGGCCATCGCCACGGAGGGTCAGGTGGCCGAGAAGTTTCTTTTCACGCACGGTCACGCCGGCGTTTTTGCGGCCCTTGCCGACCAGGCTGGCGAGGTCGGCATGGTGCAGCGACGACTCGGCCTTGGCGCCGGAGGTGGGGCGTTGTTGGTAAACATTGGCTGCTGTCATAAAGCACCTTTCCTAATTTGATCGTTCCCACGCTCTGCGTGGGAATGCCGCCATGGACGCTCTGCGTCCGCTCTTGGGGCGCAGAACGCCCCGGGATGCATTCCCACGCGGACGGTTCGACGCCTCGACGTGGGAACGATCAGGTGTCAGACGTTCTGGCGATCACCTTTCGGGTCAAAGAACACCGAAGACACAATCTCCGCCTCGATCACGCTGCCATCCGCTTGCGGCGAAAACACTCGCTCGCCGATGCGCTTCAAGCCGCCCTTCACCACCGCCATCGCGAACGAATAACCCAGCGAGTTATGCGCATAGCTTGAAGTCACGTGGCCGACCATCTTCATCGGAATCGACTGCTTCGGATCCAGCACCAGCTGCGCGCCTTCCGGCAGCCACACGGTTGGGTCAATCGGCTTCAAGCCCACCAGTTGCTTACGCTCTTCACGCACGCAGTCTTCACGGTTCATCCCGCGCCAGCCGATCCACGAGAACGGTTTGGTGCGGCCTACACACCAGCCCATGTTCAGGTCGTCCGGGGTCATCGAGCCGTCGGTGTCTTGCCCGACGATGATGAAACCCTTCTCGGCACGCAGCACGTGCATGGTTTCGGTGCCATACGGGGTCAGGTTGTATTTCTTGCCGGCCTCGACGATCTGCTCGAGCACGCCCATGGCGTAGTCGGCCTGCACGTTGACTTCGTACGACAGCTCACCGGTGAACGAGATACGGAACACCCGCGCCGGCACGCCGCCGACCAGGCCTTCTTTCCAGGTCATGAACGGGAAGCCGTCCTTGTCCAGGTCGATGTCGGTGACTTCCGCCAGCAGCTTACGGCTGTTGGGGCCAGACAAGGTCATGGTCGCCCAGTGGTCGGTGACCGAGGTGAAGTACACCTTGAGGTCTGGCCATTCGGTCTGTTGGTAGATTTCCAGCCATTGCAGCACGCGGGCGGCGCCGCCGGTGGTGGTGGTCATCAGGAAGTGGTTGTCGGCGAGGCAGGCAGTCACGCCGTCGTCGAAGACCATGCCATCTTCCTTGCACATCAGGCCGTAGCGCGCCTTGCCCACGTCGAGCTTGGTCCAGGCGTTGCTGTAGATGCGGTTGAGGAATTCGCGGGCATCCGGGCCTTGAATGTCGATCTTGCCGAGGGTGGACGCATCCAGCAGGCCGACGCTGTCGCGCACGGCCAGGCATTCGCGTTTCACCGCGGCGTGCAGGTCTTCACCATTGCGCGGGAAATACCATGGGCGTTTCCACTGGCCGACGTCTTCAAACTCGGCGCCGTTTTTCAAGTGCCAGGCGTGCAGCGCGGTGTAGCGCACCGGCTCGAAAATGTGCCCACAGTGGCGGCCCGCCACAGCGCCGAAGGTGACCGGCGTGTAGTTGGGGCGGAACATGGTGGTGCCCATCTGCGGGATGGTCACGTTGAGCGAACGGGCGGCGATGGCCAGGCCGTTGACGTTGCCAAGCTTGCCCTGGTCGGTGCCGAAACCCAGCGCGGTGTAGCGTTTGACGTGCTCGACCGACTCGAAACCTTCGCGGGTGGCGAGTTCGATGGCGGCGGCGGTCACGTCGTTTTGCAGGTCGACAAATTGCTTCGGCGCCCGTGCGGTAGGTTTTTCATGCGGCACCTGGAACAGCGCCAAGGTCGGCTCTTCGAGACGGCTCAAGGCTTTTGGCAGTGTGCCTTCCACCGGCGCGAAACCGGCTTCGCTGGCTGCGCGCACGCCGCCTTCAAAACCATCCGCCAGGGAATCGCCCAGGCCGTAGACGCCATTGATGCCACCGACGCACACGCGTTTTTGCGGTGCTTCACCCGGCACAAAACCGAGGATGTCTTCACGCCAGGTTGGCTTGCCGCCCAAGTGCGAGGCCAGGTGAACCACCGGGCTGTAGCCGCCGGAGCTGGCGACCAGGTCGCAGTCCAGCCACTCGCCGGGGCTGGTGACTTTGTGGGCTTTGACGTCGATGGCGGCCACGCGGGCGCCGGTCACGTGCTTGCTGCCACGCGCCTCGATCATGGCGCTGCCGGTGAGGATGCGAATGCCTTTGGCGCGGGCTTCTTCAACCAGTGCGCCACGTGGGTTGTGGCGGGCATCGGCAACGGCGACGACGCTGAGGCCGGCGTCAAACCAGTCCAGCGCCACGCGGTAGGCGTGGTCGTTGTTGGTCGACAACACCAGTTTTTTGCCCGGTGCCACGCCATAGCGACGCACGTAAGTCGAGACCGCACCGGCGAGCATGTTGCCCGGCACGTCGTTGTTGCCGTACACCAATGGGCGCTCGCACGCGCCGGTCGCCAGCACCACACGCTTGGCGCGCACCCGGTGAATGCGCTGGCGCACCACACCAATCGGCGCACGGTCGCCGAGGTGATCGGTGAGGCGTTCGTGAATGGTCAGGAAGTTATGGTCGTGGTAACCGTTGACAGTCGCGCGGGGCAGCAGCACCACATCGTGCAAGGCTTTCAGCTCAGCAATCACGCTGGCAACCCACTCAACTGCCGGCTTGCCGTCGAGGCTTTCGCGCGAGTCCAGCAAAGAGCCGCCGAACTCTTCCTGCTCGTCAGCAATGATCACCCGAGCGCCGCTGCGCGCAGCCGCCAACGCGGCCGCCAGGCCGGCTGGGCCTGCGCCCACAATCAGCACGTCGCAGTGACGGTTCATGTTGTCGTAGGTGTCCGGGTCGTTCTCGGTTGGCGAGCGGCCAAGGCCCGCCGCTTTACGGATGTACTTCTCGTAGGTCATCCAGAACGATTGCGGGTACATGAAGGTTTTGTAGTAGAAACCCGGCGGCATCAGCTTGCCGCCGACCTTGCCGAGAATGCCCATCATGTCGTTGTTCACGCTCGGCCAGCCGTTGGTGCTGGTGGCGACCAAACCCTGGTACAGCGCCTGTTGTGTGGCGCGCACGTTGGGAATCTGGGTGGCTTCGGTGGCGCCGATCTGCAGCACCGCGTTGGGCTCTTCGGCACCGGCGGCAAAGATGCCGCGTGGGCGCGAATACTTGAAGCTGCGGCCGATGATATCGACACCATTGGCCAGCAAGGCGGCGGCCAGGGTGTCGCCTTCAAAGCCTTTGTAGCTCTGACCGTTAAAGGTAAACGTCAGGGCTTTATTGCGGTCGATGCGGCCACCGTTGGACAGGCGATTGATCTGGCTCATACCTTCTCTCCAGAAGCCTTGGCGGTAAATTGCGGCTTCTCGCCGATCTTGTAGGTTTCAAGTATTTCGTAGGTCAGCGTGTCGCGCGTGGCGTTGAAATACTGGCGGCACCCGGCAGCGTGAATCCACAGCTCGTGGTGCAGGCCGCGCGGGTTATCGCGGAAGAACATGTAGTCGCCCCACTCTTCGTCGGTGCAGGCATTCGGGTCCAGCGGGCGCGGGATGTGCGCTTGGCCGGACGCGTGGAATTCCTCTTCGGAGCGCAGTTCGCCACAGTGAGGACAGAAGATATGCAACATGAGGTATTTCTCCTGTTAGTGGGCGACGGCCGCAGCGCCGTGTTCGTCGATTAAGGCACCGTTGTGGAAACGGTCGATGGAAAAAGGGGCTGCCAATGGGTGCATTTCACCCTTGGCCAGGCTGGCAGCAAATACGTTGCCTGAGCCTGGCGTCGCTTTAAAACCACCGGTGCCCCAACCGCAGTTGAAGAACATGTTCGGCACGGGGGTCTTGGAGATGATCGGGCACGCATCCGGCGTGGTGTCGACGATGCCGCCCCACTGACGGTTCATGCGCACGCGGGACAGCACCGGGAACATCTCGACGATGGCCTGGATGGTGTGTTCGATCACCGGGTACGAGCCGCGCTGGCCGTAGCCGTTGTAGCCGTCGATACCGGCGCCGATCACCAGGTCGCCCTTGTCGGACTGGCTGATGTAACCGTGCACGGCGTTGGACATGATCACGCTGTCGATAATCGGCTTGATCGGCTCGGAGACGAGCGCTTGCAGCGGGTGGGATTCGATTGGCAGGCGGAAACCCGCCAGTGAAGCCATGTGCCCGGAGTTACCGGCGGTCACCACACCGACGCGTTTGGCGCCGATAAAGCCTTTGTTGGTTTCCACGCCGATGCACACGCCGTTTTCCTTGCGGAAGCCGATCACTTCGGTCTGTTGGATCAAATCCACGCCGAGTGCATCCGCGGCGCGGGCAAAGCCCCAGGCCACGGCATCGTGGCGGGCCACGCCGCCACGCCGTTGCACGGTGGCGCCGAGTACCGGGTAGCGGGTGTTTTTCGAGCAGTCGAGGTACGGAATCTCGTCGGCCACTTGTTTGGCGTTGAGCAGTTCACCGTCGACGCCGTTGAGGCGGTTGGCGCTGACGCGACGCTCGGAGTCACGGATGTCTTGCAGGGTGTGGCACAGGTTGTAGACGCCACGCTGGGAGAACATCACGTTGTAGTTCAGGTCCTGGGACAGGCCTTCCCACAGTTTCATCGCGTGTTCGTACAGGTGCGCCGACTCGTCCCACAGGTAGTTGGAACGCACGATGGTGGTGTTGCGCGCGGTGTTACCGCCGCCCAGCCAACCCTTTTCGACCACGGCCACGTTGGTGATGCCGTGTTCTTTGGCCAGGTAGTAAGCGGTTGCCAGACCATGCCCGCCGCCGCCGACGATGACCACGTCGTAGACCTTTTTAGGGGTCGGCGTGCGCCACATCTTCTGCCAGTTTTCGTGGTGGCTGAGTGAGTGTTTGAAGAGGCCGAAGCCCGAGTAGCGTTGCATAGTCATTACTCCAAAACCGCGCTCAGCGATAAACCGGGAAATCAGCGCACAGGGCAGACACGTGCTTGGCCACGTTGGCCTCGACGTCGGCGTCGCCGAGGTTGTCGAGGATGTCGCAGATCCAGCCCGCCAACTCGATGCATTGCGGCACTTTGAAACCGCGCGTGGTCACCGCCGGGGTGCCGATGCGCAGGCCCGAGGTCACGAACGGCGACTGCGGGTCATTCGGCACGGCGTTCTTGTTGACGGTGATGTGGGCGCGACCGAGGGCGGCATCCGCCTCTTTACCGGTGAGGCCCTGGCGAATCAGGCTGACCAGGAACAGGTGGTTGTCGGTGCCGCCGGACACCACGTCATAACCGCGCTGGATAAACACGCTGGCCATGGCCTGGGCGTTGTCGATCACTTGTTGCTGGTAGGCCTTGAAGCCAGGCTCCGCCGCTTCCTTGAAGCACACGGCCTTGCCGGCGATCACGTGCATCAGCGGGCCGCCTTGGGCACCAGGGAATACAGCAGCGTTGAGTTTCTTCTCGATCTCTTCGTTGGCCTTGGCCAGAATCAGGCCGCCACGGGGACCGCGCAGGGTTTTGTGGGTGGTGGTGGTGACCACATCGGCGTATGGCAGCGGGTTCGGGTACAGGCCGGCGGCAACCAGGCCGGCGACGTGGGCCATGTCGACGAACAGCAGCGCACCGACCTTGTCGGCAATCGCGCGAAAACGTGGGAAATCCAGGGTCTTGGAGTAGGCAGAGAAACCCGCCACGACCATTTTCGGCTTGTGCTCCACGGCCAGGCGCTCGACTTCGTCGTAGTCGATCAGCCCGGTGTCGGTATTGATGCCGTACTGCACGGCGTTATAGAGCTTGCCCGAGGACGACACTTTGGCGCCGTGGGTCAAGTGGCCGCCGTGAGCCAGGCTCATGCCGAGAATGGTGTCGCCAGCATTCAACAGTGCCAGGTACACCGCGCTGTTGGCGGAAGAACCGGAGTGCGGCTGCACGTTGGCGTAATCGGCGCCGAACAGTTGCTTGGCGCGCTCGATGGCCAGGGCTTCAACCTTGTCGACGTGCTCGCAGCCGCCGTAGTAGCGCTTGCCAGGGTAGCCTTCGGCGTATTTGTTGGTGAGGCCGCTGCCCTGAGCTTCCATCACACGTTTGCTGGTGTAGTTCTCTGACGCGATCAGCTCGATATGATCTTCCTGACGCTGCTCCTCGGCATTCATCGCCGCCAGCAAAGCGTCGTCATATCCCTGGATCTGGTCTTTTTTGCTGAACATCGCGTCTCTCCCAGCCTTTCGTATTGTTGAGGCCCGTGCAGAGCCCTTTGATGCGATGGTAGGGCTGGTGCACACAGGTCAAATGCCTACGGACGCCACGCAAAGGTGCGTTTACGACATGGCCTGGCGCGCAGGCGAACAAAGCGCCGGGATTGCTCACGTCTTACGAGCTGCGGGGGTGGGGAAAAAAACCACCCACTCGCACAAAACACCAAAAAACTAGCTACGCTTGCCACTCAAACAGCGCCAGCTCATGCATTCGACGCGTTCACCGTTCAATCCGAAAGATTGAACGCCACCCCGTCGAGGAAACAGGCATGGCGCTACTTAACCAAGTTATTGATATCTGCAAACGTCTGGCTCCCCATGGCTGGCGAAACCTGTTGCTTGGCCATGGTCTCGACATCCTCGCGCCCAACCTTGACGCCGAACTGGGTAAACCGCTGACCCCAAACCGGACACTTAGCGGTTTTAAAGACTTTGCCTTGACCGGAACGCGCGGTATTGAACCTGGCAAACCCGCACACAGCCTGCTGTATCACGCTCTGGCCAACGCCAATGTGACCACCGACGCCAGCGGCAACCCACTGCAGGCCTATCCCACGCCGGCAGAACTTGAAACCGTCCTCAACTACGTTTACGGCCGCCAGCCGCCCAGCCTTGCGCAATTGCAGGCACGTGCGAATGGGCACCCGATGGCGGTGGTGGTGTTCGCGGTCGAGTACCGCCCGGCACCGGACACGGTGCACAAGGTCCACGCCGATTTGTGTTTTTCGCGCACCGGCATCGCGCGGGTGGGCACAAAGGCCCCGTTGTACGACGCGCCGACCCGGGGTTTCCTGCCGTTTGTAGAAGGGGAAGACCACGCCATTCGAGTGCTGCCTGCGCGCTACAGCGCCTACATCGCGGTCCAGCTCAAAGGCGACCGTGCCAATTTCGGCCCGATGCGCTTTGGCGCAGCAGATGCAGCCGGTGATTTCTGGGTGCCGCTGCATAAACTGTTCAATGGCAGTGAGTGTGTGGCTGGCATGACCCTTGATCTCAATCTGCACGCACAGCATAAAAACGAAAAGTTACGCCGCATACACTTGGAGCTGGCACCCGATTCCGGCTGGGGTGAACCCCATATTAGCCAACCGCCCTTCATCACCACCGAAGGCCTCGCGGACTGGCTGCCTGAGCCAGCGTATGGCCCAGGATTAATGGCCGCCACGCCCCATGAACATCTGGCTGAAGCCGCCCGATACCTGGGTAAACCGTTGACGTTCAACGTTCCTGAAGACGCTAGCCTCCTGGCTTCCAGCCTGGCACTGAACGGAAATGCGCCGGAGTTCGTGCATATTCGCCATAAAGTCGATGAGGCGGGCAACGTCATCAATCTCAATCGCCGGGCCGGCATGTTTGATGAGTTGCAGAAGGGCAATTACAAGGCCCTGCACTACGTGGACTTTACCGCCGATGGTCGAATCCAGGCTCAGTGCGCAGCGCTGGACAACGCCATTCCACAGCGCGTGGCCGCGTATTCATTGGTTTGCGCACCGGACTTTTATCCCCTGTGCAAGCAGCGCCACCTGATGGAGTGGCTCGAAACCCTGGACCTGCTTACTCAGCTCACGATGTTCCGCGTGCAACCGCGGTGCCTGTCCGACACTCGTATGCCCGCCAATATCCAGTCTTTTCCCGAGTCCTTTTCCAGTACGGACGTCAGCATTACTGCCATCGTTGCCCAATTTAATACTTCGCCTGCCATGGCCACCCCTCAGCCGAGCGTCCCGTCTGCAAGGTGCGCCTCGTGCCTTCCCGATGCAGGTTCAGGGGTGTTCGCACCCGGCTGGGATATTGGCACCGGTTTTTACCCAGAGGATTCGAGCAGCATTGAACACCTGGCGGCTTTCAGGCTGGGTAGCCCATTTCCCGAAGATGCGAAGCTGTGTGCAGCCCTGAGTTCCTTTTGGCCCGCCGTTGCACCCGACTCAGCGCAATCCTATGAGCCGAATGCCGGCGCCGGTCCGAGCATCAAACCGATGCTGGACCAAGAGATCGGCAAAAATGCCGGGTTCCCCTGGGACGGTGTACCCGCCGCAAAAAAATATATCGCCAATAGCGCCACCCATAGGGCCTACGAGACTTTCCGCTACACCGACTATGTGGAAAACGCGCTCAACGGCAAGTTCGCGCTGACGCTGACGGGCAAAGTCGACTCGCAGGAATATCAACGTCGTGTCGATGCATGGCGCCGAGTCAGGCTGTCATTGGGCGCCAACGCCAGGGATTGGTTTATCGACTCGTTCAACACTGCAACACCGGACGAGTCCCACATAATCACTCTCAACACCAACGTTACCGTTACGCCGAATGACGTGGGTTATCGCTTTGAACTGTTTCGCTATGAACGGGTGACATCGCCCGCGTTCGACCAAGTGCGTATCAAACTCACGGAAACGTTTACTTACCTGGTATGGCCGCAGGTTGTCTTGCGTCAGCAGGGCATCAAGCCTTGGCAGCGCGTTTAGAACAGGCCAGGCCCCATGAAGCACTACGACGTCATCATCCTGGGGGCTGGCGCGGCCGGATGTGCGGCGGCCATTTCGTGCGCTCAACACGGCCTGAAAGTAGCCGTTATCGAGCGCCTGCTGTTTCCACGCGCACGCCCGGGCGAAACCTTGCATCCGGGCATAGAGCCTTTGCTTGCGCAACTGGGCGTGGCTGAACACATTCGCGGCGATGCATTCATCCGTCCTGCGGGGACCTGGGTGCAGTGGGATCAAGAGCGACGCTTTGTTCCATTTGGCGAAGATAAAGACGGGCCCTGGCGAGGGTTTCAAATTCCCAGGGCGACGCTCGATGGGTTGCTGTTGGATCAAGCCATCGCATCCGGCGTGCATGCCCTGCAACCCTGCCAGGCAAAACAGGTGTTAGTGGAAAAGGGCCGCGTCATCGGCATTCAGACCCAGACAGAGAAGGTGTATTGCAGGCACTTGGTTGATGCGAGTGGCGCGCACGGTTGGCTGGCTCGCCAACTGGGGCTTACAGCGCGTCACTACTCACCGCCGTTAACCGCCGTGTATGGCTACAAGCGAGGCTGGGTGGAAGAAACGGCACTTGGTATCTTCGCGGATCAATCGGGTTGGTATTGGACAGCTCACATCGGCCAGGGGCTTTATCACTGGACACGACTGCGTTTTGCCCAAGACAAGCAGCCCAAGGCGTCAGCGGTGCCGGCCTGCCTGGAACAACTGGCCTGTGAGGGCGCCATCCAGGGTGCCGATGTCACCTGGAGACGCTGTGTTCAAGCGGCCGGCAACGGCTATTTCATCATCGGCGACGCCGCCAGTGTGTTGGACCCAGGCGCCTCTCACGGCGTACTCAAGGCACTGATGTCGGGCATGATGGCTGCACGCTGTATCGCCGATGAAACGGCCAGCCCCGCGCATAGACGCGAAATCTCGCGGCACTATTGCCAATGGTTGCGGGATTGGTTCGAGCACGATGTGCAAAAAATGCGCGCGTTCTACGCCGCTCATCCGTTTGCTCCCGATTGGCTCAACACGACGTCAGCCAATGGCCTTGCGGACCACCAACAAGAGTAAAAAATGCATCGGGTACAAAGCGTAGGCCCACCGGCGCATGGCCGGTACAGTGACATATTTGGCGCGGCGCAAAAGCAGCAACCCCGCCAATGGCGCGATCAGGCAGGCGGCCAGCCCCAGCAGCGCAATCACGCTGCCGCTGTTGAGCAGAATCTGCCATTGGTTGGCAGCCACGCAGACCAAGCCCGGTAACACGCTGAAATACCATGGACGGCTGAACACCAGCAGCATCGCCAACGGCAACAACACACCAAAGAAACCGAACATCAGCTGCGTCGAAAACACACCCGCCAGTATCAGGGCAAGCAGCGCCAAACCTCGGTCAAAAAGCGCCTTCTGCTGCCATCCTCTGGCAACCAGCAGCCCCAATGCCAATGTCGGCAATACATTCAACGTATCGGCATCGTCGATAAACATCCGGTACGGCACTTCGCTGATCACACTGAACAGCAGCAGCCAGCCCAGGTAGCGCCATTGGCCGCTCACGGGCGAATTTCGGACACGGTGCAAATTTGCCGCAATCGCCAGGCAAAACCACGGAAACGCCAGGCGCCCCGGCACATACAGGCCATCCAGGCTCAGCCCGACATAGCGCAGGTGGTCCAGCACCATGCTCAGCAGCGCCAACCACTTGAGCAAATCCAGGGCGCCATCGCGCAAGCGTCCGACAGGCATCGTTTGTGTACCGTGCATAATTCCCCAGTGACTTTGCATTTACAGTGCGTGCGCACCCGCGACAATCTTGGTTACAGTGCGCACCAACATCGACCACAGGAATGGGCCATGACCGACAAGAGCCAACAATTCGCCAGCGACAACTATTCCGGCATCTGCCCGGAAGCCTGGGCCGCCATGGAACTCGCCAACCAGGGCCATCAACGCGCCTACGGCGATGATGAATGGACCCACCGCGCCGCCGACGGTTTCCGTAATCTGTTCGAAACAGACTGCGAAGTCTTCTTCGCCTTCAACGGCACCGCCGCCAACTCCCTGGCACTGTCCTCGTTGTGCCAGAGCTACCATAGCGTGATTTGCTCGGAAACCGCCCACGTCGAAACCGACGAATGCGGCGCGCCGGAGTTTTTCTCCAACGGCTCCAAGCTGCTCACTGCCCGCACCGAAAACGGCAAGCTGACCCCGGAATCGATCCGCGAGATCGCCCTCAAGCGTCAGGACATTCACTACCCCAAGCCGCGCGTGGTCACCCTGACCCAAGCCACTGAAGTCGGCAGCGTGTACACCCCGGAAGAAATCCGCGCGATCAGTGTTACCTGCAAAGAGTTGGGCCTGAACCTGCACATGGACGGCGCGCGCTTTTCCAACGCCTGCGCGTTCCTCGGCTGCTCGCCGGCCGACCTGACGTGGAAAGCCGGCGTGGACGTGCTGTGCTTCGGCGGCACGAAAAACGGCATGGCGGTGGGTGAAGCCATCCTGTTCTTCAACCACAAACTGGCTGAAGACTTCGACTACCGCTGCAAACAGGCCGGCCAGCTGGCCTCGAAAATGCGATTCCTCTCCGCCCCCTGGGTGGGCTTGCTGGAAAACGACGCCTGGCTCAAACACGCCCGCCACGCCAACCACTGCGCTCAACTGCTGAGCAGCCTGGTGGCGGATATTCCCGGCGTGGAGTTGATGTTCCCGGTACAAGCCAACGGCGTGTTCCTGCAGCTCTCGGAAGCGGCCATCGAGGCCCTGACAGCCAAGGGCTGGCGCTTTTACACCTTCATCGGCAAAGGCGGCGCGCGCTTCATGTGTGCGTGGGATACAGAGGAAGAGCGTGTAAGAGAATTAGCCGCGGATATTCGGACAGTGATGGGCGCTTAGGCGCGACGAATACTGGCGGATTGCCGAGACTGTTATTTGGTATTTCCGACAGCAGCCAACCCTATTTTCATCGACTAGCCTCTTGGAACCCGAAAGGAAAACGCCGCTGCAGCGGCCACCTTTCGGGTACAACTGCCTGCCGAATAATCGGCCGGAAACGGAAATCCAGCAGAGGGTTAGACCATGGAAGTTCAATGCTACGCCGCCAAAGCGCAACAAGACGGCAGCCTCAGCAACACGTTCGTAAGCTGGGACGAGTTTCGAAAACTGGCTAACGTCGGTGACACCATCAGGGAGCCTTCAAGAACCCTGCACATCTATGAAAAAACCTTTGAATTGACAGCCTCAGGCGATCAGTTCTCCATCCAACTCTACGCCCGTTAATCCCTAACCAGCCTGATCGCTGATCGTTCCCACGCTCCGCGTGGGAATGCCTCCCCGGACGCTCCGCGTCCACGCCACAACTCGATTCAAGGACGACTGGATGGGTAGAAGCCGCTACGTCATCACCGAGCCCGAAAAACCGCATTTCCTGACGTGTACTGTCATGGAGTGGCTACCGCTATTTACCCGCGACTACCTTGTGGGCCATCTCCTGGATTGTTGGCGATATCAGCAAAAGCACCATGCGCTACGCCTGTTTGGCTACGTCATTCTCGAAAACCACCTGCACTTCGTCGCGCAAGCGCCTGATCTGTGCAAGTGCGTCAGTCAATTCAAATCCTTCACTGCTCGCACCCTCATCGACGACCTGCAGCGCAAAGGTGCCGAGCGGTATTACAACGCCTACGCTTCAGCAAACGGGCACACAAGGCAGATCGGGTTTATCAACTTTGGCAGGAAGGCTCTCATGCCGAACTGGTCTACAGCGAGACAGTGATGCGCCAAAAACTTGATTACATCCACCACAACCCGGTAAAGCGAGGGTACGTGGACTTAGCTGAGCACTGGCGATATTCCAGCGCCCGTAATTACGCGGGACGGGAGGGGTTAATAGACATACAAAGGTGGTACTGAGGGCGGGACGCGGAGCGTCCCATGAGGCATTCCCACGCGGAGCGTGGGAACGATCGGATGCGGGAGGTTAGAACTCGAATGATCGTTCCCACGCTCTGCGTGGGAATGCAGCCCGTGACGCTCCGCGTCACAACTGAAGGCGGAACGCGGAGCGTCCCAAGAGGCATTCCCACGCGGAGCGTGGGAACGATCGGGTGTGGGAGGTTAGAACTCGAATGATCGTTCCCACGCTCTGCGTGGGAATGCAGCCCGTGACGCTCCGCGTCACAACTGAAGGCGGGACGCGGAGCGTCCCATGAGGCATTCCCACGCGGAGCGTGGGAACGATCACGTGGAAGGTTAGAACTCGATGCGCACGTCGCCCTTCGGCACGCTGCAGCACGACAGGATGTAGCCTTCGGCTTCGTCTTCTTCGGTGATGCCGCCGTTGTGGTCCATCTCGACCTCTCCGCCCAGCTTCATCACCTTGCAGGTGCCGCAAATCCCCATACCGCAGGCTTTTGGAATCATTAGCCCAAGTTTGGCTGCCGCTGCGTGGACGGTTTCGCCTGGCGCCACACGGATGCTTTTGCCCGAGGCGATAAATTCCACTTGATGCAAGTCGGCCAGGTCGATCTCCGGCGCTTCGGCGGCTTGTTCGGCTTGCTCGACCGCATCGGCACGCGCCTCCGGTGGCGTGGCGCCGAAGGATTCCTCGTGATAGCGCGCCATGTCGAAGCCCGCCGCTTCCAGCAGGCGCTTCACCGCGTTCATGTAGGGCGTGGGGCCGCAGCAGAACACTTCGCGCTCGAGGAAATCCGGCACCATCAGTTCGAGCATCTTGTGGTTCAGGTAGCCGCGATAACCCGCCCAGGGCTCGCCCAGGCCGTGTTTCTCGCAGATCAGGTGCAGGCTGAAGTTGTCGATCCGCGACGCCATGTGCTCCAGCTCGCGGTGGTAAATGATGTCTTTGGGCGAGCGCGCACTGTGGATAAAGGTCATGTCGACATTGGCGTTGGTATCGTAATACCAACGCGCCATGGACATCACCGGCGTAATGCCGACACCGCCGCTGAGGTAAAGGACTTTGGGGTTGCTGAAGTCGATGGCATTGAACAACCCGACTGGCCCGTGCACCGCCAGCTCCTGGCCTTCATGCAGCGTGTCGTGCAGCCAGTTGGAAACCTTGCCGCCTGGCACCCGCTTGATCGTCACCGAGAAGCTGTACGGCACCGACGGCGAACTGGAAATCGTGTACGAGCGCATGATCGGCTGGCCGTCGATTTCCAGCTCCAGGGTGACAAACTGCCCCGGCTTGAAAAAGAACAGGATCGGCTGGTCGGCCATAAAGCAGAAGGTGCGCACATCCCAGGTTTCCTGGATGACTTTGACGCAACGGACGATGTGCCGACCATTGGCCCAGGTCTGGGTGGTTACCGGATTCAGGAAGCTGTTGGACATGCTGTTCTCCGCAGCCGTATATCGGCCTGATGGTGGCGATTCTGCGTAACGCGAGAACCACCCATTTACCTATCTGCGACATTCACATACTTATCGCGACCAGCCCCCATACCACGGGGGTTGCGCGTCGGGATCAGAGTGGGCCATGTCGCTAATGGACAAGGTTCGGCGCATCGGCGGCCCCACACTCGCTCTCAACAAAGACGCTTTCTTTACGCCTTGCAAAGCACCAACCGTAGCCACTATTCGCCGGCCACACAGAATAGCCCTGAGGACACACACGATGGACGTCACCGCAACCTTAAGCTTGGGCGATCCGCTGGAACCCGCACGCAAGGCCACCGCGCAAATGTTGCAAGAGCGCGAGCGCACCTTTTCGCTGCCGCAGCCGTTTTACTCTGACGAGCGGCTGTTTGATATCGACATGCAGGAGATCTTCCAGAAAGAGTGGTTGATCGCCGGCATGACCTGCGAGATCCCCACCAAGGGCAATTACCTGACCCTGCAAGTGGGCAAGAACCCGATCATCGTGATCCGTGGCGCCGAAGGCGTGGTGCACGCGTTTCATAACGTGTGCCGCCACCGTGGGTCGCGCTTGTGCACCAGCGACAAGGGCAAGGTTGCCAAACTGGTGTGCCATTACCACCAGTGGACCTACGAGCTGGACGGCCGCCTGCTGTTCGCCGGTACCGAGATGGGCGACGACTTCGACATGAAGCAGTACGGCCTGAAACCCGTGAATGTGAAGACTGCCGGCGGCTACATTTTCATCAGCCTGGCGGAGAACCCGCCGGCCATCGATGACTTCCTGTCGACGTTGAACCACTACATGGAACCCTACGACATGGAAAACACCAAGGTGGCGATCCAGACCACCTTGTTCGAAAAGGCCAACTGGAAGCTGGTGCTGGAAAACAACCGCGAGTGCTACCACTGCAACGCGTCGCACCCGGAGCTGTTGAAAACCCTGCTGGAGTGGGACGACGTCACCGACCCGCGCGCCGACCAGGCTTTCAAGGACCACGTGGCCGCCTCCGCTGCCGCCTGGGACGCTGAAAAAATCCCTTACGCCCACGCCAGCTTCGGCTTGCGTAACCGTATCGTGCGCATGCCGCTGCTCAAGGGCACCGTGTCGATGACCCTGGACGGCAAACAAGGCTGCAACAAGTTGATGGGCCGCATCAAAAACCCGGACCTGGGTTCGATGCGCATCCTGCACCTGCCGCACTCGTGGAACCACTGCATGGGCGACCACATCATCGTGTTCACCGTGTGGCCGATCAGCGCTCAGGAAACCATGGTCACCACCAAGTGGATCGTGCACAAAGACGCCGTCGAAGGCGTGGACTACGACGTGGAGCGCATGCGCAAAGTGTGGGACGCCACCAATGACCAGGACCGTCGCCTGGCCGAAGAGAACCAGCGCGGGATCAACTCCACCGCTTACCAGCCAGGGCCGTACTCCAAGACCTATGAGTTTGGCGTGGTGAACTTCGTGGATTGGTACAGCGAGCGTTTGCTGAGCAACCTCGGCGCTGCGCCGGCGCCTTACCTCAAGGGCGTCGCCGCACACGAATAACGGCTACACCACCGATCAAAATGTGGGAGCGGGCTTGCTCGCGAATGCAGTGGATCAGCCAACCCATCTGGTGACTGACACACCGCCTTCGCGAGCAAGCCCGCTCCCACATTAGTTATAATCAGTGTTCAATAATTGATCAACTCCCTCGCAACCCTTCACCACTCTGCCCTCCAGCCTTCTCCCAACAACTTATCCACAAAGCCACCCACAGCAATTGTGGGCAAGTGCGCTTCCCCCCGAAAATAAATGAAGAAAATCCGTGACTTATTCAAGTAGTCCGGTTTTAGCCCGACCTGATCATTTATTGATCAAATCTTCGAAAGCCACGGATTACGTGCCCTGTAGCAGTACGCGAACACCTTATCCACAGAAGCACCAACAGACTTTGGGGGCAAGTTTATCGGCGCTGTGGAAAACCGTGTCAAACCTTCATAAGTCGGGGGTTCCGGCGTTTTAAATCAACAAATAAGCCAATTTGATCAAATTTTGATCAGACCCATGAAAGCCTTTATTTATAGGGGCTACAGACGATAGCGAACATCTTATCCACAGAAGCGCCAACAGACTTTGGGGGCAAGTCTGGATCGGCGAATTAAGTTATTCATGGAAAAACCCTGGAAAAACCGTCAGTTAGCCTGGTTGTTTTTCGTACAGAGGGCTGCAGGGCTTGAGTTACCGGGGGTGTGGACAACCGCGAACAGGTTATCCACAGGTGGGTCAACAGGGATTGTGGGTAATCCTAGAAAACACCGCATATCCAATGTGGGAGCGGGCCTTTCTGTGGGAGCCGGCTTGTGTGGGAGCTGGCTTGCCTGCGATGCAGGCAACTCGGTTTAACTGACAGACCGAGTTGCCTGCATCGCGGGCAAGCCCGGCTCCCACAGAAAGACCCGCTCCCACAGGGAATTAGCGCACCACGCCTTCTTCGATGAGCAGCTTGAGAATGGCTTCAGCACCCGCCTCAGGGCTCAACCCTTTGAGCACTTGCCCGCCACCACCACTGGCCTTGGCCGTGGCAGCCTTCATACGGTCCGCACCGCTCTTGGCCTTGATCACCTTGAGGCGCTTGGGCCGTGGCTTGGCGGGTTGCAGCAGTGCGTCTGTGAATAACTCGTCCTGTTCGATCTCGACTTCATGGGCCGCCAGCTCACCGCGCTGTGCAGGGCCGTAGGCGCTCTGGCGTGGCTTGGGCGCGGCGTTATCCACCGTGGCCAGAAACGGCAGGCGCACTTTCAAGCGCCGCCGCTGCCCTCGCGGCAACGCCTGAAGCACGTGGGCTACGCCACCTTCGATGGACTCCACCTGCGCCAGCCCGACAATCAGCGGCCAACCCAGTTGTTCGGCCAGCAGGAACGGCAACATGCCTGAGCCTTCGCCGGTTTCCGCCTGGCTGCCGGTCAACACCACTTGGGCGCCGGCACCGCGCAGATACTCACTGAGTACCGGCAAGGCATCGGAACCTGCCGGCTGTTCCAGCACCTGCAATTGTGGCAAGCCCATGCCCAGGTAACTGCGCAACGTAGGCTCGTGAATATCGCCGGCGTGCAGCACCTGCAACTTATCCCCAGCCATTTGCAGGCCCAGCTCGACCGCCCGAGCATCTTGCTCGGCGCGGCGTGGGCGGCCTGAGGTCGGGTGGGCGCCGATGGACACCAAGCTGATTACATTCGTGGTCATGGTCATGTCCTTAAGCCGCGTCGCGCTTGGCGCCGTTGCGGTAGGCCTCGACCGCAGCGATCAAGGCTTGCAGAATCGCGGCGCTCTCGCCGATCACCGACAGGTCGGCACGCTTGATCATGTCGCAGCCCGGATCGAGGTTGATCGCCACCACCTTGTCGCAGGCACCGATGCCTTGCAGGTGCTGGATCGCCCCGGAAATCCCCACGGCCACGTAAACCCGCGCCGTAACCCAGGTGCCGCTGGCGCCGACCTGGCGATCACGCGCCATAAAGCCATCGTCCACTGCCACCCGTGACGCACCTTCGGTGGCGCCCAGTGCGGCGGCGGTCTGGTGGAACAGTGCCCAATCCTTCACGCCGTTGCCGCCGGAGAAAATGAATTCGGCTTCGGCCATCGGAATCGCGGCCGGGTCCACCGCCACCGCGCCGAGGTCTTCGATGCGCGGCAAGCTGCGCGCCAGGGGTGTGGATAACTCCATGGCCAACACTTCGTGACGCGTTTCACTGACCGGATCGGCACATTCGGCCGCCGCGAGAATCAGGCGTGGCAATGGTCGGGCCAAATCTTCCTGGCCCGCACCGGCGCGGCCGATGCACGCCCCGTCCTTGATCTGCCACACGCGTGTGGCCGGGCGTTCCTTGAGGCTCGCAGCAAAACGCCGCCCCAGTTCGCCGCCGCCACTGCGGCTGTCCGGCAGCAGCCAATGGCGTGGGTTGTACTGGTTATCCACAGCCCGCAGGCCGTGCACACGTTGTTCCGGTGAATAACCGTCGAATTCGTGGCCGTCCAGCACCAACAGCCGGTCGACGCCCGCCGTGGCAAAGGCACTTTCCTTGTGTTCGCCAAACACCACCGCCAGCACTGCCCCGTCGCTGCCGGCGAGTTGCCGCGCCAAGCCAAGTAGATCGCGGTCGTGGCTGCTGAGGCGGCCACCGACCATGTCGGGCACCACGTTGATGTAGAACGCCGGGGCTGTCACCTGATGCAATGGCAACTGCACGTCCACTGCCGCCGTGCGCTTGACCGCGCCGCCCTGCTGGGCACCGCTGCGGTCGATACGCTTGAGGCCGTTGGGGCCGATAAAACCCACGCCGTGCAGGTTTTTGCGGATGACGCCGTTAGGCCCCATCCAACTGTGGAGCGCCGGCTGCATCGCCGCATGCAGCGGGTGCAGGCGGTTGCGGGCGATCCATTCGGCCCGTGGGTCGCGGCGGATAATGTCGCTCATCAATGCACCTCCGCAGGTTCACGCTTAATCGGGGCTTTTGCCGGGGCGGCGTCTTCGAGCAAAGCGTCGGCCACCAGTTCGGCGATGTCTTTGATCAACGGGCGCGGTTCAACCACACCTTCGAGCATCGCCGTGCACTGCGGGCAACCTACGGCCACCAACTCGGCGCCGGTTTCGCGGATGTCTTCCATGCGCATGTCGGGGATACGTTGCTTGCCGGGAATGTCGGTGATCGGTGCACCGCCACCGCCGCCGCAGCAGCGTGAACGGAAGCCCGAGCGTTGCATCTCCTTGACCTCGATGCCCAGCGCGCGCAGCACTTGGCGCGGCGCCTCGTATTCGCCGTTGTAGCGGCCCAGATAACAAGGGTCGTGATAGGTCACGCTGTTGCCCTTGTGCTGGCCCAGGTTCAGCGCGCCGTCGCCGATCAACTCGGCCATGAAGGTGCTGTGGTGCTGCACCAGGTAGTTGCCATTGAACGCGCCGTACTCGTTTTTCAGCACGTGGAAGCTGTGCGGGTCGCAGGTGACGATGCGTTTGAAGCCGTATTTTTCCAGCGTCTGGATATTGCGCGTGGCCAGCAGCTGGAAGGTGGCTTCATCGCCCAGGCGCCGCGCGACGTCACCGCTGTCACGCTCTTCCAGGCCAAGTACCGCGAAGTCGACCTTGGCCGCTTTCAGCACTTTGACGAACGCGCGCAGGGTGCGTTGGTTGCGCATGTCGAAGGCGCCGTCGCCGACCCAGAACAGCACATCGCAGCTGCCTTTTTCGCTCAACAACGGCAGGTTCAAATCCGCTGCCCAGTTCAGCCGACCGCCCGGTGCGAAGCCGCCAGGGTTGTCGGTGGCGATCAGGTTTTCCAGGACTTCGGCGCCCTTGTTTGGCGTGGCACCTTTTTCCAGGGTGAGGTGGCGGCGCATGTCGACGATGGCGTCGACGTGCTCGATCATCATCGGGCACTCTTCCACGCAGGCGCGGCAGGTGGTGCACGACCACAGGGTTTCAGCATCCACCAGGCCGTTGACGATCGGCTGGTGTGGGTTGCCGCTGTGTTCGCCGACAGGTTTGCCGGGATACGGGCTGCCGGCGAACTTGGCATCGGTGCCACCGGCCAGGCCGACCACCATGTCCTGGATCAGCTTTTTCGGGTTCAGTGGCTGGCCAGCGGCGAACGCCGGGCACGCGGCCTCGCACTTGCCGCACTGTACGCAGGCGTCAAAGCCAAGCAGTTGGTTCCAGGTGAAATCCTTGGGTTTTTCCACGCCCAGTGGCGCGGTTTTGTCGCTCAAGTCCAGCGGCTTCAAGCCAGTGGAACGGCCGCCGCCAAAGCGCTCGGCGCGTCGGTGCCAGGCCAGGTGCAGGGCACCGGCGAAGGCGTGTTTCATCGGGCCGCCCCAGGTCATGCCGAAGAACATTTCCGACACGCCCCACAGCACGCCCAGGCTCAGCAATGCCGCCAGCAGCCAGCCACCGAAGTCGGCCGGCAGAATTCCGGCCACCGGCAACGTCACCAGGAAGAAGCTCACCGAGAACGCCATCAGGCTTTTCGGCAGGCGCATCCACGGGCCTTTCGACAAGCGCGCAGGCGGGTTGCGACGGCGCAGGTAGACGAAGGTGGCGCCGACAAACATCAGCACCGAGGCCAGCAGCAAGGCGTAACCGAGGATGCGGTTATGCAGGCCGAAACCGTGCACCAGAATCGCCAGCAACGCCGACAGCACAAAGCCCAAGGCGGTGGCGACGTGGGTGTTGGCAATGTATTTGTCGCGGGCGACCACGTGGTGCAGGTCGACCATGTAGCGCTTGGGCATGGCCAGCAGGCCGCCGAGCAAATCGACTTTGGAGGCACGGCCACGGCGCCACATGTTCACCCGGCGCAGCGCGCCGAGGACGGCAAGGCCCAGGGCGGCAAAGAGCAGGATGGGAAGAAGGATGTTCAACATGGTGAAGCTCCCAAAGACCACGGGGTCAATGATCGTCCCCACGCTCTGCGTGGGGATGCATCCTGTGACGCTCTGCGTCACGACCTAAGAGCGGACGCGAAGCGTCCAGGGCGGCATTCCCACGCAGAGCGCGGGAACGATCAAGTGGGTCAGAAATCCTTGCACAGGCGCAGGGCGTCATAGATCGCGGCGTGGGTATTGCGCTGCGCCACACAGTCACCGATGCGGAACAGCAAGTACCCCTCGCCCGGCTCGCTCAGGCACGGCTGCGGTTTGATCGCGAACAGCGCCTCGATGTCCATCTGGCCTTTGTTGCGCGAACCTTCCTTGAGCCCGTAATAGAGCGCTTCGTCCGGGCGCACACCGTTCTCGACAACAACCTGATCGACCACGCGTTCTTCCTTGGCGCCGGTGTATTCGTTCTCCAGCACCGCCACCAGCTTGTCGCCTTCGCGGTAGACCTTTTCCAGCATCATGTCGCCGGTCATGATCACTTCCTTGGGGTACATGCTGCGGTAGTAAGTCGGGAACGACGTACCGCCGATGGCCACGCCCGGCTTGATGTCGTCGGTGACGATCTCGACCTGGCAGCCTTTGTCCGCGAGGAAATCGGCCACCGACATGCCGGTGAATTCGCAGATGGTGTCGTAGACCAGCACGTTCTTGCCCGGCGCCACCTTGCCGTCGAGCACGTCCCAGCTGCTGACCACCAGGCCTTCCGCCGCGCCCCAGTGTTCGTTCTGCTCCAGGAACGGATGCCCGCCCACAGCCAGCACCACCACATCCGGGCGCAGGTCGAGGATCGCATCGGCATTCGCCGCCACGCCCAGGCGCAGGTCAACGTTCAAGCGCGCCAACTCCAGCTGGAACCAGCGCGTGATGCCGGCAATCTGGTCGCGTTGCGGGGCCTTGGAGGCGGTGGTGATTTGCCCACCGATAAAGTCTTTCTTCTCGAACAGCGTCACGTCGTGGCCACGCTCGGCGGCAACGCGGGCAGCTTCCATCCCGGCCGGGCCGGCACCCACCACCACGACTTTGCGTTTGGGCCCTGTGGACTTCTCGATGATGTGCGGCACACCCATGTATTCGCGCGAAGTCGCGGCGTTCTGGATGCACAGCACGTCCAGCCCTTGGTACTGGCGGTCGATGCAGTAGTTGGCGCCGACGCATTGTTTGATCTGGTCGACCTGGCCCATCTTGATCTTGGCGATCAGGTGCGGGTCGGCGATGTGGGCGCGGGTCATGCCGACCATATCCACATAACCGCCTTCCAGAATGCGCGTGGCCTGGTTCGGGTCCTTGATGTTCTGCGCGTGCAGCACCGGGGCCTTGACCACTTCCTTGATACCGGCGGCCAGGTGCAGGAAAGGCTCCGGTGGATAACTCATGTTCGGGATCACGTTGGCCAGGGTGTTGTGGGTGTCGCACCCCGAGCCGACCACACCGATAAAGTCGAGCATGCCGGTGTCGTCGTAGTACTTGGCGATTTGCTTCATGTCCTCGTGGGACAAGCCGTCCGGGTGGAATTCGTCGCCGCACAGGCGGATGCCCACGCAGAAATCCGGGCCGACTTCCTTACGTACGGCCTTCAACACTTCCAGGCCGAAGCGCATGCGGTTTTCGAAGCTGCCGCCCCATTCGTCAGTGCGCTTGTTGACCCGCGGGCTCCAGAACTGGTCGATCATGTGCTGGTGCACCGCCGACAGTTCCACGCCATCCAGGCCACCGGCCTTGGCCCGCGCCGCAGCAGTGGCGTAGTTGCCGATCACGCGCCAGATTTCTTCCGGCTCAATGGTTTTGCAGGTCGCACGGTGCACCGGCTCGCGGATGCCCGACGGCGACAGCAGCGTCGGCCAATGCTCGCCATCCCATCGCGAACGACGGCCCATGTGGGTAATCTGGATCATGATCTTGGCGCCATGCTTGTGCATGGCATCGGCCAGGTTCTGGAAGTGCGGGATGATGCGGTCATCGGCCAGGTTGACCGATTTCCACCAGCCTTGCGGGCTGTCGATGGCCACACTGGAAGACCCGCCGCAGATCGCCAGGCCGATCCCGCCCTTGGCTTTCTCTTCGTAATACTTCACATAGCGGTCGGAGGTCATGCCGCCGTCGGTGGCATACACCTCGGCGTGGGCGGTACTGAGCACGCGGTTGCGGATGGTCAGTTTGCCGATCTGGATCGGCGCGAACATTGCTTCGAAAGCCATGGCACGGTTCCTCGACTTACAACGGCTTGACGGTGAACAGGCCGTCGTCGTGGCCCTCTTCGGAGCCTCCGTAGACTTGTTCGGCTACGGTGCGGATGTTGCTGCCACGCGCCTGCAGAATCTGGTCCATGGCGCCGGCAAACCAGCCGGTGAACATGTAGTCGACCTTGCGCCCAACCTTGCCGTACACGTAGACGAAGGCCGAGTGTTCGAGCTTGACGCTGGCGGTACCTTTGTCGAGGTCAATGTCCTGGATCTTGAACAGGCCCCAGCCGCGTTGCGACAGGCGCTTCATGTAGTGCTCAAACACCGCGACGCCTTCCAGGCCGTGGCATTCAGCTTCTTTTTCACACCAGTGCCAGGCGGATTTGTAGCCGGCCTTGTAGAGGATTTCGGCGTAGGCATCTGCGCCCAGCACTTCTTCGATACCGATGTGGTTGTTGACGAAGAAATGGCGCGGCACATACAGCATCGGCAGGGCGTCGGAGGTCCAGACACCGGTTTCGCTGTCGACTTCGATAGGCAATTGCGGGGCGATCTTGGCCATGGAAACTTAACTCCAGAAAATTCGTTTGGATGCCCCAGGCACCGGATGGCCTGGGGAAAAGAAATGTTGGCGGTGGCTTACTCGCCCCAGACGTCCTTCAGGACATTGACCCAGTTTTCGCCCATGATTTTGCGCACCACGCGCTCGCTGTGACCGCGCTTGAGCAGGGTCTCGGTGAGGTTGGGGAACTCGCCCACGGTGCGGATGCCCAGCGGGTTGATGATCTTGCCGAAGCTGGTCAGGCGGCGGGCGTAGCCCTTGTCGTGGGTCAGCATTTCGAAGAAATCCTGGCCATGGCCCTGGGTGAAGTCGGTGCCGATGCCGATGGCGTCTTCGCCGACGATGTTCATGGTGTATTCGATGGCTTCGGCGTAGTCGTCGATGGTGGAATCGATGCCCTTGGCCAGGAACGGCGCAAACATGGTTACGCCGACAAAACCGCCGTGGTCCGCAATAAACTTAAGCTCTTCATCGGACTTGTTGCGCGGGTGCTCTTTAAGACCTGAAGGCAGGCAGTGGGAGTAGCACACCGGTTTTTTCGATTCGAGGATGACTTCTTCGCTGGTCTTGGAGCCGACGTGGGACAGGTCGCACATGATGCCGACGCGGTTCATCTCGCCGACGACTTCACGGCCAAAGCCCGACAGGCCGCCGTCGCGCTCATAGCAGCCGGTGCCGACCAGGTTCTGGGTGTTGTAGCACATCTGTACAACGCCCACGCCGAGCTGCTTGAAGATCTCGACGTAGCCCAACTGGTCTTCAAACGCATGGGCGTTCTGGAAGCCGAAGATGATGCCGGTCTTGCCCTGCTCCTTGGCTTTGCGGATGTCGGCGGTGGTTTTCACCGGGATCACCAGGTCGCTGTTCTCACGGATCAGGGTCTGGCTGGCCACGATGTTATTGATCGTGGCCTGGAAGCCTTCCCACACCGACACCGTGCAGTTGGCGGCGGTCAGGCCACCTTTGCGCATGTCCTCGAACAGGTCACGGTTCCACTTGGCAATGATCAGCCCGTCGATAACGATGCTGTCGGCGTGCAATTCGGCTGGGCTCATCAGGCGTCCCCTTATTGGCGATTCATGCGCCGAATCGTCTGCCGGCGCTTTGGGGCCAGCATATGCCCAGGGGCTGAACGAACCGGGTGCAAAAACGACAGGGGAATTGCCGAAAGCGTCAATCCGCGACAAAGGCCTACATGACACGTCTGACTGACGACTGTTCTTTGTCTTACGCTTGAGCCAGAATTCCGCATCACCTGATATGAGACGGCGCAATGAAATCGATTTTCCTGGCTTTGGCACTCATCGCAACCGGCGTCCACGCGGCCGAAGACACGGACAACACGCCGTGCGATGGCATCGAGAACGACAAGCAAACCCTGGAATGCGCCACCTACAACAAGACCACCGCCGAGCAATTGCTCAAGGATAACTATCAAGGCTTGCTGGAACGCATGGGTTCGACCTATGGCAGCAACAAGTCGCAACTGGCCGACATTACCGCTCGTCTGAAGGATGCCCAGCAGAAATGGGAAAAACTGCGTGACGCCGATTGCGCCGTGGACACCTTCCCGGCGGTGAATGGCAGCAAGGACTACGCGATCCAGCAGAATGACTGCCTGGCGCGGATGAGTGATGAGCGGTCGGAGTTTTTGGAGTCGATTGGGCAGGAATAAGCGACAATCCCTGCCACTTTCCTCTGAATCAAGGCCATTCATGACTATCTGCGGCATCGAAATCAAGGGCAGCGAAGCCATCATCGCTGTCGCCTCACTGGACAGCCAGGCGCTGACACACGTCGCCCTGGCCACCAAGAAAATCGCCCTCGAAGATGACGATGAAGCGGCCAACGTCAAAGCCTTCGCCGCCCAGGTGAAGGCTTTCGTACAGGCAAACGCGATCACCCGCATTGCGATCAAGAAGCGCAGCAAAAAAGGCGAATTCGCCGGTGGCCCGACCACGTTCAAGATTGAAGGTGTGTTTCAGTTGCTGGATGGCGTTGAGGTGATGCTGTTGTCGCCGCAGACTATCAATGCGCAGAACAAGAAACACGGCTTTGAGCTGCCGGCCTCGCTGAACAAATATCAGCATGAGGCCTACAAGGCGGCGTGTTCGGCCCTGCTAAAAAAATAAGCCACAGCAAAGATCAATGTGGGAGCGGGCTTGCTCGCGAATGCGGTGTGTCAGTAACTGATGTGCTGACTGACCCACCGCATTCGCGAGCAAGCCCGCTCCCACAGTTGGTACGCGTGCATTTTTGAAGTACGTGGTGGAAGTACTGGAACCGCGATTTATACCTGATTATAGCCTCGACTATAATTGGCTAAAAAACGATCAAACCACCTCCTGTCGCCGATCCTCCCGCGGGCACTTGGCAAACCTCGCCCGATAGCTGCGGGTGAAATACGACGGCGACTCAAACCCGCACGCAATGCTCACCTCCAGCACACTCAGGTCGCTCTGGCGCAAGAGCTGCCGGGCTTTTTCCAGGCGCAGGCCGAGGTAGAAGTTGCTCGGCGTATCGTTCAAATGCAGACGAAACAACCGCTCCAACTGGCGCCGCGTGACTTTGATCGCGTCGGCCAATGCCAGGGTGCTCAGCGGCGGTTCAGTGTGTTGTTCCATCTCGCCAATCACCTGCACCAACTTCTTGTTGTTGATGCCGTAGCGCGTGGCGATCTGCATGCGCTGGTGGTCTTTGCGTGGGCGGATGCGGCTGAGTACGAATTGTTCGGAAACCTGGATCGCCAGCTCCGGGCCGTGGGCCTGGGCGATCAGGTCAAGCATCAGGTCGATGGACGCAGTGCCGCCGGCGCAGGTGATGCGGCGGCGATCGATCTCGAACAGTTCCTGGGTCACCGTGAGCTGTGGATAAGACTCCTTGAAGGCGTCGATGGCTTCCCAGTGCAGGGTGAGGCGGTGGCCGTCGAGCAAACCGGCCTCAGCGAGCACACAGGCGCCAGTGTCGATGGCGCCGAGGGTCACGCCTTCATGGTCGAGGCGGCGCAGCCAGTGTTCCAGCGCGGGTGTGGTGAACTTCAAGGGTTCGAAGCCGGCAACCACCATCAGCGTCGCGCCTTTTTTCAGCGGTTCCAGCGCCGCGTCGGCGTTGACCGACATGCCATTGCTCGCCAGCACCGCGCCGCCGTCGGCGCTCAACACATGCCAGCGGTACAGCTCGCCACGAAAGCGGTTGGCCACCCGCAGCGGTTCCAGCGCGGAGATAAAGCCGATGGCCGAGAAACCCGGCATCAACAGAAAGTAGAAATCCTGGGACATGGTGGCGCTCTCGTAGGACGGGCAGCGTGGTCACTGTGATACGCCAGTTCAACGGGCCATTCAAGAGCACAGGTCGCTGCAGTGCAAGAGCGGGTCGCCGCCGTGCGTTTTGTCGGGCCCGAAGGTACGTAACTTGATCCCACGGCGCACAAAGACGCCGGCCCCCACAATAACGACCTGCCGAGGGATCCACCATGAACCGACTGATCAGCCGCTGCGTGCTTGCACTCAGCGCCAGCGCCATTTTGAGCACCAGCGTATTCGCGGCCGACGCAGAATCCTGCCGGAACGTGCGCATGGGCGTGGTGAACTGGACCGACGTAATCGCCACCAGCGCCATGACCCAAGTGTTGCTCGATGGCCTCGGCTACAAGACCAAACAGACCAGCGCCTCCCAGCAAATCATCTTCGCGGGCATCCGTGACCAACGCCTGGATATGTTCCTGGGTTACTGGAACCCGTTGATGACCCAGACCATCACGCCGTTCGTCGATGCCAAGCAAGTCAAAGTCCTCGAGAAACCCAGCCTGGAAGACGCCCGCGCCACCCTCGCCGTGCCGACGTACCTGGCGGACAAGGGCCTGAAAACCTTCGCCGACATCGCCAAGTTCGAAAAAGAACTGGGCGGCAAGATCTACGGCATCGAGCCAGGCTCGGGCGCCAACACCCAGATCAAGGCGATGATCGCCAAGAACCAGTTCGGCCTGGGCAAGTTCCAGCTGGTGGAGTCCAGCGAGGCCGGCATGCTCGCCGCCGTCGACCGCGCGGTACGCCGCAAGGAAGCCGTGGTGTTCTTCGGCTGGGCGCCGCACCCGATGAACGTCAACGTCGCCATGACTTACCTCACCGGCAGCGACGACGCCCTGGGCCCGAACGAAGGCATGGCCACGGTGTGGAGCGTTACCTCGCCGACCTACGCCGAACAGTGCCCCAACGTGCACAAGTTGCTCACCAACCTGACCTTCACCGCCGCCGACGAGAGCCGGATGATGCAGCCGTTGCTGGATCACAAGGACGCCATCGAGTCCGCCAAGCAGTGGCTCAAGGACCACCCGCAAGACCAGCAGCGCTGGCTCGAAGGCGTGACCACCTTCGACGGCAAGCCCGCCGCGGCCAACCTGCAACTGACCAGCCAATAACCATATTCGAATCACCGTGTCGCAGCCGCTGTGGGCTGCGAGCGGCATCACTACGCCCGCCTGTAAGGAACCGCCTCATGAACCACGACGTCATCATCACCTGCGCACTCACCGGTGCTGGCGACACGACCGGCAGAAGCCCACACGTGCCCGTCACGCCCAAACAAATCGCCGCCGCTGCAGTAGAAGCCGCCAAGGCCGGCGCGACCGTGGTGCACTGCCACGTGCGTGACCCCGAAACCGGCAAGTTCAGCCGCGACGTTGCCCTGTACCGCGAAGTGATGGAGCGCATCCGCGAGGCCGACATCGACATCATCGTCAACCTCACCGCCGGCATGGGCGGCGACCTGGAAATCGGTGGCGGCGAGAACCCCATGGAGTTCGGCCCCAACACCGACCTGGTCGGCCCACTGACCCGCCTGGCCCACGTGGAAGAGCTGCTGCCGGAAATCTGCACCCTCGATTGCGGCACGCTGAACTTCGGCGATGGCGACACCATTTACGTGTCCACCCCGGCGCAATTGCGCGCTGGCGCCAAACGTATTCAAGAGCTGGGCGTTAAGCCTGAGCTGGAAATTTTCGACACCGGCCACCTGTGGTTCGCCAAGCAGATGATCAAGGAAGGCCTGCTCGACAACCCGCTGTTCCAACTGTGCCTGGGCATCCCATGGGGCGCACCGGCCGACACCACCACCATGAAAGCCATGGTCGACAACCTGCCCGCCGACGCGGTATGGGCCGGTTTCGGCATCGGCCGCATGCAAATGCCGATGGCCGCGCAAGCGGTGCTGCTGGGCGGCAACGTGCGGGTCGGCCTGGAAGACAACCTGTGGCTGGACAAAGGCGTGCTGGCCACCAACGGCCAACTGGTGGAGCGCGCGAGTGAAATCCTCAGCCGCCTGGGCGCGCGGGTCATGACCCCGGCGGAAGGCCGAATCAAGATGGGCCTGACCAAGCGCGGCTAATTTTTCCAAACACTACTGCACCCTGTGGGAGTCGGGCTTGTGTGGGAGCGGGCTTGCTCGCGAATGCGGTGAATCAGTCACCGAATGCATCAACTGACACACCGCATTCGCGAGCAAGCCCGCTCCCACATTGAACCGGTTACTCATACAGAATTTGCGAATACTTTAGGAAGTCGACATGCGCTTTATCACCGAAATCAAAACCTTCGCCGCCCTCGGCAGCGGCGTTATCGGCAGCGGCTGGGTGTCCCGCGCCCTCGCCCACGGCCTGGATGTAATCGCCTGGGACCCGGCGCCCGGCGCCGAAGCGGCCCTGCGCAAACGCGTCGCCAACGCCTGGGGCGCCTTGGAAAAACAAGGCCTGGCGCCAGGCGCCTCCCAAGACCGCCTGCGCTTTGTCGCCACTATCGAAGAGTGCGTGAAAGACGCCGATTTCATCCAGGAAAGCGCCCCGGAACGCCTGGACCTCAAGCTGCAATTGCACAGCAAAATCAGCGCGGCGGCCAAACCGAATGCGTTGATTGGTTCAAGCACTTCAGGCCTGTTGCCGAGTGAGTTCTACGAGGGTTCCACTCACCCGGAACGCTGCGTGGTCGGCCACCCGTTCAACCCGGTTTACCTGCTGCCGCTGGTGGAAGTGGTAGGCGGCAAAAATACCGCACCCGAGGCTATTCAAGCGGCGATGAAGGTGTATGAATCCCTCGGCATGCGCCCGCTGCACGTGCGCAAGGAAGTGCCAGGGTTTATCGCCGACCGCTTGCTCGAAGCGCTGTGGCGTGAGGCGCTGCACCTGGTCAACGACGGCGTGGCAACCACCGGCGAAATCGACGATGCCATCCGTTTTGGCGCCGGGCTGCGCTGGTCGTTCATGGGCACCTTCCTCACTTACACCCTGGCCGGAGGCGATGCCGGCATGCGGCATTTCATGGCGCAGTTCGGCCCGGCGCTGCAGTTGCCGTGGACGTATTTGCCGGCGCCGGAGCTGACCGACAAGTTGATTGATGATGTGGTGGATGGCACCAGTGAACAGCTGGGCAAGCACAGCATTTCGGCGCTGGAGCGCTATCGTGATGATTGCCTGTTGGCGGTGCTGGAAGCGGTAAAAACCACCAAAGCCAAACACGGCATGAGCTTCGCTGAATAACCGCTGTTGATTTCCTGTGGGAGCTGGCTTGCCTGCGATAGCGGTGTACGACTCACCGCCGCCATCGCAGGCAAGCCAGCTCCCACATTTTGACCGAGTACATTGTTCGGAATCTACGCCATGCCTGCACTGACGACTTACACCACCAACATCCAGCCCGACTGGGTAGATTACAACGGCCACCTGCGCGATGCGTTCTACCTGCTGATCTTCAGCTACGCCACCGACGCGTTGATGGACACTCTGGGTTTGGACAGTGAAAACCGTGAGGCCAGCGGCCATTCACTGTTCACTTTGGAACTGCACCTGAACTACCTGCACGAGGTAAAACTGGGTGCCAAGGTAGAAGTGCACACCCAATTGATCGCCCACGATGCCAAGCGCCTGCACCTCTATCACAGCCTGCATTGGGTGGGCGACGACAAGGAACTGGCGGGCAACGAGCAGATGCTGCTGCACGTCGACCTCGCCGGCCCGCACTCAGCGCCGTTTACCGAAGCGACCCTGGAAAAACTCATCGCCATCAGCGCTGATCAGGCCGACCTGCCCCGGCCTGCCCTGCTCGGTCGTGTGATTGGATTGCCGCCCAAAAAACACTAAGGAATCGCAATGCAAACCGCCGCCGCTGTTGCCGATTTTCGTACTTGCACTGCCCCTATTCGACTATGCGGCCGTGATGGAAGACCCCGAGGCGTTTCGCGCGCTGTGTGAAATCCCCGTGGAGTTTCGCAATAAAGACCGTCACAGCGACGATCGCCGGCTGGCGCCGATCATTGCGCTGGATGCAAAGGTAGACCGAGGTGCGGCCTTCGCGAGCAAGCCCGCTCCCACATTAGACCGAGTTCCAAAGTTGGAATGCAGTCAAATGTGGGAGCGGGCTTGCTCGCGAAGAGGCCAGCACAGCCACCACAAACCTCAGCAAAAAAAGCCCCGTCCAGCCGTGACTGGATCGGGGCAGAGTGCTTGGTGTGAGCGTGACATCCCGAGGGTGACCAAACCTTCAAGGTGCGTGCCTGGCGTTCAGTGTGCCTATTACTTCTGTCGGTAAATGACCCGAAAACGACCTGCTCATAGCCATATGAGCCATTCGTTGAATCTGCCCTTGCCGACCGGTCGAGGGCCTACCAGAATCCAAGTCAATCCCCGCTCCCTACACCAGGATGAACGTCATGATGCACGCGGATTTGATTGACCAGGATGACCTGCTGGGCCAACTGCGCTCGCTGGGTTTTGAAGTGTCCAGCGGTGCTACCGCCGAGCAGGCCTGCGATTGCGCAGTGCGCGGCTTGAGCGCGGCCCGGGCCAAGGCGCTCAAGGGCATGGTGGAACAGATGTACACCGGCAGCGCGACGATCCTGCCGGCAGTGCGGCAGGCGATCGACAAGCAGTTGTTGCCGGCTTTGGTGCAGTTCAAGCAAAACTCTGGCGCCTGACAGATCGCTATCGCGGGCAAGCCCGCTCCCACCTTTGAATGTATTCACACATCAAAAGGTGGGAGCTGGCTTGCCTGCGATGCAGGCGACTCGGTCTAGAGCCTTACACTCGCGAAAGTCGACTCATTCCTGGCCTGGCTCAACGCCGACATCGGCCCCGACAACGGTGACAACACCAGCGCCTGCGGAATCGGCATCATCGCCACTTGCTGGGTGGTGTTGGACCCTACGCGCTCATCCCGTGGTGGAATGCCGAAGTATTCGCGGTAGCACTTGGAGAAGTGCGGCGTGGACACAAACCCGCACACCGAGGCCACTTCGATGATCGACATCGGCGTTTGCTTGAGCAACTGCCGTGCACGGATCAGGCGCAGCTTGAGGTAGTAGCGCGACGGCGAGCAGTGCAGGTATTTCTGGAACAGCCGCTCCAACTGGCGACGCGACACGGCGACGTACACCGCCAGCTCGTCCAGGTCGATCGGCTCTTCGAGGTTGGCTTCCATCAACGCAACGATTTCCTGCAGCTTCGGCTGGTTGGTGCCGAGCATGTGCTTGAGCGGCACGCGCTGGTGATCCTGTTCGTTGCGGATGCGTTCGTACACAAACATTTCGGAAATCGCGGCGGACAATTCACGGCCGTGGTCGCGGCTGATCAGGTGCAGCATCATGTCCAGCGGCGCGGTGCCGCCGGAGCTGGTGAAGCGGTTACGGTCGAGGGTGAACAGGCGTGTGCTCATGGCCACACGCGGGAAGGCTTCCTGCATCGACGCCAGGCATTCCCAGTGCACGCTGCAATCAAAACCGTCGAGCAAGCCGGCGCAGGCCAAGGCCCAACTGCCGGTGCACACGGCGCCAAGGCGACGCGACTGGCGCGCCTGGCTTTGCAGCCACGACACGTGCTCACGGGTGACGGTGCGCTGGATACCCACGCCGCCGCACACAATTACAGTGTCCAGGGCCGGGGCTTTGTGCATGGAGGCATCGGGGGTGATTTGCAGACCGTCGCTGGCCCACACCTGGTTTCCGTCGACACTCAGGGTTGTCCAGCGATACAGCTCGCGGCCGGACAGCTGGTTGGCCATGCGCAGGGGTTCCACTGCGGACGCCAGGGAAATCAGCGTGAAATTGTCCAGCAGCAAAAAGCCGATGGATTGAGGCGCACGGTTCTGGGGTTGAGCCCCGGAGTTGAACGACGTCATCGCGGTATCTCCTCACACAAAGCGGGTGATGGCCTCAGGCGAGGCTCTTGTTATTGCGCTCGCCCTGGAAAGGAGAGGCTTTGAATTGATAGAGCAAATGCCATGCCTAAAATTGAATGGCCATTCAATAACTCCTGAAAACGACCTGATGACGCGTCTATATAAGCCCGCGCAACGAGTGCGGGATATGACCCGAAAAGGCCATTGGAGCGAGCCTGATCACGGGGTGTGAGCAGATCGGTAGCACTTGTGGGAAGGCGCTTTGAGCGCGTGGGAAAAGTCTGTCACCGCACGCACGGGTGACGGGTGGTCGGGCGAGGAATCGTCTGAGGGCTACTTGTCTGTTTGCGACGCGCTAAAAGGTGGCGCTTTTGGATCCGGGTGTTCACTTTATGAGCAGTTTGGCTGAGCCACCGCTATCGCGGGCAAGCCCGCTCCCACATTTTGACCTGTGAATACATTCAAAGGTGGGAGCTGGCTTGCCTGCGATGCAGGCGACTCGGTCTCAGCACTCAACCGCACTCACCGCCAACCCACCCCGCGAGGTTTCTTTGTACTTGTCATGCATGTCCGCGCCGGTATCGCGCATGGTACGGATCACGCGGTCCAGGGAGATAAAGTGCTGGCCGTCGCCACGCAGGGCCATTTGCGCCGCGTTGATCGCTTTCACTGCCGCAATCGCGTTGCGCTCGATGCACGGCACTTGCACCAGCCCGCCCACCGGGTCGCAGGTCAGGCCGAGGTTGTGTTCCAGGCCGATTTCGGCGGCGTTGCACACCTGCTCCGGCGTGGCGCCGAGAATCTCGGCCAACCCGGCGGCGGCCATGGCGCAGGCCGAACCCACCTCACCCTGGCAGCCGACTTCGGCGCCGGAAATTGACGCGTTCTTTTTGCACAGAATGCCCACCGCCGCCGCGCCGAGCAGGTAGTCGACGACGTTGGCTTCAGTGACCTCTTCGCTGAACTTCATAAAGTAGTGCAGCACCGCCGGGATGATGCCTGCCGCGCCATTGGTGGGCGCGGTGACCATGCGCCCACCGGCGGCGTTTTCTTCATTCACCGCCAGGGCGAACAGGTTGACCCATTCCATGGCGCTCAAGGTCGAACCGATCACATTGGGCTTGTTCAACTCCTGCAAGCTGCGATGCAACTTGGCAGCGCGGCGACGCACATTGAGCCCGCCCGGCAGGATGCCTTCGTGCTTGAGGCCCTGCTCCACGCAATCCTGCATGGCGCGCCACAGCTTCATCAGGCCGCTGCGGATTTCCTCTTCGCTGCGCCAGGTCTTTTCATTCGCCAGCATCAATTCGGCGACGCGCAGGTTGTGGGTCTTGCACAGCTGCAACAGCTCTACCGCGCTGGAAAAATCATACGGCAGTTCGGTGCGGTCCATATCGGCCACGCCGCTTTGCGCCTGGGCTTGATCCACGACAAAACCGCCACCCACCGAATAGTAAGTGTCGCGGTGCAGCTCGCCGTTATCGCCGAACACGACAAGGGTCATGGCGTTGGGGTGAAACGGCAGGTTTTCGTCGAGCAGGCGCATGTCGCGCGCCCAGATGAATGGCACCGGCAAACGGCCGTCGAGCAGCAGGGTGTCGGTCTCGCGCAGGGTGTGAATACGCAGGCCGATTTGCGAGGGGTCGATTGCGTCGGGCCACTCGCCCATCAGGCCCATGATGGTGGCGGTGTCGCTGCCGTGGCCGATGCCGGTGGCCGACAAAGAGCCGTACAGCTGAACTTCGACGCGCCTGACTTGTTCCAACCATTCACGTTCACGTAATGCCTGGACGAACAACGCCGCGGCGCGCATGGGGCCGACGGTGTGAGAACTAGAAGGCCCGATGCCGATCTTGAACAGGTCGAAAACGCTGATAGCCATTGCGGTAGAACTCCTCGATAAGCACGGCCAGGCTTGAACGAGGTGCTACGCTCAGATCGCCCAGATGGCGGCATCATCAAGCTTTTATCCGCCCTCACGGCGTCTCACACCGACGCATCCATGCTCACCAGCGTCGCTCCTGTGCGATCAAGCGTTTTGGCCGTTTTTAGCGGTGCAGATCGGTAAAAACAGCGGTTTTGCCTTTGGAAAAATCTGTAAGCGACGTCACCGACACTGGATACGACCATCCCTGTACTGGATACGACGCACCCTGTAGGCGTCAGATTTTCACTGGTACATGATCAGTCTCGACTCGTTTGCAAGGCACCGCGCCGCCGCTTTGTCGCACGCCCCAACCGCAACACTTATAAAGCGCGGCGAATGCCGCCAGAAAAAAGACACAGGAGTCTACCCCGATGAAAGGTTCACCCTCGTTGTTGTTGGCCGCCATGCTGAGTCTGCCAGTCCTGGCAAACGCTGCAGAACCGGAACAGTGCAAGACCGTTAACTTCTCCGATGTCGGCTGGACCGACATCACCGTCACTACCGCAACCACCAGCGAAGTCCTCAAGGGCCTCGGCTACAAGCCACGCACCACGATGATCTCGGTGCCGGTGACGTACAAGTCGCTGGCCGACGGCAAGAACATGGACATCTTCCTCGGCAACTGGATGCCGACCATGGAGAACGACATCAAGCAGTACCGTGATGCCGGCACCGTGGAAACCGTGCGCGCCAACCTGGAAAACGCCAAGTACACCCTGGCCGTCCCGGAAGCGCTGTACAACAAGGGCCTGAAAGACTTCGCCGACATCGTCAAATTCAAGGATGAACTGGGCGGCAAGATCTACGGCATCGAGCCGGGCAACGACGGCAACCGCACCATCCAGACCCTCATCGACAAAGACGCCTTCGGCCTGAAAACCGCAGGTTTCAAAGTGGTCGAGTCCAGCGAAGCCGGGATGCTCTCGCAGGTGGAACGCGCCACCAAACGCGACCAGGCCATCGTGTTCCTCGGCTGGGAACCGCACCCGATGAACACCCGCTTCAAGATGAAGTACCTGACCGGTGGTGACGACTCGTTCGGCCCCAACTACGGCCAGGCCACCATCTACACCAACGTTCGCAAGGGCTACACCCAGGAATGCAGCAACGTGGGTCAGTTGCTGAAAAACCTGTCGTTCACCTTGAACATGGAAAGCACCCTGATGGGCAACGTCCTGGACGACAAGATGAAGCCCGACGCCGCGGCGAAAGCCTGGCTGAAGAAGAACCCGCAAGTGCTCGACACCTGGCTGGCCGGTGTGACCACCGTCGATGGCAAACCAGGGTTGGAGGCCGTCAAGGAATACCTCGCTAAGTAAGTGCTGACCCCAGGCCGGTGCGCTGGCCTGGGATGTTTTCCCCTTCGCATGTGGACATTCACTACCATGCTGACTGAACAGAAAATCCCACTAGGCCAGTACATCGCTGCCTTCGTCGAATGGTTGACCAAACACGGTGCCAACTATTTCGACGCAATCGCATCGACCCTGGAAACGATGATCCACGGCGTGACGTTTGCGCTGACCTGGTTCAATCCGCTGGCATTGATCGGTCTGATTGCGCTACTCGCTCACTTTATTCAACGCAAATGGGGCCTGACTGTTTTTGTCATCGCCTCCTTCCTGCTAATCCTCAACCTGGGGTACTGGCAGGAAACCATGGAAACCCTCGCGCAGGTGTTGTTCGCCACCCTGGTCTGCGTGGTCATCGGCGTGCCGCTGGGCATTGTTGCCGCGCACAAACCGATGTTCTACACCCTGATGCGGCCGGTGCTCGATCTGATGCAGACCGTACCGACCTTCGTCTACCTCATCCCTACCCTGACCCTCTTCGGGCTGGGTGTGGTGCCTGGGCTGATCTCCACGGTGGTGTTCGCGATTGCCGCGCCCATCCGCCTGACTTACCTGGGTATCCGTGATGTGCCGCAAGAGTTGATGGACGCCGGCAAGGCCTTTGGCTGCTCGCGCCGTCAGTTGCTCTCGCGGATTGAACTGCCCCACGCCATGCCGAGCATTGCCGCCGGCATTACCCAATGCATCATGCTGTCGTTGTCGATGGTGGTGATCGCGGCCCTGGTGGGCGCCGACGGCCTCGGCAAGCCGGTGGTCAACGCGCTGAACACCGCTGACATCGCCTTGGGCTTTGAAGCTGGCCTGGCAATCGTGTTGCTGGCCATCATGCTCGACCGCATCTGCAAACAACCCGACGCCAAAGTAGGGGGTGATGCATGAGCATTATCCGATTCGACAATGTCGATGTGATCTTCTCCAAAGACCCGCGCGAGGCACTCAAGCTGCTCGACCAGGGCATGCACCGCAACGAGATCCTGAAAAAGACCGGGCAGATTGTCGGCGTTGAAAAAGCCAGCCTGGACATCGAAAAAGGCGAGATCTGCGTGCTCATGGGCCTGTCGGGCTCGGGCAAGTCGAGCTTGCTGCGCTGCATCAACGGCCTCAACACCGTCAGCCGTGGCCAGCTGTTTGTGGAGCACGAAGGGCGCCAGATCGACATCGCATCGTGCACGCCTGCCGAGCTGAAGATGATGCGCACCAAGCGTATCGCCATGGTGTTCCAGAAGTTCGCCCTGATGCCTTGGCTGACGGTGCGCGAGAACATCAGCTTCGGCCTGGAAATGCAGGGCCGCCCGGAGAAAGAACGGCGCAAGCTGGTGGACGAGAAACTTGAACTGGTGGGCCTGGCCCAATGGCGTAACAAGAAGCCGGACGAGCTGTCCGGCGGCATGCAGCAGCGCGTCGGCCTGGCCCGCGCGTTGGCGATGGACGCCGATATCCTGCTGATGGACGAACCTTTCTCCGCCCTCGACCCGCTGATCCGCCAAGGCCTGCAAGATGAATTGCTGGAGCTGCAACGCAAGCTGAGCAAGACCATTGTGTTCGTGAGCCACGACCTGGATGAGGCGCTCAAATTGGGTAGCCGCATTGCGATCATGAAAGACGGCAAGATCATCCAGTACAGCGTGCCGGAAGAGATCGTGCTGAACCCGGCGGACGACTATGTGCGCACCTTCGTCGCCCACACCAACCCGCTGAACGTACTGTGCGGTCGCAGCCTGATGCGCACCCTGGACAACTGCAAACGCATCAACGGTTCAGTGTGCCTCGATCCTGGTGGCGATTCGTGGCTGGACCTGGCCGAAGGCAACACCATCCAGGGCGCTCGCCAGAATGGCGCGGTGCTGAACCTGCAGAACTGGGCGCCAGGGCAAGCGGTAGAAGGCCTGGGCCGGGTGCCGACGCTGGTGGATTCGAATATCGGCATGCGCGATGCATTGCAGATTCGTTATCACACCGGGAACAAGTTGGTGCTGCATGACAGCAACAATAAGGTGGTGGGGATCTTGGGCGACAGTGAGCTTTACCACGCGCTGCTGGGCAAGAACCTGGGCTAAGGCTCCCACATTTGATCTTGATCGTTCCCACGCTCTGCGTGGGAATGATCATTCAAGCCCGACTATCAGCTATAGACACGGCCAAGGAGCTGCCGATGGCTTTCAAACTGATCGAGCACGTCCCGGGTGATCTGTTCCTGGGCAAAGCCCATCAGGTCGTATTCTTGAGGCCCGTTGTGCAGGTAGACCTCGGCCCGGTAGTAACGTGTGCGCTCTTCTTCGGGCAAGTCGCTCGGTGCCGACGAGTAAGCATCCAGGCTCACTTCATAGACAAACGGGTTGCCCTCTTCCATCTCGATACGCACACCGATGCAACGCTTGGATTTGCCCAGCAGGGTCTGCACCTCCAGCCCCTGGTCACGCAGCGCCGTCGCCGCTTCTTCCAGCGCAGGCGTGACGTGCTTGTCCATAAAGCGTTGCACGGTGCCCTGGCTCGGTTGCAGGTCCAGCGCGGTCAGACGCTCGCTGAAACCACGACGGCCACGCTCGGCCAATTGCGCCTGCTCCTGTTCGATGGCGACGTCCTGGCGCATGGCCTTGTGCAAACCGAACATAAAGAAAATCAGCACCACCGAGAACGGCAGCCCCGCCAGCACCACCATGGTTTGCATGGCTTCGAAGTTACCGGCGAACAACAGGCCGATGGTCACCAGGGTGATCACCGCCGACCAGAAGATTCGCAACCAGTGCGGCGCATCTTCATCGACGTTGCCGCCTTTGCAGGAAAGGTTGGCCATCATCACCGCGCCGGAATCCGCCGGGGTCAGGAACAGCACAAAGCCCACGAAGATCGACACGCCGATCACGATTTTCGACGCCGGGTAATGCTCCAGCAATTGGTAGATGGCCATCGACGGTTGTTCCAGCGCCGTCTTGCCCAGCTCCACAGCACCGTGGTTCAGCACCAGGTCCAGCGCCGAGTTACCGAAGATCGACAACCACGCCAAGGTGAAGCCCAGCGGGATCAGCAGCACGCCGGCCACCAGTTCACGCACGGTGCGACCACGGGAAATACGCGCGATGAACATGCCCACGAATGGCGCCCAGGAAATCCACCAGGCCCAGTAGAACAGGGTCCACAGGCCCATCCAGCGCTCGGTCTTGTCGGCGTCGCCTTCGTACACATAGAGGTCGAAGGTTTTCAGCACCAGGCCATTCATGTAGTCGCCGATGTTCTGCACAAAGCCGTTGAGCAAGTGCAGGGTCGGGCCGAACAACAGCACGAAGATCAGCAAGCCGCTGAACAGCACGATGTTGAGGTTGGACAGGCGGCGAATGCCGTTTTCCACACCCGACACGGCGGCGATGGTCGCCACGGTGCTCATCACGATGATCACGATCAGCAGGTTGGTGTTGCTGTGCTGCATGCCGAACAGGTTTTCAAGCCCCGACGACACTTGCATCGCGCCAATCCCCAGGTTCGTCACCAGGCCGAGCAAGGTCACGAACATGCCGAAACCGTCCACCGCGTGGCCGGCCGCGCCTTTCACCCAACGCTCGCCCACCAGCGGGTACAGCGCCGAACGCAAGGCCAGCGGCTGGTTATGCCGGTAGGCGAAATACGCCACGGCCAGGCCGACCAGGGCGTAGATCGCCCAGCCGTGCAGGCCCCAGTGCAGGAAGGTCAGTTGCAGCGCCTGGCGTGCAGCCATGTTGCTGGCGGCCGCGCCTTCGGGCGGGTTGAAGTAGTGGTCCAAAGGCTCCGACGCGCCGAAGTACAGCAGCGAGATGCCGATGCCCGACGAGAACAACATGCCGGCCCAGGCGCCGTAGCTGAAGTCCGGGGTGTCGTCCTTGCTGCCCAGTTTCAATTTACCGTAGGACGAAAACGCCAGGCCGACCACAAACACCAGGTAAGCGGCGATGACCACCATGTAGTACCAGCCGAAACTTTTCGACAGCCAGGCTTGTGCTACGCCAAGCATGCGCCCGGCCTCCTGCGGGGCGATGATCAGAATGGCGGTCAACAACAGAATGAGCGCGGTGGAGGTGTAGAACACCCAACCGTTGACCCGAACCTTTTCCGGCGGGGTCTTTATAAGAGAGGCAGAACTCATGGCGCAGATGCTCCGGGCAGTGCGAGAGAGAAACACAAGGCAACGGTTATCCCGGGACATCGATTTTTCGGCAGTCGACGGACGGGTGTTATAAAGACACCCCGAAAATTCTTGAGCCGCGCCGAAGCAGTGGCCAGGCCCTGATACGGCCTGTTTCAAGGGTTTTTGCAGGTGTCAGTGGTTGCCGCTCACAGGTAGGAAATATCTGTAGGTAGCGACCATTTGTCGCAGATCTTATTCTTTGTTGATTGAACGTTCAATCAAAACAAAATAGACTGGCCATCAAGCCGACGGACGTTTATCGCCCATCGGCAGGCCTAAGGAGAGGTGCTACATGCCCAAGGTCGGTATGCAACCCATACGCCGCCAGCAGTTGATCGAAGCCACCTTGACGGCCATCGATCAGGTCGGAATGGGAGATGCCAGCATTGCGCTGATCGCCCGTTTGGCCGGCGTCTCGAACGGCATCATCAGTCACTACTTTCAGGACAAGAACGGCCTGATCGCCGCAACGATGCGGTACTTGATGAATGTGCTGATCGAGAACGTCCACGAACGCAGGCTTGCGCTGAAGGACTACAGCCCACGGGCGCACCTTCGGGTGATCATCGAGGGCAACTTCGACGCCAGCCAAGTCAACGGACCGGCAATGAAAACCTGGCTGGCCTTCTGGGCCACCAGCATGCATCACCCGTCATTGCACAGGTTGCAGCGGATCAACGATCAACGTCTGTATTCCAACCTGTGCTGCCAGTTCCGCCGAGTGCTACCGCTGCCGCACGCACGCAAAGCAGCCAGAGGCCTGGCGGCCCTGATCGACGGTTTGTGGTTGCGCGGCGCCCTGTCGGGAGACGCTTTCGACACGGAGCAGGCGCAACGGATCGCTTACGAATACATGGATTTCCAATTGGCCAAGCAGGTGAGTTAGAGCACACATAAACGCTCAACCCCTGAACGTCTGCCGCTCAGTGTTGCCAGAAACCCCATGGCCCACTTTCGGCGGGTAACGCCAACCACTTATGCACTTGCGAGGACTTTATGGCCCGTTTCGAACTGCAAAAACTCTACATTGACGGCGGCTACAGCGACGCTGGCAGCGATGCCACCTTCGAAGCCATCAACCCGGCTAACGGTGAAGTTCTCGCCCAAGTGCAACGTGCTACCAAAGATGACGTTGAACGTGCCGTGGTCAGCGCCGAAAAAGGCCAGAAAATCTGGGCCGCCATGACCGCCATGGAGCGTTCGCGCATCCTGCGTCGTGCCGTCGACATCCTGCGTGAGCGCAACGATGAGCTGGCCGCGCTGGAAACCCTGGACACCGGTAAAGCCTTCTCCGAAACCCAATACGTCGACATCGTCACCGGTGCAGACGTGCTGGAATACTACGCAGGCCTGGTGCCAGCCATCGAAGGCGAGCAGATCCCACTGCGCGACACCTCGTTCGTCTACACCCGCCGCGAGCCGCTGGGCGTGGTGGCCGGTATCGGCGCGTGGAACTACCCGATCCAGATCGCCCTGTGGAAATCCGCACCGGCCCTGGCTGCTGGTAACGCGATGATCTTCAAACCAAGCGAAGTCACCTCGCTGACCACCCTGAAACTGGCCGAGATCTACACCGAAGCCGGCGTTCCGGCTGGCGTGTTCAACGTATTGACCGGCAGCGGCCGTGAAGTCGGCACCTGGCTGACCGAGCACCCGCGCATCGAGAAAGTCTCGTTCACCGGCGGCACCGACACCGGCAAGAAGGTAATGGCCAGCGCTTCCAGCTCTTCGCTTAAAGAAGTGACCATGGAACTGGGCGGCAAGTCGCCGCTGATCGTGTTCGAAGACGCCGACCTGGATCGCGCGGCCGACATCGCGATGATGGCCAACTTCTACAGCTCCGGCCAGGTCTGCACCAACGGCACTCGCGTGTTCGTACCTAAACACCTGCAGGCAGCCTTCGAAGCCAAGATCGTTGAGCGTGTTGCGCGCATTCGCGTCGGCAACCCGCAGGACGAAAACACCAACTTCGGCCCGCTGGTCAGCTTCGCCCACATGGAAAGCGTGCTGGGTTACATCGCCAAAGGTAAAGAAGAAGGCGCCCGCGTACTGTGCGGCGGCGACCGTCTGACCGACGGCGACTTCGCCAAAGGCGCCTTTGTTGCCCCAACCGTGTTCACCGACTGCACCGACGAAATGACCATCGTCCGTGAAGAAATCTTCGGCCCAGTGATGAGCATCCTCACTTACGAGACCGAAGAAGAAGTGATCCGCCGCGCCAACGACACCGACTTCGGCCTGGCCGCAGGTCTTGTGACCAAGGACCTGAACCGCGCTCACCGCGTGATTCATCAGCTGGAAGCAGGTATCTGCTGGATCAACGCGTGGGGCGAGTCCGACGCGAAGATGCCGGTGGGTGGCTACAAGCAGTCGGGCGTTGGCCGTGAGAACGGCATCAGCTCGCTGAACAACTTCACCCGCATCAAATCGGTACAGGTAGAGCTGGGCGACTACGCCTCGGTGTTCTAACACCTGAGTGTTGTGTTGCCTGCGAGGCCGCTATCGCAGGCGAGCCAGCTCCCACATTTGGAATGCATTTCCCTGTGGGAGCCGGGCTTGCCCGCGATGAGGCCCGACCTGACCATCTCAAAAGAGGGTGCATCCAATGTCCCAAGAATACGATTACATCATTGTGGGTGCCGGCTCCGCCGGTAACACCCTGGCGACCCGTCTGACCGAAGACGAAGGCGTCACCGTCCTGCTGCTGGAAGCCGGCGGCCCGGACTACCGTCTGGATTTCCGTACCCAAATGCCGGCCGCGCTGGCATTCCCGCTGCAGGGCCGCCGCTACAACTGGGCCTACGAGACCGACCCGGAGCCACACATGGACGGCCGCCGGATGGAATGCGGTCGCGGCAAGGGCCTCGGCGGTTCCTCGCTGATCAACGGCATGTGCTACATCCGTGGCAACGCCATGGACTACGACAACTGGTCGAAACTGCCAGGTCTGGAAGACTGGACTTACCTCGACTGCCTGCCGTATTTCCGTAAAGCCGAAACCCGCGACATCGGCCCGAACGACTACCACGGTGGCGACGGCCCGGTCAGCGTGACCACGCCTAAAGCCGGCAACAACCCGCTGTTCCACGCCATGGTTGAAGCCGGTGTACAAGCCGGTTACCCGCGTACCGACGACCTGAACGGCTACCAGCAAGAAGGCTTCGGCCCGATGGACCGCACCGTCACGCCTAAAGGCCGTCGCGCCAGCACCGCACGCGGTTACCTGGACACGGCTAAAAAGCGTTCGACCCTGACCATCGTCACCCACGCCCTCACCGACAAAGTGTTGTTTGAAGGCAAGCGTGCCGTTGGCGTGCGTTACCTGATCGGCGCCGCCGAAGAGCGCGTTGAAGCCCGCGCGCGCAAAGAAGTATTGGTGTGCAGCGGCGCAATCGCTTCGCCACAACTGCTGCAACGCTCCGGTGTTGGCCCGGCCAAACTGCTGGAAAGCCTCGACATCCCGGTGGTCCACGACCTGCCAGGCGTCGGCGAAAACCTGCAGGACCACCTTGAGCTGTACCTGCAATACGCTTGCACTCAGCCAGTGTCGCTGTACCCGTCGCTGCTCTGGTACAACCAGCCGGCCATCGGTGCCGAATGGCTGTTCAACGGCACCGGCATCGGCGCCAGCAACCAGTTCGAAGCGGGCGGTTTTATCCGTACCCGTGAAGAATTCGATTGGCCGAACATCCAGTACCACTTCCTGCCGGTCGCGATTAACTACAACGGCAGCAACGGTGTGAAAGAGCACGGTTTCCAGGCGCACATGGGTTCCATGCGTTCGCCAAGCCGTGGCCGCCTGCAATTGAAGTCGAAGAACCCACGGGACTACCCGAGCATCCTCTTCAACTACATGTCCACCGAGCAGGACTGGCAGGAGTTCCGCGACGGCATCCGCCTGACCCGTGAAATCATGCAGCAGCCGGCGCTGGATCAATACCGTGGCCGCGAAATCAGCCCGGGTATTGAAGTGCAAACCGATGAACAGCTCGACAAGTTCATCCGTGAGCACGCCGAGACCGCGTTCCACCCGTCCTGCTCGTGCAAGATGGGCACCGACGAGATGGCTGTAGTGGATGGCGAAGGCCGCGTGCATGGCATGCAAGGTCTGCGCGTTGTGGATGCGTCGATCATGCCGATCATCACCACCGGCAACCTGAACGCGCCGACGATCATGATCGCCGAGAAAATCGCCGACAAGATCCGTGGCCGCAAGCCGCTGCCGCGCAGCACCGCCGACTACTACGTCGCCGGCGATGCGCCAGTGCGTGGCAAGCCAATGCGTGAAGTCGGCCCTACCGCGCAGTAACTGATACACCGCGGTGATCCCATCGCAGGCAAGCCAGCTCCCACATTGGAATGCATTTCAATGTGGGAGCCGGGCTTGCCCGCGATGAGGCCCGATCTGACACTGCAAAACCCCTCTCCTACACTTTCCTTGATCAGCTCCCCAGCCCAGGCCTACTCTGTTCGCCTGCCCGCGATGAGCCGCCCACAAGGAAGGCCCCATGTTCGACCACCACGCCACACTCAAAAAGCATTTCAGTGCCCTGCGCACCACTGCCGAATTTTTCTCGCTGCGTTACGTGCGCGAATCCGGCCAATACCTGTCGGTCCGCAAGAACGTCGCCGAGCCGCCGCACTTGAACCACGACGAGGGCGCCATGCTCACCGTGCGTCTCAATGGCGTGGAAGCCTACGCCGCCACAAACGACATCTCCCTTGCTGGCCTGCAAGCCGCCCTTGAGCGTGCTGGACAGCAAGCCCGACGCATCTTGCCCCACGCCCTGCTCGACCTGCACACGCAGCCGGTGGCCAGCGATGTCGCCGACTACTTGTCGCCTGACCTCGACCAGCCCTTCCCGTCCCTGAGCGACTGCTACCAACTGCTCGGTGACGAATCGGCCAGCGTGCCCAAGGACGAGCGCCTGGTCAGTTGGGAAGTCAGCCTGGGCACCACTCGGGTTGAACAGATTTACCTCAACAGTGCCGGCGCCGAACTGCGCCAGGCCCAGCGCTTCGTCTACCCCGGCCTGAGCGTCACCGCGTTTGACGGCAACGACAGCCAGACCCGCACCCTGGGCGGCACCAACTTCGGCCAGCAAGGCAGCGCCAACGTGATTCGCCGCTTTGGCCTGGCCGGCGCCGCCAGCACCGTCGCCGACCAAGCGCTGCAATTGCTGCTCGCGCCAAACACGCCCCACGGCCCGCGCGACTTGCTGCTGATGCCCGACCAGATGATCCTGCAGATCCACGAGTCCATCGGCCACCCGCTGGAGCTGGACCGCATCCTCGGCGATGAGCGCAACTACGCCGGCACCAGTTTTGTGAAGGTCAGCGACTTCGGCCACCTGCAATACGGCTCGCCCTTGCTCAACGTGACCTTCGACCCGGACATCCCCGAGCAGCTCGCCAGCTACAGCCATGACGACGACGGCACCCGCGCCACCAAGCAGTTCCTGATTCGCGACGGCCTGCTGCTCAAGCCACTGGGCGGCGCGCTGTCGCAATTTCGCGCCGGCATGCAAGGCGTCGCCAACAGCCGCGCCTGCAGCTGGAACCGCGCGCCCATCGACCGCATGGCCAACCTGAACATCGAGGCTGGCGACAAAACCCAGGCCGAACTGATCAGCGGCATCGAGCACGGCATTTTGATGAGCACCAACCGTTCCTGGTCCATCGACGATGCGCGCAATAAATTCCAGTTCGGCTGCGAGTGGGGCCAACTGATCGAAAACGGCGAGCTCAAGGGCGTGGTGAAAAATCCCAACTACCGTGCGATTTCCGCGCAGTTCTGGCGCAAGCTCAGCGCCGTCGGCGACGCCAGCACCTTCAAGGTATTGGGCACGCCGAACTGCGGCAAAGGCGAACCCAACCAGGTGATCCGTGTAGGCCACGCGTCGCCTGCGTGTGTGTTCAGTGATGTCGACGTGTTTGGGGGAGATGCCTGATGAACAACTTCAAGGCACTGGTGGAATGGCTCAAGCAGGCCATCACCGACAAGGAACAGTTTCACCTGGGTTATGCGGACGAATCGTCCGAGTTCGTGCGCTTCAACCACGCGCAAGTGCGCCAGGCCGGGCAAGTGCAACAGGCCAGCCTGAACCTCAAGCTGATCAACGACGGGCGCCATGCCGACCTTGGCATCACCCTGGCAGGCTCGCCCGAACTGGATCGCCAACGCCTCGCCGAAGGCCTGCAACAGTTGCGCGAAACCTTGCCGCTGCTGCCGCAGGACCCGTACCTGCTGCTCAATCACACCGCCTGGCAAAGCCATAACGAACAGCTGCGGCCGCTGCCGGAACTGGCCCAGGTGCTGGAAGAAATCAGCCAGGCAGCGCAAGGCGTGGACTTGGTTGGCTTCTATGCTGCAGGCCCGATCAGCCGTGGTTTCGCCAGTTCGGATGGGGCATTCGGCTGGCACCAGGCCAACAGCTTCAACTTCGATTTCAGCCTGTTCCACGCCAATGGCGAAGCGGTCAAAGCCAGCTACGCCGGGCACACCTGGGACAGTGCCGAGTTCGCCGCGCGCTTCCAGCAGGCCCGCGAGCAGCTGGAATTCCTCGGGCGCCCGCTGCACAAGCTGGCGCCAGGCCAGTACCGCGCCTACCTCGCGCCGGCCGCGCTGGAAGAGATCATCAGCATCATCACCTGGGGCGGGTTTTCGGCGCAGGCCATCGCCAGCAAAAGCAGCTCGTTGCAAAAGCTGTATGCCGGTGAACAGTCGCTGAGCCCGCTGGTGAAGGTCGATGAGCAGATCAGCGGCTCGCTGAGCCAGGCGTTTTCCACCGAAGGCTACCCGCGCGGCGATGTCACGCTGATCAACGCAGGTAAAGCCGAGGGCCGGTTGATCAACTCGCGCAGTGCTGCCGAATACGGCTTGAGCACCAACGGCGCCAGCAGCGATGAGTCGCCGAGTGCCTTGCAGATGGCGGCGGGCAGCCTGGCTCAGGCCGATATCCTCAAGCAATTGGGCACCGGGCTGTACATCAGCAACTTGTGGTATTTGAACTACTCGGACTTGCCGGCCGCACGCCTGACCGGCATGACGCGCTTTGCCACGTTCTGGGTGGAAGACGGCGAAATCAAGGCGCCGGTCAGCACCATGCGTTTTGATGACAGCGTCTACAACTTGCTCGGTTCGCAGCTGGAAGCGCTGACTGCTGAGCGGGAGCTGTTGTTGTCGGCGAGTACGTATAGCCAGCGCAATACCGCGTCCAACTTGTTGCCAGGCGCCTTGGTCAAACGCCTGACCCTCACCCTGTAAACACCACCAATCTCCTGTGGGAGCGGGCTTGCTCGCGAATGCGGTGTATCAGTCGACCAACCTGTTAACTGACACTCCGCATTCGCGAGCAAGCCCGCTCCCACAGGGGTTCTCGCCGATTTCATACATCGCTTTTCCACCCTCTCCTACCGTCGTTTCTGTTCTTCGCTGCCCGCGAACACGGCCGGTTGTCGCCCACAAAAAACCTCGTTATAACGGTTAGTGGCATCCCGCCACCAACCCCACGTGCCTGCACGTGATGCATGACCTTGCCTGGATTGGGCAAGCTGGAGCGTTGACATGGACCATGGAAGTTTTGTCATAGAAGGGCTGTTCAAACACTACAACGTTCACGTTGAGCAGCTCGGTAACGATTCGGAAAAGAAAACAGTACTGCTGGTCAACGGAGCGCTGTCTACCACCCGCTCATTTGCCCGCACCAGCAAATGCCTGGCGGAACACTTCAATGTGCTGCTGTTCGACCTGCCGTTCTCCGGCTATTCGCGCGAGCACAACACCGACCTGGACCTGGTGACCAAGGACGACGAAGTGCAAATCCTGCGGGCGCTGGTGGAGCGCTTCCAGGTCAACCATCTGGTCTCGGCCTCCTGGGGCGGCATCTCCACACTGCTCACCCTGGCGCACAACCCGCCTTCCATCGAAAGCTCGGTGGTAATGGCCCTGGCGCCCAATCTCAACCAGGCCATGCTCGATTATGTGGAGCGCGTGCGTGTGCTGATCGAGGCCGATGACAAGTCGGCGGTCGGCCACTTGCTCAACGAGACGGTCGGCAAATACCTCTCGCCAAGGCTCAAGCGCAATAACCATCGGCATTTGTCGAGCATGGCTACGACCGAGTACCGCCAGGCGCGCTTTCATATCCACCAGGTGCTGGGCCTGGGCGATGGCAACTACCTGCCGGCGCTCACCCGGATCGAAACCCCGGTGCATTTCATCAACGGCGCGCTGGACGAGTACACCCCGGCAACGGAGGCCCAACTGTTCAAAAAATACGTGGGCCGCAGCACCTTCGCCGTCGCCGAACACACCGGCCACTTGCTCGACCTCGAGTCCCGCGAAGCCGCGTTGGCGGTGCACCGTGTGCTGTTGGATTTCCTCGTCGGCGAGCACGCGACATTGTCAGATTTAGACGAACCGCCAGTGGGAAAAGGAGCGATGGATGGCGCATAATCGCGACACATAGCCTGCTAACAAAAAGGTAGCTCATGCCCAATCGCGCCCCACTCGATGCCAAGACCGCCCGCTGGCTCCCCTGGGTGGTGGCGATTGCCTTCTTCATGCAGTCGCTGGATGGGACGATTCTCAACACGGCACTGCCGGCCATGGCCCGGGACCTCGCGGAAAACCCGCTGCGCATGCAAGGGGTGGTGATCGCCTACATGCTCACCGTCGCCTTGCTGATCCCGGCCTCGGGCTGGGTGGCCGACCGCTTCGGCACCAAGAAAATCTTCTTTGGCGCGATCATGCTGTTCAGCATTGGCTCACTGTTGTGCGCCCTGTCGAGCAGCTTGACCATGCTGGTCGGCGCACGGGTGATCCAGGGCTTGGGCGGCGCGTTGATGCTGCCGGTCGGGCGACTCGTCGTGCTGCGCGCTTACCCGCGCTCCGAGCTGGTGCGGATCATGGGCTTCATTACCATCCCCGGCCTGCTCGGCCCGTTGCTCGGCCCGACCATGGGCGGCTGGATGGTGCAATACCTGACCTGGCACTGGATCTTCCTGATCAACCTGCCGGTGGGCATGATCGGTTGCTGGGCCGTGTGGAAACTCATCCCCGACCTGCGCGGCAGCGAGCGCACGCGGTTCGACAGCATGGGCTTTGTACTGTTTGGCGCGGCGATGGTGCTGATCACCATCGCCATGGAAGGCCTGGGCGAACTGCACCTGCCGCACCTGCGGGTGATGTTGCTGCTGTTCGGCGGGCTGGCGTGCCTGGCGGCATACTGGCTGCGCGCCGGACACATCGATAACCCGTTGTTCTCGCCGGTGCTGTTCAAGACCCGCACGTTTGCCGTGGGCATTCTCGGCAACCTGTTTGCGCGCCTGGGCAGCGGCGCCCTGCCGTTCCTGGTGCCGTTGCTGTTGCAGGTGGCGCTGGGCTACTCGCCCTCGGAAGCCGGCATGAGCATGTTGCCGCTGGCGGCGGCGGCGATGTTTGCCAAGTCCATCGCTCGCACCTTGATCGAGCGCCTTGGCTACCGCGTGGTGCTGACCGGCAATACCTTGTTCCTCGGCATCATGCTGGCCAGCATGGGCCTGGTCAGCGAGCACACGCCTTACGCACTGCTGCTGTGCATGCTGGCGATTCTGGGGGCGATCAACTCCCTGCAGTTCACCGCGATGAACACCGTCACCCTGATCGACCTCGACGACGCCCAGGCCAGCAGCGGCAACAGTTTGCTCTCGGTGGTGGCGCAATTGTCCCTGAGCCTGGGCGTGGCCTGTGCCGGTGCGCTGCTCGGCGGCTTTACCGCTGAAACCGGCAATGACGGTGTGGAAAGCGTCCTCGGCGCGTTCCAACTGACCTTCCTCACCGTGGGCATCATGGCCATGCTGGCGGCGGCGATCTTCCTGCAACTGTCGCCCACCGACGGCAAACGCGTGGTCAGCCGCGAGCATGACATCGAGCATTAACAGGCTTCCCGTCTAGAACTTGCAGGGAAAATTCTGTGGGACTGGTACACTGCGCAACATTTTGTTTTGCAGAGCCAGTCCCGTGACTACCATCGCCACCGCTTTTAATACTTTGCCCCTGTCCGCCGCCATGCTGGCTAACCTCGACTCGCTGGGTTATGTCGAGATGACGCAGATCCAGGCGCAAAGCTTGCCGGTGATCCTCAAAGGGCTGGACCTGATTGCCCAGGCCAAGACCGGCAGCGGCAAAACCGCCGCCTTCGGCATCGGCCTGTTGAACCCGATCAACCCGCGTTACTTCGGCTGCCAGGCTTTGGTCATGTGCCCGACCCGTGAGCTGGCCGACCAGGTCGCCAAGGAAATCCGTCGCCTGGCGCGCGCCGAAGACAACATCAAGGTACTGACCCTGTGTGGCGGCGTGTCCCTCGGCCCGCAAATCGCCTCGCTGGAACACGGCGCCCACGTCATCGTCGGCACGCCGGGCCGCATCCAGCAGCACCTGCGCAAAGGCTCGCTGGTGCTGGACGGCTTGAACACGCTGATCCTCGACGAAGCCGACCGCATGCTCGACATGGGCTTCTACGACGCCATCGAAGACATCATCAGCAAGACCCCGCCGCGCCGCCAGACCCTGCTGTTCTCGGCCACCTACCCGGTGAGCATCAAGCAGTTGGCCTCCAAATTCATGCGCGCGCCGCAGCAAGTGAAGGCCGAAGCGTTCCACTCCGACGACCAGATCGAGCAGCGCTTCTACGAGATCTCGCCGGAAGAGCGCATGGACGCCGTGACCAAGGTGCTGGCGCACTTCCGCCCGGCCTCGTGCGTGGCGTTCTGCTTTACCAAGCAGCAAGTGCAGGAAACCGTGGATCACCTGACCTCCAAAGGCATTTCCGCCGTCGGCCTGCACGGCGATCTGGAACAGCGCGACCGTGACCAGGTGCTGGCGATGTTCGCCAACCGCAGCACTTCGGTGCTGGTCGCCACCGACGTGGCCGCCCGTGGCCTGGACATTGACTCGCTGGACATGGTGATCAACGTCGAACTGGCCCGCGACTCGGAAATCCACATCCACCGCGTAGGCCGTACCGGCCGCGCCGGTGAGACCGGCATCGCGATCAGCCTGGTGGCGCCGTCCGAAGCGCACCGCGCCCAGGCCATCGAGCAGTTGCAGAAATCGCCGCTGAACTGGGACCAGTTGGACAACCTCAAGCCGCAAAGCGGTGGCCCGCTGTTGCCGCAGATGAGCACGCTGTGCATCGCGGCCGGCCGTAAAGACAAGGTTCGCCCGGGCGACATCCTTGGCGCACTGACCGGTGAAGCCGGCATTCCGGGTGCCCAGGTTGGCAAGATCGCGATCTTTGATTTCCAGGCATTTGTGGCCGTGGAACGTGGCATCGCCAAGCAGGCGTTGCAGCGTTTGAATGACGGCAAGATCAAAGGCCGTTCGTTGCGCGTGCGGATCCTGTAACAACACGCACCTGATCATTCCCACGCTCTGCGTGGGAATGCATCCCGTGACGCTCCGCGTCACAAAGCGGACGCAGAGCGTCCAGTGCGGAATTCCCACGCAGAGCGTGGGAACGATCTGATGAACAAGAGGACATCGTTTTGCGCTCGACCGAAGTTGTGATCATTGGCGCCGGCGCCGCAGGCTTGATGTGCGCGCTGACCGCCGCCGGGCGTGGGCGCGAGGTGATGTTGATCGACCACGCGAACAAGGCCGGCAAGAAGATCCTGATGTCCGGTGGTGGCCGCTGCAATTTCACCAATATGTACACCGAGCCGGCCAACTTCCTCTCGCACAACGCGCACTTCTGCAAGTCCGCCCTGGCCCGCTATACCCAGTGGGATTTCATCGGGCTGGTGGCCAAGCATGGCGTGCCGTACCACGAGAAGAAACTCGGCCAGCTGTTCTGCGATAACAAGTCCAGCGACATCCTCGGCATGCTGCTCGATGAGTGCATTCAGGTCGGCGTAAGCATGCACCTGGACACGTCGGTCCAGGAGATTGCCAAGCTGGACGCCGGTTATCAGTTGCAAACCACCTTGGGTGAGCTGCGCTGCGAATCCCTGGTGATCGCCACCGGCGGCCTGTCGATCCCGACCTTGGGCGCCACCGGCTTCGGTTACCAAGTGGCCAAGCAGTTTGGCCATGAACTGCTGCCAACCCGCGCAGGATTAGTGCCATTCACCATCACCGACCAGCTCAAGGACTTGTGCGGCGAGTTGTCGGGCACCTCGGTGGATTGCCTGGTCAGCTGCAACGGCCAGAGCTTTCGCGAGAACATCCTGTTTACCCACCGTGGCCTCAGTGGGCCGGCGATCTTGCAGATTTCCTCGTACTGGGAAACCGGCGACACCGTAGAAATCAACCTGCTGCCCGACCACGACGCCCACACCTGGCTGCAACAGCAACAGGTCGAGCGCCCCAACAGCGAGCTGAAAACCCTGCTGGGTGAGATCTTCACCAAGAAGATGGCCAACCTGCTGGCGGAAACCTGGTTTGTGTCCAAGCCGATGAAGCAGTACACCCACGCTGAAATCGCCGACATCGCGCAGAAACTGGGCAGCTGGCAACTGGTGCCCGCAGGCACTGAAGGCTATCGCACGGCTGAGGTGACGTTGGGGGGTGTGGATACGCGCGAAGTCTCGTCCAAGACCATGGAATCGCTGAAAAGCCCAGGCTTGTACTTCATCGGTGAAGTGCTGGATGTGACCGGTCACTTGGGCGGTTTCAACTTCCAGTGGGCCTGGGCCTCGGGCTACGCGGCAGCGCAATACGCCTGACGCCGCTCAAACCTTGAAAGGCAATCCCCTGTGGGAGCTGGCTTGCCTGCGATAGCGGCGTTGGATTCACCCTCGCCATCGCAGGCAAGCCAGCTCCCACATTGGTTTTGTGGAGTGCCTGGAAGTTATTTTGCGCAATTGATGTGATCGCCACGCTTGCCGTGGCGTCCTTGATAGCTCAATTTAGCGGCATCGTCCCGGAAGACTCCAGACTTCATGTCATCGACCTCGTTCAAGCAGTCCATGCGGCGCCTGTGGGCGCTGGATAAATTCAGTTACAGCGTACGGGTATTCATCGCCCTCACCGGCAGCATGGCGCTGTGCTGGTATCAGGATGAAATGACGCTGCTGATCCCGCTGTTCCTGGGGATTATCGCCAGCGCCCTGGCCGAGACCGACGACAGTTGGCAAGGCCGCCTCAACGCCCTGGCGGTGACGCTGGTGTGTTTCAGCGTCGCCGCGCTGTCGGTGGAGCTGCTGTTTCCCTACCCGTGGATTTTCGCGATTGCCCTGGCCCTGGCCAGTTTCTGCCTGACCATGCTCGGCGCCTTGGGCGAACGTTATGGCGCGATTGCTTCGGCGACGCTGATTCTGTCGGTCTACACCATGATCGGCGTGGACCAGCGCGGTGGCGCCGTCTCTGATTTCTGGCACGAACCGCTGCTGCTGGTGGCCGGCGCCGCCTGGTATGGCGTGCTTTCGGTGCTGTGGCAGGCCTTGTTTTCCAACCAGCCGGTGCAGCAGAGCCTGGCGCGGTTGTTTCGCGAATTGGGGCGCTACCTCAAGCTCAAATCATCCTTGTTCGAACCCATCCGCCAGCTGGATGTAGAAGCGCGCCGCCTGGAATTGGCCCAGCAAAACGGGCGGGTCGTGGCGGCGCTGAATGCGGCGAAGGAGATCATCCTGCACCGCGTGGGCAATGGTCGGCCGGGCTCGAAAGTCAGCCGCTACCTGAAGCTGTACTTCCTGGCCCAGGACATCCACGAGCGCGCCAGCTCGTCCCACTACCCGTATAACGCGCTGGCCGAAGCCTTCTTCCACAGCGACGTGCTGTTCCGCTGCCAGCGCCTACTGCGCCAGCAAGGCAAAGCCTGCCAGGCGCTGGGGGAATCGATCCAACTGCGCCAGCCGTTCATTTATGACGACAGCTTCGCCGAAGCCCTCGGCGACCTGAATGCCTCCCTGGAACACCTGCGCATCCAGAGCAACCCCGCGTGGCGTGGCCTGCTGCGCTCGTTGCGCGCCCTGGCAGCCAACCTGTCCACGCTCGACCGCCTGCTGGGCGACGCCAGCAACCCAGACTCACTCGCCGACGCCACCGACAGCAACCTGCTCGACCGCGCGCCGCGCAACCTCAAGGAAATGTGGACGCGCCTGCGCACGCAGCTGACGCCGACGTCGCTGCTGTTTCGCCACGCCTTGCGCCTGGCCCTGGCGCTGACCATCGGCTACGGCACCCTGCATGCGATTCACGCCTCCCAGGGCTACTGGATCATTCTCACCACCCTGTTCGTCTGCCAGCCCAACTACGGCGCCACCCGGCGCAAGCTCGGCCAGCGGATTATCGGCACCGCCATCGGCCTGACCGTGGCCTGGGCGCTGTTCGACCTGTTCCCCAGCCCGCTGGTGCAATCGCTGTTCGCCATCGCCGCCGGCCTGGTGTTCTTTATCAACCGCACCACGCGCTACACCCTGGCCACGGCGGCGATCACCTTGATGGTGCTGTTCTGCTTCAACCAAGTGGGCGATGGCTACGGGCTGTTCCTGCCACGGCTGTTCGATACGCTGATTGGCAGCCTGATCGCGGGCCTGGCGGTGTTCCTGTTCCTGCCGGACTGGCAAGGCCGTCGCTTGAACAAAGTGCTGGCCAACACCCTGACCTGCAACAGCATCTACCTGCGCCAGATCATGCAGCAATACGCTGCGGGCAAGAGCGACGACCTGGCTTACCGCCTGGCCCGACGCAATGCGCACAACGCCGATGCGGCGCTGTCCACCACGCTGGCGAACATGCTGATGGAGCCTGGGCACTTTCGCAAAGAAGCCGATGTGGGCTTCCGCTTTTTGGTGCTGTCGCACACCTTGCTCAGCTACCTGTCAGGGCTGGGCGCGCACCGGGAAACCCAGTTACCCGCCGAAGTGCGTGAGCACTTGATCGACGGCGCCGGTAACAGCCTGGCGGCGAGCATCGACGAAATCGCTACAGGGTTGGCCAACAAGGAGCCGATCGCGATTCAGAGCGATGCCGAAGAAGAGTTGGCCGCGGACCTGGAGCAGATGCCGGATGAGATCGATGAAGGCCAGCGGTTGGTGCAGACGCAGCTGGCGTTGATTTGTCGGCAGTTGGGGCCGTTGCGCACGTTGGCGGCGCACCTGATCAAAGATACTCGCGCGGCTTAATCTGTGTTGTGGCGAGCGGGCTTGTCCCGCGTTGGGGCGCGCAGCGGCCCCAGATAAAACCGCTGCGGTGTATCAGGTAAATTAAGGTCTCAGGTGTGGGGCTGCTGCGCAGCCCAACGCGGGGCAAGCCCGCTCACCACGACAAGCAAAGCGCTCATCCCGATCACATCCCATGCGCCTTCATCAACCGCGCATAACTGCCATCGACCTTCATCTTGGCAATCTCCCGATCAAAACTGGCGACGATCTGCTCATGCTCAGGGTTCTTCAGGCTGACCAGAATATGCAGGCTGTTTTCACTCAACGGCTTGGGTAAAAACTCCACCGCATTGCGCACCCGCGGCGACTCACGCGCCAGGTAATAGCGGGCGACATATTCATCTTCCAACGTCAGCCTTACCCGCTGCGCCGCGAGCATGCGCACGGCCATGGCGAAGTTATGCACAGGCACTTTCTGCAACTGCGCATCCTGGTCGAAGGCCGCCGAATAGGCATAGCCGCGCACTACTGCGATGGACTGATCATGCAATTGTTCGAGATTTTGATAATCCATGGGGTCGTCGCGGCGCTTGATAAAGCGCACGCGGTTCAGCAGGTACTCAGCGGAAAACTGCCCCAGTTGCGTACGCGCATCGTCGTACCAGGCATTGACCAGCACGTCATACCGGCCATCGCCCACGCCCATCAACGCCCGCGCCCAAGGCACCTGTTCGAAATCACTGGCGTAGCCGGCGCGGGCCAAGGCCGTGCTGACAATATCAGTCGCCAACCCGCCGTTGATCAAGGTGGAATCGGTAAACGGTGGCCAGGCATCCGCGACCAGGCGCAGACGTTGTGCGACCGCAGGCTGGGCCAGCAACAACACTCCTATCAAAGCAACGGCACGAGAAAATCGCGGCATGCTTAAAGTCCTTGGCGGGCAGGCAGTGGCCTGATAACAGTAGCTCATCAATGAGCCTGCATTGCAGATTACACAAAGAACCCGGCCGCGATCGCACTGAATGATGGCAAATTGACGCTATTCACAAAAATGCTCAATTTAGACAGGGCTGTCCGTCGCGCTTACTATCGGCAACGGTCATTAATAAGGGAACACACCATGACGGTTGATTGGGTCTGCAAACACCACGATGACTTGGGCAAGGAGCAGCTGTACGCCATTTTGCGCCTGCGCAGCGAGGTCTTTGTCGTTGAACAGCAGTGCATTTATCCTGACCTCGACGGGCAGGACCTGTCGGGTGATACCCACCACCTGATGGCCTGGAACGATGACGCGTTGGTGGCTTACCTGCGTCTGCTGGACCCCGAGTCCCAGGGCGGTGATGTGGTGATCGGCCGCGTGATTGTCGCGCCCGTGGCACGCGGCACCGGGCTTGGCCATCTGATGATGGAAGAAGCCCTCAAGCGCATTGAAGATATCTGGCCTGAAACGCCGATTTTTCTGTCAGCCCAGGCGCATTTGCAGGGCTATTACGGGCGGTATGGGTTTGTGGTGGAGGGTGAGGAATACCTGGAGGATGATATTCCGCATATTGGTATGCGGCGTCAGTGAGGCCGCCATCGCAGGCAAGCCAGCTCCCACATAGATGTGGGAGCTGGCTTGCCTGCGATGAGGCCAGACCAATCACCGCCACCTTCAGGGATAACCCAACACCTGCTTGATCCCCGCCAGATTAGCCTCGATCCACCCGCGATCAATCGCCCCCCAACTCCGAATCCGATAGTGCCCCGCATGGTTGCGCGCGCCATCTTCCTGCTCGAACTCACACACGATATCCAGGTCGGCCAGCGCCGCAATCGTGTCCTGCGCCGTGCGCCGGGGCATGCCGGTGGCGTCGGTCAGCGCCGGGACGCTGCTGGCCTGCCCGCTGTCGATCAAATACGCCACGTACAGGCGGCGGTAGAAACTGCTTTTGGTCTTGCTCACGTCCATGCTCGGTCGCCTGGTGAGGTTAGGGCTTGCCCTGCAAATCGCGATACGTGAGGTACACCCGCAGGTCGAATTCCACCTGATGGTAGCCCGGCATCATGTATTCACAGAGTTTGTAGAACGCCTTGTTGTGGTCCGATTCCTTGAAGTGCGCCAGCTCGTGCACCACGATCATGCGCAGAAATTCCGGCGCCGCCTCTTTGAACAGCGCGGCAATGCGAATCTCTTTCTTGGATTTGAGATTACCGCCCTGCACCCGTGAAATCGTGGTGTGCAGGCCCAAGGCGCGATGGGTCAGGTCGAGGCGGTTGTCGAACAGCACTTTGTCGATGGCCGGCGCGTTGCGCAGATGTTCCTGTTTCAAGGCCAGGGCGTAGCTGTACAGCGCCTTGTCACTCTGCACTGCATGGCGCTCGGGGTAACGCTGCTCCAGGTAGGCACCCAACTGGTCCTTGGCGATCAGTTGGCGTACTTGCTCCTGGAGCGCTGCGGGGTAAGCCTGGAGGTATTTCAGCGCGGTCATGAGTTCAGCAACAGGGTTCGAATGGGCGCCAGTGTAGCGAATTCAAAGCAACCGCGGGTGGGACCAGTCGGCCACTTCCGCGGCCACCAAGGGCTGCGCCGCCCATGCGCCCTGGACAAATGAGCACCCATTGGCCTTGAGCCACTGGGCCTGCTCGAGGGTTTCCACGCCCTCGGCGACCACCAGCACATCAAAATGCCCGCACAGCTGGATGATGCTGCACGCCATCGCAGCGTCCCGCACCGAACCCGGCAGGCGCGCCACCAATTGCGGGTCGAGCTTGAGCGTGTCGAACTCCAGGTCACGCAAGTGGGCCAGGGAACACTGGCCGAGACCGAAGTCATCCAAAGCAATACGCACCCCGAGCTGACGCAATAATTTGAGCTGCTTGTTGGTTTCCTCAAGGTTACTCATCAGGCTGTCTTCACTGATTTCCACCTCCAACTGCCGCCCCTGCAAACCATGTCGCTCAAGTACCTGCTGCAGTTGGCCGGCCAGGTTGGGCATATTGAACTGGCTGCTGCTCAAGCTCACGCTCAACACCAGTGCGTCATCGAAAGTGGTTTGCCAGGCCTGGCGCTGGGCGGCGACCTGCTGATAGATCCAGGCGCTCAACTGGCTGATCAGCCGCGCCTCTTCCAGCAACGGTAAAAACAAGCCCGGCGGCACATCGCCGACACTCGGGTGCTGCCAGCGCAGCAATGCTTCGACGCCGCGTAACCGCCCGTCCTCCAGCGACACCTGGGGCTGGTACACCAGGGTGAAATCCTTGTTTTGAATCGCGGTGCGCACGCTGTCTTCGAGCATCAGCCGTGAGCGGGCGCGGCCGTTCATTTCCTGATCGTAATAGCGATATTGCTGACGCCCGGCGCGCTTGGCTTCGTACATGGCGATGTCGGCTGCGCGCAGCAGGCCGTTCAGGTCCGAGCCGCAGTCGGGGAAGGTCGCTATGCCAATGCTGACACCGAGCATCACATCCAAACCGTCGACCTGCTGGCACACGGACACGCGTTCGATCAGTTTTTCCGAAATCTTGGCCGCCTGTTCCGGGAACTCCAGCTCCAGTAAGGCGGTGAATTCGTCACCGCCCATGCGCCCAAGAATGTCGTAGGAGCGCAAACACGCCTGCATTTGCTCCGAGACCCAGCGCAACACGCGGTCCCCGGCGTCGTGGCCCAACGAGTCGTTGACCCGCTTGAAGCCGTCGAGGTCCAGGTACAGCAGCACCAGCGACAGCTCGTTACGTTCGCTGCGCAATAACGTGTTCTCCACCGCCTGGTGGAAGCCACGCCGGTTCAACAGCCCGGTCAGCGGGTCGGTCACCGCCTGGAACTCGAGTTGCTGATGCAGGTGGCGCACCTCGGACATGTCCAGCACCGTCACCACCATGGCGTTCTGCTCGGCGGGCAACGGCGCGCAGGACAAGGCCACCGGCACCTGCTGGCCGCGACTGGTGCGCAAAATCGCGTCGTGCTGGCGCCACGTCTCGCCTTTGCGATACGCCTCGTACATCGGGAAGCCCAACCAGGTGGGCACATGGGGCTTTTGCAGGAAACTCAGGAAACTCTCGCCCTGCAACTCGGCCATCGTCGCATTCAGCAGCCGCGAAATGGCCGGGTTGGCGTACTGGATCACACTGCCCTCACCCACCACCAGGATGCCCTCGGCGGCGTTGTCGAGTATTGAGGCGTTAAAGGCGCGTGCGGACTCCAGGTCATGGCTCAGGCGCTGCAAGGCCCGGCGATTGCGCTGGTGCTCCAGCAGCGCCTGCACCTTGGGCTTGAGAATGTGCGGGTCAAAGGGTTTGAACAGGTAATCAATGGCGCCGCTGGCGTAGCCTTCCAGCACGGAGGCGGCCGATTGGGCGTGGGCACTCAGGAAAATAATCGGCGTCATGCGCGTGCGTTGGCTGCCACGCATCAGGCGCGCGACCTCAAAGCCGTCCATGCCGGGCATGCGCACATCCAGCAAGACCAGGTCGACATCGTGCGCCAACAGCAATTCCAAGGCCTCCAGCCCGGACGCTGCGGTCATCACATGCCAGTCTTCGCGCTGTAAAAGGGCGCGCATGCTGATGAGGTTTTCCGGGTAGTCGTCGACCACCAGAAGAACCGAACTGCCATCGCCGTGGTGTGGAGCGCAATCCATGCTACGTCTCTTCCTTGAGGGGCTGTACCGGTCACTTCTGATAAAAAACCCGGACAAACACTGAGGCCTCACTCTAGCCCCGGTTCTAAAAAAGCAGAAGTGACGTGGGTGCCATCATTGCGCCAAAGCCCAGGAAGCCGACTAACGGTCAAGCCCTACAACCCACGGCTCATGGGAAACATGGCTTTTTGGCATTCCTCTGACGCCAATAAATCGCCAGCAATTGTTTAACAACCCGACGATCACCGCCTATAAAGAACCTGTGAGGCCCACGGGCCAACGCTTTCACCCTCTGTAAAAGGCCAACACCATGATCGACCTTTCCACCTGGAACCTGAGCATTCCGGTCGGCTCGCCGCCCGCGACCATCGACACGCCGAAACTGCTTAGCGGCTTCAAGGACCAATATTTCCAGGCCGAAGGCAGCAACGTGCAATTCTGGACACCGGTGACCGGCACGCGCACCGAAAACGCCGTCTACCCGCGCAGCGAATTGCGCGAAACCTACGCCGATGGGCGTTTGCGCAACTGGACCTATACCGACGCCGACAACTTTTTGCGTGCCACGCTGGCCGTTAACCAAGTGCCCTCCAGCGGCAAAGTGGTCATCGGCCAGATTCACGCCTATGACAGCCAGAAACCGCTGATCAAACTCGAGTACCAATTCAAGGAAAAGACCCAGACCGGCAACATCGTCGCCAAAGTGCGCATGCGCCCGGATGAAGATGAAGGCCGCGTGATTATCGTCGCCTCCAATGTGCCGCTGGAGAAGAGCTTTACGTACGTGATCAACCTCAACAAGGCCGGATTGCTGAGCGTCGAGGCGGCTGACGGGCAGTGGAATGAGCGCATTGGTGCCGCGTGGGGCGCCAAGCCTTTGTACTTCAAGGCGGGGGCGTATGTGCAGGACAACAGTGGCAATAGCAAGGAAGGCGCGCGGGTGACGTTTGCGAAGTTGGATATTGATCACGAGTAATGCTTGAGAGAAGCCCCGGCAATACCGGGGCTTCTGAGTAATATTATTTATTCAACACACATCAACATGAAACCCATCGACGAATCACCCGCCGGTTTATTATCGCCCACCTTAAGTGTCAATACATTCACGTAGTTAATTGCCGGCAGACTGCCCAACTTCGCATGGCCATAGAAGATATGATCATTGGAGCTTACATCGGTTACCGAGACATTACAGAAACGCGGCGGCTGTTTAAACACGCCGGGAACAAAGCGGACTTTGTACTCCGAGAAGTAATCAGGCTGCGCCGTTAACTTCACCTCTTTCAGCCACTGGGGCGATTGCGCAATGACCTGGCCTTTATTATCAACAGACGCGGTGAATATCCGGCTATCCGCGTAGGCAAAAGACCCCGTTGCCGCCAACACCAGAACAGCGCCAACGATTTTAATAAAATTCATCATCAATTCTCCATCATTGAATAGCATCAAGGCCCGAACCTTAAATGATTCGATGACGATAAAAGCGCACTTTCAATGACGCATGACTAAAACAGAAAAACTGGAGAAACAAAGAGAAAACAACATATTCCTTCCCGGAAACTTCCGATTGTGAATACGGGGGCCTTTCGATTTGTAGGCAATGTCCGATTAGCTAAAGGACAATTCACCGGTTAATCCAAATACTCACCCCCCTCACTATTCCCTGTGGGAGCCGGGCTTGCCCGCGATGGCGGTGGTTCAGCCATTATTTGCGTTAACTGACACACCGCTATCGCGGGCAAGCCCGGCTCCCACAGGGGTTAGGCTTTGGCAGAAGGTCCAGTGGTCGTCCTACGCAGCCGTTGCGGCCGGCCAGATCGGCGCTTATAGTTCGCCCCGTCGCTGGCATTGACCGGCGATAGGGTTTCGCAGCCCTACAGAGTTAATTCCGCACCCGTCAAAACTGCCCTGGCGCTCCTGCCAACGGCCGTCTTGTTATGGCGGCTGTGCGTGGGAGACCTTCGGGTCTGCCGGGTCTTAACTCCTCGGTCTGCGAACCCGCGTACAGCTGCCACCCAATTTGTTTCGCAGCAAACGGTGGTCATTCTTCTCTCGAGTTAAGGATTCACCATGACCCAACAACTACCACCCCGCCGCTTCACCCCATGCACCGAAACCGCCACCGATTACCCCGTGCTATTAATCGACAGCGACGCCCCACTGCTCGACCTCCACGCCTGCCTGCGCGAACGCCTAAACGCAGCCCTTGAACACCTCAACCTGATCGCCTGCTCCAGCTTGCCGGACTTCGCCGAGCGCGACTTGAATAACATAGCCAACACCGCGCGCATTCTGGTGCAGGACGTGAGCGATGTGTTTCGTGTCATCGAACACCGTGGTTTCGATAAGCCTGACGCTGCCTGATTAAATCCAAGCCAGAAAAAAGCCCGCATCGCTGCGGGCTTTTCGTAGGCTCTTAAGGCGCACGTGTTACCACTGGCTTTCGCCGCATACCCGACGCAACAGAGTCATGCAGCGCCATCGTACGGCCCGCGTCCCATTCTTTCTGCATCGTTGTAAACAGTTCAACGTCAATTCGTACTTGATGAGCGCGTAGTGCCTCAGACATGGCGTCGCTGATTCGCTCAATAATCATCCCTGGGTTTGCCACACCGCAGTGCTTGCGGCCAAATTCGATCAGTTGCTGACGATCCGGATAGGCCTTCACCTTGTTCATCTTGATAGCCAAGGTGCGGTCGACCAGTGACTGACCAGACTTGGGATTGTAATTCTCGTACACGGTAGTGGTCGTCACGTCGAATACAGGGGCCAACTGCACGGTTTCAGGGGCTCCAGGGTGGGTATAGAGCACACCGAAATTTTTCAGGTGGGCATCGCCATTGCGCACCATGACCGACAAGCAAACGTATGAGAAAAAACGTTCAAGCTCACGCAGCACATCGCCGTGCCGGCAAACTTCGTTGATTACCGCAGCAAGCGTTTCGTAGCTTTGGGAGTATTTGTAGTTATCGTGAGGGTCTTTGTTCAGCCCCAACAACACCGCCATATCCTCAAAACCCAACCTGCCAGATTCAGTCAGATCAAAGCGCTCCATGACAAAGAGATCGCCCCTTTCAGACAGCCAGAAACGCGGCGTTTCCAAGCCGGCGAGGCGAGCAGCTTCCAAACAGAGAAACTCATTCTGAGCCAAGTGAGCATATTCATCAGCGCCGGACTTCACGATCAAGTCGGAGCTGAGCATCGTTTTACGATGGCCTGTCAGCTTATCCAGGTCAGGCACCAACACCTTCGGCTGCACCCCGGAAATACCTGACTCGAAATAGGTCTCGACGAGGAAATCGAATACGCCCTGTGAGGTATCCGCAGACAGAATTTCCTGTAACCCGACCTGCGCCTTCACTGGCGCAGAAGCCTCAATGGGGTTCTCGTAACTCAGTCGACCAATCTGGTTGCCGCCGATGATCGACAGCAAGCGCATTTCGTCCACTTGCATGTGCTTGGCCATACGACGCTTAATCTGATCAGCCAGGAAGCCCTCCGGCACATTCATATCAAAAATCGGATGCAATACGTTGCTGACCACTGGCGTCGGGTCATATGGAATCACCAGTGACACTTCGCGGGAAGCCTGCGCAGAGGCGTAAGCAAACGAAAACTGTGAGCCCCTGGACAGTTCGCCGGCCATGCCTTGAGGCGTAGTGATGTTGAGTAACTTGATTTTACTCATCGTGCTCGACCAGTTCGGCAAGGGATTTAAGGTCGATTCGCCGGTCAACGACTTCCAGCGCCATGCCAAGGGCGCTGATAACCCTGAAGACGGTATACATAGCGACGTTTTCCCCCGCCTCAAGATCAATGATCGTCTTGCGACTGCATCGAGCTTTTTCCGCGAGCTGTTGCTGGCTAAATTTCTTGGCTCGGCGCAGCTGTTTGAGCCGCTCGCCAAATGAAGGGGGATTGGTGATCAGCAAAATGTCACCCATATAGGACTTTTTAACAAATTTATTCGATTATGTCCGCTATGACGGACATTTCAAATAACCTTACGTCGACTCATTCACAGCCACAAAAAAGCCCGCATCACTGCGGGCTTTTGTTTAAACGCCTGAGGTTCAGTTCACCTTAGCGTTCAACTCGCCTTTCAGGTAACGCTGATACATCGCTTCCAACGAGATCGGCTTGATCTTCGAAGCATTACCGGCAGTACCAAAGGCTTCGTAACGTGCGATGCACACGTCACGCATGGCGGTTACGGTGGCGCCGAAGAATTTACGCGGGTCAAATTCGCTCGGGTTGGTGGCCATCAGGCGACGCATGGCGCCGGTGGATGCCAAACGCAGGTCGGTGTCGATGTTGACCTTGCGCACGCCGTACTTGATGCCTTCGACGATTTCTTCAACCGGCACGCCGTAGGTTTCTTTGATGTCGCCGCCGTATTGGTTGATGATCGCCAGCCACTCTTGTGGCACCGAGGAAGAACCGTGCATCACCAGGTGGGTGTTCGGGATGCGTTTGTGGATTTCCTTGATGCGGTCGATGGCCAGCACGTCGCCGGTAGGCGGCTTGGTGAACTTGTAGGCGCCGTGGCTGGTGCCGATGGCGATGGCCAGGGCGTCAACTTGGGTCTTCTTGACGAAGTCGGCGGCTTCTTCCGGGTCGGTCAGCATTTGGCTGTGATCCAGCACGCCTTCGGCGCCGATGCCGTCTTCTTCGCCGGCCATACCGGTTTCCAGCGAACCCAGGCAGCCCAGCTCGCCTTCAACCGAAACGCCGCAGGCGTGAGCCATGGCCACGGTTTGTTGGGTCACGCGTACGTTGTATTCGTAGTCGGTTGGGGTCTTGCCGTCTTCGCCGAGGGAGCCGTCCATCATCACCGAGCTGAAGCCCAGTTGGATGGAGCGCTGGCACACGTCAGGGCTGGTGCCGTGGTCCTGGTGCATGCACACCGGGATGTGCGGGAATTCTTCGATCGCAGCGAGGATCAGGTGACGCAGGAATGGCGCGCCGGCGTATTTGCGGGCACCGGCCGAAGCCTGGACGATCACTGGGGAGTCGGTCTTGTCAGCGGCTTCCATGATGGCGCGCATCTGCTCAAGGTTGTTGACGTTAAAGGCTGGGACGCCGTAGCCGAACTCGGCTGCGTGGTCCAGCATTTGACGCATGCTGATAAGTGCCATTGTGTTGTCTCTCCCGATCGTGGGTCGTTAATCGTGCAAGCCTGCCGTAGCGGCGGCTGCTATTCAAGTTATTGCAGGCCATGGGGTTAAGGCTTGGCCTGCTGAATCGTTATTGCTGGAGTGGCCGTGTGCTCACGCCACTGAAAAAGCCGATCAATGTGGGAGCTGGCTTGCCTGCGATTGGGGCAGATCAGACAACATTTGTTTTGCAGGCCCACCGCAATCGCAGGCAAGCCAGCTCCCACATTTAGATCTCATTTATCTTGAGATCGTGTTCTTACTGGGCTTTGCAGCCTCGCCCGATCAAATCATCGGTGGCTACCCAGTAGATCAGGCCTTCCTCACCTTTTTGATGAAACGCCAGCTGGTCATTGCTGTACAGCACGCCCGAGGCAGCGACGTCCTGTTTAAGGCGATAAACCTGGTCCGAACCGCCGAGGCGTACATCTACTTCGGAGCGGGCCTGGTTGGCAAAGCGCCAGTTGACCTCGGCCTTGCTGTCGCAGGTCCAGGTGGTCCACTTGTCGGCAGGCTCTGCCTTGTTGAACATGTTCATGCTGCTGCAACCGGCCAATAGAGCCAGGGCTGCCAGGGCGAAAACGCCTTTCATTGCCAATCCTCGAACGACGGCCCAAGGGCCGCCACTGCTGTCGGTTAGTTGATCAGACCCGTCAGGGGCAACCCTGTTCCTGACCGTTGGGCGCGGCGTCGTATTTCTCCAACCGCTCATTGCCGATGCGCTTGTTGATCACCGGCATGGTTTCGGCTTGCCAGTCAGCCTGGTAGCAGCTCTTTTTTTGCCCCGGCGCAGGCTCTGCGGCCACAGGTTTAGCGCTTGGCGTGCTGCCGCAGCCGGCCAACAGGCCCGCAGCGATCACCAGTGCCAACGACTTGATCATGGGAAGACTCCTTTTCCGGATCACGAGCCTTAGCCTTTGGCTCGGGTTTCCAGCACTTCAACGGCCGGCAGCACTTTGCCCTCGACGAATTCGAGGAATGCGCCGCCACCGGTAGAAATGTAGGAGATCTGGTCAGCAACGCCATATTTATCGATGGCCGCCAAGGTATCGCCACCGCCGGCGATGGAGAATGCCGAGCTTTCAGCGATGGCGTGGGTCAGTACTTTGGTGCCGTTGCCGAACTGGTCGAACTCGAACACGCCAACCGGGCCGTTCCACAGAATGGTCTTGGACGACTTCAGCAGCTCGGCGAAGTTGGCTGCGGTTTGCGGGCCGATGTCCAGGATCATGTCGTCAGCCGCCACATCAGCGATGAGCTTGACGGTGGCTTCGGCGCTTTCAGCGAATTCCTTGGCAACCACCACATCCACCGGCAGCGGCACGCTGACTTTGGCAGCGATGGCGCGGGCGGTGTCGAGCAGGTCCGGCTCGTACAGCGACTTGCCCACTGGGTGCCCGGCTGCGGCCAGGAAAGTGTTGGCAATGCCGCCGCCGACGATCAGCTGGTTGCAGATCTGGCTGAGGCTGTTGAGCACGTCCAGCTTGGTGGAAACCTTGGAGCCGGCAACGATGGCAGCCATTGGTTGGGCCGGAGCGCCCAGGGCCTTGCCCAGTGCGTCCAATTCAGCGGCCAGCAATGGGCCGGCTGCGGCGACTTTGGCGAACTTGGCCACGCCGTGGGTCGAACCTTCGGCGCGGTGCGCAGTACCGAAAGCGTCCATCACGAACACATCGCACAGGGCCGCGTATTGCTGGGCCAACTCGTCGCTGTTCTTTTTCTCGCCTTTGTTGAAGCGCACGTTTTCGAACAACACGATGTCGCCGGCCTTCACGTCAACGCCGCCCAGGTAGTCAGCCACCAGCGGCACGTCACGGCCCAGGGCTTTGCTGAGGTATTCGGCTACAGGCTTGAGGCTGTTTTCGGCGGAGAACTCACCTTCGGTCGGGCGACCCAGGTGGGAGCAGACCATCACGGCCGCACCTTTTTCCAGGGCCAGCTTGATGGTCGGCAGCGAAGCCAGGATTCGCGCATCGCTGGTGACAACACCGTCCTTGACTGGGACGTTGAGGTCTTCGCGGATCAGCACGCGCTTACCTTGCAGATCGAGGTCGGTCATCTTCAACACGGTCATGGGTCGCAGTTCCTGAGTTACTGTTGAGGTTGTTTAGAGGCGATGTGCAGATAATGTTCCGCAACATCCAGCATTCGGTTGGCAAACCCCCATTCGTTGTCGAACCAAGCCAGGATGTTCACCAGCCGTGGGCCGGAAACGCGGGTCTGGCTGGCATCGACAATCGCCGAATGCGGGTCATGGTTGAAATCACAACTGGCGTGCGGCAACTCGGTGTAGGCCAAAAGGCCCTTGAGCGGGCCGCTGGTGGCGGCGTCGCGCAATATCCGGTTGACCTCAGTGGCATCGGTGTCGCTGACGGTTTGCATGGTGATGTCCAGGCAGGACACGTTCACCGTCGGTACCCGTACGGCTTTGGCCTGAATTCGCCCGGCAAGTTCCGGTAACAATCTTTCGATGCCACGCGCCAGGCCGGTAGACACCGGAATCACCGACTGGAACGCCGAGCGGGTGCGGCGCAGGTCTTCATGGTGATAGGCGTCGATCACCGGCTGGTCGTTCATCGCCGAGTGAATCGTGGTGATCGACACGTAATCCAGGCCAATCGCCTGATCCAGCAGGCGCAACAGCGGCACGCTGCAGTTGGTGGTGCAGGACGCGTTGGACACCAGCAGCTCGTTGCCGGTCAGGCAGTCCTGGTTGATGCCGTAGACGATGGTGGCGTCGACATCCGCCTCGCTGGCCATCGGCTGGGAAAACAGCACACGCGGCGCGCCGGCGTCGAGAAAACGCTGGCCATCGGCACGGGTGTGGTAGACACCCGAACATTCCAGCACCAGGTCGACGCCCAATGCTTTCCAGTCGATGCCCTCGGGGGTGGCACTGCGCAAGACCTGCACGCAGTTGCCATTGATATGCAGACAGTCGCCTTCGACCCGCACTTCGCCAGGGAAGCGGCCGTGGGTGGAGTCAAAGCGTGTCAGGTATTCGATGCTGGCCATATCGGCCAAATCATTGATCGCGACAATTTCAAACCCGGCCGCCGCCCCTCGCTCGAACAGAGCACGCAAGACGCAACGACCAATGCGGCCGTAGCCGTTGAGTGCAACTTTGTAGGGACGCGGTTGGGGCATGGGGTTCTCGATTACCTTGGGTAATGGGGTGGCTGTTAGACCGCTTTCGCGAGCAAGCCCGCTCCCACATTTGGAATGGGTTCACAATTCAAACTATGTGAACCCGATCTAATGTGGGAGCGGGCTTGCTCGCGAAGGGGCCAGCACAGCCACCTCAATTTACAGCCTTAGTCTTCCAGCAGCTCTTCAGCCTGACCCAGGATGTTTTCCAGGGTGAAACCGAACTCTTCGAACAACGCTGGCGCCGGCGCCGACTCACCGTAGGTGGTCATGCCGATCACGCGGCCTTCCAGGCCCACGTACTTGTACCAGTAGTCGGCGTGAGCCGCCTCGATGGCGATACGCGCGCTGACCTGCAAAGGCAGCACCGATTGCTTGTAGCCGGCGTCCTGGGCTTCGAACACGCTGGTGCACGGCATGGACACAACACGTACGTTGCGGCCTTGGGCGGTCAGCTTGTCGTACGCCTGAACAGTCAGGCCCACTTCGGAACCGGTGGAGATCAGGATCAGCTCCGGCTCGCCAATGCAGTCTTTCAGCACATAACCGCCACGGCTGATGTCGGCGATCTGCGCGTCGGTACGCACTTGGTGCTGCAGGTTCTGACGCGAGAAGATCAGCGCCGAAGGGCCGTCCTTACGCTCGATGGCGTGCTTCCAGGCCACTGCGGATTCGACCGCGTCGGCTGGGCGCCAGCAATCCAGGTTCGGCGTGGTACGCAGGCTGGTCAGTTGCTCGACCGGCTGGTGCGTCGGGCCGTCTTCGCCCAGGCCGATGGAGTCGTGGGTGTACACATGAATCACGCGCTTCTTCATCAGCGCGGCCATGCGTACCGCGTTACGGGCGTATTCCATGAACATCAGGAAGGTCGCGCCGTAAGGCACCAGGCCGCCGTGCAGGGACACGCCGTTCATGATGGCGCTCATGCCGAACTCGCGCACGCCGTAGTACATGTAGTTGCCGCTGGCGTCTTCAGCCGAGACACCTTTGCAACCTTTCCACAGAGTCAGGTTGGAACCTGCCAGGTCAGCCGAACCGCCGAGTATTTCCGGCAGCAACGGGCCGAAGGCGTTCAGGGTGTTCTGGCTGGCTTTACGGCTGGCGATGGTCTCGCCCTTGGCCGCGACTTCGGCGATGTAGGCCGAGGCTTTTTCCGAGAAGTCGGCAGGCAGGTCACCGGCCAGGCGGCGTACCAGCTCGTTGGCAAGCGCAGGGAATTCGGCGGAGTAGGCAGCGAAACGCTGGTCCCACTCGGCTTCGGTCGCCAGGCCTTTTTCCTTGGCGCTCCACTCGGCGTAGATGTCGGCAGGGATTTCGAACGGGCCGTGGTTCCACTTCAGCGCTTCGCGGGTCAAGGCGATTTCCGCGTCACCCAATGGGGCGCCGTGGCAGTCTTCTTTACCTTGCTTGTTCGGCGAGCCGAAACCGATGGTGGTCTTGCAGCAGATCAGGGTCGGCTGCTCGCTCTTGCGGGCGGTGTCGATGGCGGTCTTGATCTCTTCCGGATCGTGGCCGTCGACGTTGCGGATGACTTGCCAGTTGTAGGCTTCAAAACGCTTGGGGGTGTCGTCGGTGAACCAGCCTTCGACTTCGCCGTCGATGGAGATGCCGTTGTCATCGTAGAAGGCAATCAGCTTGCCCAGGCCCAGAGTACCGGCCAGGGAAGCGACTTCGTGGGAAATGCCTTCCATCATGCAGCCATCACCCAGGAACACGTAGGTGTGGTGATCGACGATGTTGTGGCCAGGACGGTTGAACTGCGCGCCCAGCACTTTTTCAGCCAGCGCGAAGCCGACAGCGTTGGCCAGGCCTTGGCCCAGGGGACCGGTGGTGGTCTCGACGCCTGGGGTGTAGCCGAATTCAGGGTGGCCCGGCGTGCGGCTGTGCAGCTGGCGGAAGCTCTTGAGGTCATCAATGGTGACGTCGTAGCCGGTCAGGTGCAGCAGCGAGTAGATCAGCATCGAGCCGTGGCCGTTGGACAGCACGAAGCGGTCACGGTCGGCGAACGACGGGTTGCTTGGGTTGTGCTTCAGGTAGTCACGCCAAAGTACCTCGGCGATATCCGCCATGCCCATCGGGGCACCGGGATGGCCGCTGTTGGCTTTTTGCACGGCATCCATGCTGAGGGCACGAATGGCGTTGGCACGCTCACGACGGCTGGGCATCGCTGATCTCCTGGGGTTTGAGAAAAAGAAACGGAAAAAAGGACCGGCATTTTCCCTCAGCCACCGCCTGCGGGCAATGACAGATAGTCACTTGACGGTGTTTTTCCTGCGGTTTGGCCGGCAATCGCTTGCAGAAAAGCGCCACTGCTTCGTCTAAAGGTTATAGCGGCTGCTTATAACCACCGATTATCGACCAATATCAAAACTTTTTGATATTGACCTTGCGGTGATTTCCACCCGTCACTAGACTGCTGGCCTTATGAACCTATCTGCGCCCACCTTGCGTCCCGACGACGGCGATGAACTGGCAGCCTTGTGCAAGGCCGCGGGTGATCCGTTGCGCCTGAACGTATTACGCGCGCTGTCCAACGATTCTTTCGGCGTGCTGGAGCTGGCGCAAATCTTCGCCATCGGCCAGTCCGGCATGAGCCACCACCTCAAGGTCCTGTCCCAGGCCGACCTGGTAGCCACACGCCGTGAAGGCAACGCGATTTTTTACCGCCGCGCCCTGCCCCACACCGAGTTGCTTGGCGGCAAGCTGCACGCCGCGCTGCTTGAAGAGGTGGACGGTTTGGGGTTGCCCAGCGATGTGCAGTCGCGCATCGCCCAGGTCCACGGGCAACGCGCTGCGGCCAGCCAGGACTTTTTCTCACGGGTTGCCGAGAAGTTTCGCGCCCAACAGGACCTGATCGCCGGCTTGCCCCAATACCGCGAAAGCGTACTGGCGCTGTTGGACAAGCTGGTCTTCAGTGATGAGGCGACGGCGTTGGAAGTCGGCCCTGGCGACGGCGGTTTCCTGCCGGAACTGGCGCGCCGCTTTGCCCAGGTCACGGCGCTGGACAACAGCCCGGCGATGCTTGAATTGGCGCGCCAGCTCTGCGAGCGCGAAGCGTTGAGCAACGTCAGCCTGCAGCTGGCCGACGCGTTGAATGACACAAACCTGCGGGCCGACTGCGTGGTGCTGAACATGGTCTTGCACCATTTTGCCGCCCCCGCCGACGCCCTCAAGCAGATGGCAAATTTGCTGCAACCCGGCGGTAGCCTGCTGGTCACAGATTTATGCAGCCACAACCAGAGTTGGGCCAAGGAGGCCTGCGGTGATCTCTGGCTGGGGTTTGAACAGGACGATCTGGCCCGTTGGGCCACCGCTGCGGGACTCGTTCCCGGGGAAAGCCTCTATGTAGGTTTACGTAATGGTTTCCAGATTCAGGTCCGCCATTTTCAGCGGCCGGCTGGCGACACTCACCATCGGTAAATATCAGGAAAACATCGAGATGAGCGAATACTCCCTTTTCACCTCCGAGTCCGTGTCTGAAGGGCATCCGGACAAAATCGCCGACCAGATTTCTGATGCGGTGCTGGACGCCATCATTGCTGAAGACAAGTTCGCCCGTGTGGCGTGCGAGACTCTGGTGAAAACGGGCGTGGCGATCATCGCCGGCGAAGTGACCACCACGGCCTGGGTCGACCTGGAACAGATCGTCCGCGACGTGATCACCAAGATTGGCTACAACAGCTCCGACGTCGGCTTCGACGGCGCGACCTGCGGCGTGATGAACATCATCGGCAAGCAGTCGCCCGACATCAACCAAGGTGTAGACCGTGCCAAGCCTGAAGATCAGGGCGCCGGCGACCAAGGCCTGATGTTCGGCTATGCCAGCAACGAAACCGACGTGCTGATGCCGGCACCGATCACCTTCTCGCACCAACTGGTGCAGCGTCAGGCCGAAGCGCGTAAATCGGGGGCCTTGCCATGGCTGCGCCCGGACGCCAAGTCCCAGGTGACCTGCCGCTACGAAGGCGGCAAAGTCGTCGGTATCGACGCCGTCGTGCTGTCGACCCAGCACAACCCGGATGTGTCCTACGCCGACCTGCGCGAAGGCGTGATGGAGCTGATCGTCAAGCACGTGCTGCCTGCCGAACTGCTGACCAAGGACACCCAGTTCCACATCAACCCGACCGGCCAGTTCATCATCGGCGGCCCGGTGGGCGACTGCGGCCTGACCGGTCGCAAGATCATCGTCGACAGCTACGGCGGCATGGCCCGTCACGGCGGTGGCGCGTTCTCCGGCAAAGACCCGTCCAAGGTTGACCGCTCGGCGGCCTACGCCGGTCGTTACGTGGCCAAGAACATCGTCGCGGCCGGCCTGGCCGAGCGTTGCGAAATCCAGGTGTCCTACGCTATCGGCGTGGCCCAGCCTACGTCGATCTCGCTGAATACCTTCGGTACCGGCAAGATCAGCGATGACAAGATCGTCAAGCTGGTGCGTGAGATCTTCGACCTGCGCCCTTACGCGATCACCACCATGCTCGACCTGCTGCACCCGATGTACCAGGAAACCGCAGCCTACGGCCACTTCGGTCGTACCCCTGCACAGAAGACCGTCGGTAACGACACCTTCACCACGTTCACCTGGGAAAAAACCGACCGCGCCAACGACCTGCGCACTGCTGCCGGCCTGTAAGCACGCGTCACACCAAAAGCCCCGCCGGGTTCGCCCGGCGGGGCTTTTTATTGTCGAATGATTTGCGGAGGGCGCTTACATTTTTGGATCCAATGCTTGCAGGCCAAATGATGGCCCTCTAGAATCCGCGCCCTCTCGGGCCCTTCACCTTACTTGGATATTGCCCTGCGCCAGCCCGGGATACATAAGCGCGCAGGCAATCGAACATTGAGGTTTTCATGCGCATTTCCACGCTCGCCCCTGCCGCCCTTCTGCTCAGCCTGTTGGCCCTGCCTGCCCACGCCGCCGACCTGAGCGCCCTGGGTGGTGCCCTGAGCTCCCAACTGAGCGGCACTTCCGGCAATTGCCAGCAGCAAGCCAAAGACCTGCAAGCCAAGATCGATGCTGCCGAGGCTGCCAACGACACGCTGAAAGTGAAAGCCTTTAAAGCGGCGCAGGACCAGGTCAACAAAGGTTGCAACAAATTGGCTGAGTCCCAGGCCAAAGTCGACGCCAAGCAGCAAACGCAGGAAGCCAAGGCTGATAAGAACGACCCAGTGAAAGCCTTGGGCGGTCTGTTCAAGTAAGCAGAAACACCCGGTAAAAAGCCCCGCGCCGTCGGGGCTTTTTTGTGGCGGTGTGGATCATTTAGGCTGGGCACCCTTTCCGAGCAAGGATGCTCATGATGCGGTTACTGATTGTTCTTTTACTCAGCGCCCTGCCTTTTTCAGTGTGGGCTGAAGATTGCCCCGAGGACGCTCGATCACAGGTCAGCACCCTCGCTGAACAGATCAAGCTGTGGGATGACAGCTATCATCGACTCGGCCAATCCCCCGTCAGTGATGAGCTCTACGATCAAGCCCGACTGCGCCTGGCGCACTGGCGAGAATGCTTTGCCCAACCCGCGCCAGCGGCGGATAACCCACTGGCCACCGCGCGGGGCACGCAGGCCCACCCGATCGCTCATACCGGCCTGGAAAAGCTGCTGGACGAACAGGCTGTCGATGACTGGCTCAAGACCCGCCAAGACGTGTGGATTCAACCCAAAGTCGACGGTGTTGCGGTGACATTGGTGTATCGCAAGGGCAAGTTGAGCCAACTCATCAGCCGGGGCAACGGCCTGCTCGGCCAGGATTGGTCGACTGCCGCGCGCCAAATCCCCGGCATCGTCCAGCAACTGCCTGACCCCATCGACCTGGTGCTGCAAGGCGAACTCTATTGGCGCCTCGACGATCATGTGCAGTCAACCGACGGCGGGGTGAATGCACGCAGCAAAGTGGCCGGGCTGATGCACCGCCGACAGCTGAGCAACACCGAGGCGGCCGGCATCGGCTTGTTTGTCTGGGCCTGGCCTGACGGCCCGGCTGACTTTACCGAGCGCCTGGCGAGACTGGCACGATGGGGCTTCACCGACAGCAGCCGCTACAGCCAGTCGATCCGAAACATCGCTGACGCCGCACACTGGCGCACCTACTGGTACAACCAACCTTTGCCCTTCGCCAGCGATGGCGTGGTGTTGCACCAAGCGTCGCGCGCGCCAGCCAAACGCTGGCAAGTCAGCGCGCCTTACTGGGCGGTCGCCTGGAAGTACCCGGCCGCCAAGGCACTGGCGCTGGTGCGCAAGGTTCAATTCAAAATCGGCCGCACCGGGCGCATTACCCCGATCCTGGAGCTGGAGCCGGTGCGACTGGACGATCGACACATCAGTCGTGTCAGCGTCGGCTCCCTGAAACGCTGGCATGCGCTGGATATCCGGCCCGGTGACCAGGTGTCCATCACCCTGGCCGGCCAAGTGATCCCTCGACTGGACCAAGTGATTCTGCGCAACGAGACAAGGGTGCCGGTGCAAGTACCCAACCCTCGAGACTTTCATTCCTTGAGCTGCTTTCAGCTGGCCCCCGACTGCGAGGAGCAACTGCTCGCTCGCCTGACCTGGCTGAGCGGTAACCAGGGTTTGGCCTTGCCGCACGTAGGGCGCGAAACGTGGAACATATTGATCCAGGCCGGTCTAATCGCAGGCTTTCTCGATTGGTTGACCCTGGATGCGGCAGAGCTTGCTAACATTGATGGCTTCGGTGATCGCAGCCGTGCGCGATTGCTCGAGAGCATTCAAAGCGCACGGCAACGGCCTTTTGCACAATGGCTCAAAGCCTTGGGCTTACCGCCTTCAGCACGCAACGATCTGGATGGCGGCTGGCACAGCCTGGCTGCCAAAGACACCCAGGCCTGGCTGGCTACCGACGGCATCGGCGCGGGCCGCGCGGCGCAACTGAGCGCTTTTTTTCGCGACCCGCAGGTACAAGCATTGGCTGAAACATTACGTGTGGCGGGAATCGACGGGTTTTGAACCCGGCTCGCCACCTTTAACCCCGGCAGAATTCATCCTGCCATTTGATTGCGACTCTGGAGCCTTACATGAAATTCCTCGCACCGTTTGCCCTGCTCACCTTTGCAAGCCTCATGAGCGCCCCGCTGCTGGCTGCCGAAGAAGCGCCACAACTGACAGGCTGCGCCGCCAAGCGCCAGGCCATCAGTAATCAGATCGACCAAGCCAAGGCCCATGGCAACAGTGAACAGCAAGCCGGCCTGGAAAAAGCCCTGAGCGAAGTCACCGCCAACTGCACCGACGCATCCTTGCGCAAAGAGCGTGAAAACAAAGTGCTCGACGCCAAGCACGAAGTCAGCCGCCGTCAGGCCGACCTCGACAAAGCGATGAAAAAAGGCGACGCCGACAAGATCAACAAACGCAAAGACAAGCTCGCCCAGTCGCGCAAAGACCTGCAGGAAGCCGTCGAAGAACTCGACCAGTAAACTCGGTCAGTGGTCCCGGAACTGTTTATGGCAGGCCGTGCAGGCATCTTCGACTTTCTGCACGGCAGGCCCCAGGTTGCTGGCCTTGTAAGGCTGCACCTGGCTTGCGATCACCAATTCACCGGTGGCCGCTTCAAGGTTTCGGGCCAGCTCCTGGAAGCGTGCCTGTTGCTGCCACACGTCATCCTTGGCGCTGGTGTGATCTTCCTCGCGTACGCTTGGGAAATGCTTCCACGGTTCGTGGGACAACGCATCGAGCTTGACCGCGCCTTCGGCGAATTTAGCCCCGTCGAACGGGATACGCCCACGCAACATGCCGCCCAGGTCTTCACCGGTCTTGAGCATCTGTTTGAAAATCGCCTTGCGCTGACCCAAAGGCGAGTTCGGATCGACACCGCCGCAGGCGGACAAGGTCAGGCAGGCCAGCAATACCAGGGTCAGTTTTTTAAAAGTCATCATGGCTTCAAGGTCACGGGAAACGGCGGCCAGTATCCTCGCCCCGCCCGCAAAGACCAATAGCCCTATTAATAATAAGGGTTGCCCGCCGACGTTGAAGCGCGGGCAATCGCTTCAGGAATTACGTGCATGAATGTCACCTCGAAACCTTGGAGCCGCCGCCTGGTATGGGCTCTGCCGATGATCGCGTTGCTCGCCGGTTGCGATGGCGGCAAAGACGCCGGCAAAGATGAAACTGTTAAGCCCCATGCGGTCGCCACCTATGTGAGTGCACCGTGGGAGGCGCTGCCCACCGTTTCCGACAGCGACCTGCTGGCCGGGTTTGAATCCTGGCGCAGCGCCTGCCAACGCCTCAAGGCTGATCCGGTCTGGGGCGCGACCTGTGCAGCCGCCGCCGCCGTGCCGGGCAATGCCGTGGCGGTTCGCGGCTTTCTCAAGGAGCGCCTGGATGTGTTCGGCCTGCGCTCGGCTGACAACACGCCGAATGGCTTGATCACCGGCTACTACGAACCGGTGTACCCCGGCAGCCTCACCGAAACCGCCACCGCCCATGTGCCGGTGTATGGCGTGCCGGATGACCTGATCATCGTCAACCTGGAAAGCATCTACCCGGAACTCAAGGGCAAGCGCCTGCGCGGTCGCCTCGAAGGTCGCGTGCTCAAGCCCTATGACGATGCCAGTACCATCAACGGCCAAGGCTCCACCGCCAAACCGATTGCCTGGCTGACCAACCCGATGGACCTGCAATTCCTGCAAATCCAGGGCTCCGGGCGTATTCAACTGGCCGGTGGGCGCCAACTGCGTGTGGGTTACGGCGACCAGAACGGCTACCCCTACCGCCCTATCGGCCGCTGGCTGGTGGAGCAAGGCGAGCTGAAAAAAGAAGACGTGACCATGGGCGCCATCAGCGCCTGGGCGAAGGCTAACCCGCAACGTATTCCGCAACTGTTGGCGAGCAACCCCAGCTATGTGTTTTTCAGCGCGCGCCCGGACAGCAACGAAGGCCCGCGCGGTTCGCTGAATGTGCCGCTGACCGCCGGTTACAGCGTGGCAGTGGATCGCAAGGTGATTCCGCTGGGCAGCCTGTTGTGGTTGTCGACTACCAAGCCTGATGGTTCGCCGATCGTCCGACCCGTGGCAGCCCAAGACACCGGCGGGGCAATCACCGGCGAAGTGCGCGCAGACTTGTTCTGGGGCACCGGTGAGGCGGCGGGTGAATTGGCCGGAAATATGAAACAGCAAGGGCAGATCTGGATGCTGTGGCCAAAAGGCGCGGCGCTGCCGCATGTGCCGGACGCGCCTGCCGGGACCTGACAGCCCGCCGAGAAGCAAATGTGGATAAGAACTTATGTGAAGCGGGCTGATTGTGGCGAGCGGGCTTGCCACGACAAGCCCGCTCACCTCAGTAAGCAAGTTCCCACAGAGAACGTGCGCTAGGCCTTAGATCGAAACAAAGAAGAAACTCGCAATCAGCGCCATGCCTACGAACCACACCAGCGAGCGCAGCATCGCCCAGTCCGCCAGGTAGCAAATGATGTACAGCAAGCGGCTGGTGATAAACATCACCGCCAGCACATTGATGGTCACCAGCGAGGCCGTGCCGGCCAGGTGCGCAATGATCACCGCCGCAGCAAATGCCGGCGTCACTTCAAAGCTGTTGAGTTGCGCACTGTGGGCGCGTTTGGCGAACCCTTCGAGCGTGTCCAGGAAGGCACGCGGGTCGTGGTTCTGGCGTGGCCCGAACTTGCCGCCGCTGAACTTGGCCACACCCGTGCACAGGTAAGGCAGGAAAATTGCGATCAACACACACCAGAAAGCCACCGTCATCACTGAATCCTTTTGTAGTTTTAGCCAGCGGTTAGAGTTTTAGCACTAAAAATGCCACACCGCACTTAACCGCTATGAACCACGCCACGGCAAAAGGTTCTGCCGGCCTTTTGCCCCTTGGCTTGCAACATCCCGCCACTGCTGCGGTCCATCCACCCACTAACCAACGCTCACTCCACCTTCCAAGGACCCCGGATGCTTGAACTTGTCGCCGCCTTCATTTGCCTCACCACGCTGCTCACGTATGTTAACTACCGCTTTATCGGCCTGCCACCCACCATCGGTGTGATGGTCACGGCCCTGCTGTTTTCGCTGATCCTGCAAGGCCTGAGCTTCATCGGCTATCCAGGCCTGGAAGAGCGCATTCAACAATTGATCGGCCAGATCGACTTCGGCGATCTGCTGATGAACTGGATGCTCTCGTTCCTGCTGTTCGCCGGCGCCTTGCACGTCAACTTGAACGACTTGCGCAATTATCGCTGGCCCATTGGCCTGCTCGCGACCTTCGGCGTGTTGATTGCCACCGTGGTGATCGGCAGCTTGGCGTACTACATCTTCGCCCTGTTCGGCTGGCATGTGAGCTTCCTTTACTGCCTGCTGTTCGGCGCACTGATTTCGCCCACCGACCCGATCGCCGTATTGGGCGTGCTGCGCACCGCCAACGCATCGAAACCGCTGAAAACCACCATCGTCGGCGAGTCGCTGTTCAACGACGGTACGGCGGTGGTGGTGTTCACTGTGCTGCTGGGGATTGCGCAACTGGGCGAAACACCGACCGTGGGCGCCACCGCGATGCTGTTCGCCCATGAGGCGGTTGGCGGCGTGGTGTTCGGCGGGCTGATCGGCTACCTGGTGTACTTGATGATCAAGAGCATCGAGCAACACCAGATCGAAGTGATGCTGACCCTCGCGCTAGTGATTGGCGGCTCGGCAATGGCCACCGAACTGCATGTCTCGGCGCCCATTGCGATGGTGGTGGCCGGGCTGATCATCGGCAACCTGGGGCGCAAGCTGGCGATGAACGACATGACCCGGCGCTACCTGGACGGTTTCTGGGAGCTGCTCGACGACATGCTCAACGCCCTGCTGTTTGCGCTGATCGGCATGGAGCTGTTGCTGTTGCCGTTCAACTGGCTGCACGTGTTGGCCGCCAGTTTGCTGGCCGTGGCGATCCTGCTTTCACGCCTGCTGACCGTGGCCCCGGCGATCCTGCTGCTGCGCCGCTGGCGCACGGTGCCGCGCGGCACTATCCGCATTCTCACCTGGGGTGGTTTGCGCGGCGGGGTTTCAGTGGCGCTGGCGCTGGCCTTGCCGCTGGGCCCGGAACGCGACCTGCTGCTGAGCATCACCTACATCGTGGTGCTGTCGTCGATCCTGTTGCAGGGTTTGAGCATCGGCAAGCTGGTCAAGCGCGTGACCCGGGACGAGCCCCAAGCCACGCCTGAGCATCACTGATCCTTGTTGATCGGCTGCGGATGCCTCGGGTCCGCAGCCTTTTTCCCTGGCAGGCTGCTTTCGCTGCGAATCTGCGCATGGCTGATCAGGGCAAAGATAAAACTGCCACCGATGATATTGCCCGCCAGGGTCGGCCCGGCGAACACCAGCCAGAAGTCCTTCCACGGCAACTCACCGGCAAACACCAGGTAAGACACTTCCGCCGAGCCGACGACGATGTGGGTGAAATCCCCTAACGCCATCAAGTAAGTGATCAGGATGATGATCCACATCTTGGCGCTTTCCATCGACGGGATCATCCACACCATGGTGGCGATCATCCAGCCCGAAATGATGCCCTTGGCAAACATCTGGCCGGCGTCGTTTTCCATGATCTTGCGGCCGATTTCGAGAAAGGCCATGTCGGTCTTGGTGTCGAAGATCGGCAGGTGCAGCATCACATAGGCCACCAGCAAAGTGCCGCACAGGTTGCCCACCAGCACCACTGTCCACAACCGTAGCAGTCGCGCGGCATTGCTCCATGTGGGTTTGCTCATCACCGGCAACACCGCGGTCAGGGTGTTTTCGGTAAACAGTTGCTGGCGCGCAAGGATCACCGCGAGGAAGCCCGCGCAGTAGCCGAAGCTGGCGATCACCTTAAAGGCCTCGCCCTGGGGCAGTCGGGAATTGAGCAACCCCATGGCCATCAGCGAGAGGCCCATGGTCAGCCCGGCCGCCAGTGCCGACCACCACAAGGCGGCGACACTGCGCTCCAGTTCCTGGTCACCTTGAGTACGGATAATTTCATGCAGAACCGCCGCGCGGGGCGGCTGGTTCTTGTCAACGTCTTGCTGTTCTTCCTGCGACAGGTTGGGGGTTTTACCGTCTGCTTGAGTGGCCATGATGTACCGAGTCCGAGGGGGCTTTTAGCTACGACACGCCGCGACGGTGGCTGTTCAGTGGCCAGACGACTAAACCGGTATGCGCCAGGCTTTAGCCATTTCTACGGTGGTAGAGCTGTGCGGCTTACTCCAGGGCTTATTGCGTGCTTTATAGTGCTTAATGATGCCGTCAAGCACACTGTTGAACTCCGCCGGCGTGGTTGCGTCACCCAAGTCACGCACCGCACGCCGCAACAGCTCGACATTGGACTTCGGCTGGCCGGGACGGTACAGCGATGGGTAAATGACCTCTCGCACAAAGTTTTCAGCCTTCACCGCAATATCGCGTCGGCGCATGTGCGCCACGCCACTGGCCATGACCTTGGACAGGGGAGAGTCAGTGCCCGATTTCTGTTTAGCCGCCACTTGCAGCAATTGCTGAAAATTGTGCTGGCTCGCGGCATTAAGCCGCCGCCCCAACCACTCGATATGCTCGGGCCGACGCGCGAGCGCATCCAGATTACGGAGTGCCGAGGTCACCTGTGGCGTTAACACCAGAGACGTACCGGTTTGATTCGCTTGCGTGATCGCACTGTCCAACGTTTGCAGCGCCTGCTGCGCGTTCTTTCGAAACAACAACGCCGCAGCGCCTGCCGGGTCCTTCTGCAGTTGATCCTGCACACTGGCCAGCATTTTATCGTCCATCGCCAACACAGCATCTTCCAAGGAAGCGAACGGATGCTGCTCACGCACCAGTGCGCGCTTTTCCAGGTGCCCCTCCACCGTTTGACGAGCCAGGGTCTGCAGCCGCTGTTTTTGCTCGGGGGTCATGGTGAAGTTGACGGTGCCATTGAGCAGGCCGCGAAAGTCGCCTTTGTCCGTGTTCAGCGGCAACGTGACGGACTGATCGGCATACGATTCGAGCCGTTCCTCTTGGTAGGCGTCTGCCGCCGCGTGCGGCGTACCGGTAAAGAGGTCGCCAAGATGACTGAAAAAACCACCGCTTGTTTGGGCCGCTGTCGCCTTTTCGGGCTCGAATTTGACGATCAACGATTCGTCCTTGCCCAACGAGCTCTCCGGAAACGAACGCTCAATGACGCCGGGAGCCGGGGTGTTGACGAGCAGCCCACCGTCCTGAAAGGCCGTCACTTCGGCCGCCGCCTGGAAATCATGGCCCTGCTCGGCCGGGCTCTTGAACAGCCCCGGCAGCGAACCCGAGATACGTGCTGCGTGGGCGATGTCCATATCCGGGGTGAGGCTGGCATTGAACACCACCAACTGCGGTCGCCCATCGAACATGCCCGTACCGGTGATGTTGAGCTGCTTGATCGCCGGGATGTGACGGCTCAGCACCTCAAGGTCGCGAAACGTCGGCGCCCCGCCCGCGTTGAGCCGGTCGGCGATTTTCATGACGTCGGCGGGTCGGGTGGCCTGGGGCATGCCCGCGATATGGGCAAGAATCGATTTGCGCGATTCGTTGCGCATCATCTCTTCCAAGGGCTGCGCCTCGGTCTGCAGGCGCGGCAGCATCGTCAGCAGCAGTTGGGAAATATTGCCGGCGGGGCCGGGCAGACGACGGGCGAGCTTGCCCAGCTCGGAGCTGAGCGTTTGCAGCTTGGCAGTCAAAGGGTCTTTGCTGTTGAGCAGGCTGGGCAAGTCAATGCTGTTCGACAGCGCGCCAAACGCCTTGGCGCCCATGCCACTGGCGAGCAACGTTGCGGAAATAGCACCGGCTGAAGAGCCGGAAATCACCTTGATGCCCGAGAGTTTGTTGGCCTCTTCAAGCGCTTGCACCACCCCTGGAAAGGCGATGCCCTTGGCGCCACCGCCGCTGAGCACAAGATGGGCCGGAGGGGGCGGCGACAGCATCACCTCCACCCGACCATCGCTATAGCGATACACACTCAGGTTGCGCTCGCCCACGCCTTTTACCAAAGGCGTTTTCACGTCCTGGCCGGTGCTTTGAGGCAATGAAGGTTGATTCGGTGCAGACGAATTGGAAACTTTCATACATGGCTCTCTCTACAGGTTGTAGTCCTGAGTGACGAGAGAGCCCAAAAAGAATCCGTCGGGAATGATCCCGAAACGAATCAAACCGAAGCGGGGTTATTCGCTGATGCCGTCTTCCTGAAACTGGTCCTTCACGTACTTGATCTCGGTACGGCCGTGAGGTGCCGGCAGGCCGTCTTCCCCCAGGTTGACGAAAACCATTTTTTCCACGGTCAAGATACTTTTGCGGGTGATCTTGTTGCGCACTTCACAGGTCAGGGTGATGGAGGTGCGGCCGAACTCGGTGGCGGTGATGCCCAGTTCGATGATGTCGCCCTGGCGCGAGGCGCTGACGAAGTTGATTTCGGAGATGTACTTGGTCACCACGCGCTGGTTGCCCAATTGGACAATCGCGTAGATGGCCGCTTCTTCGTCGATCCAGCGCAGCAGGCTGCCGCCGAACAGGGTGCCGTTGGGGTTGAGGTCTTCGGGTTTTACCCATTTGCGGGTGTGGAAGTTCATGGTCACTCCAAAGCGTCTTGCCGAATGATGGGCAACATCATGGCAGAGCGCGGGCCCAAGCTCTATGAACCATTGCCTATCAAGCCGATGAGCGATCTTCATATGGCTGACAGAAAGGCTTGGGAAGTCTGGCGCACACAGCTATAATCGCCACCGCTTCAAAACGGTCATCTCTGATTGATACCGTTCTCCCGCCACCTGTCCGAGGGGCGCTGCAGCAGGCTCGACCTGTCAGGCTCGGATGGGGCGTTGTCCGGCCTGGTTAGCCAGCTGGATACTAAACGCACAACGGCGCCCATTCGCACACTACGAATGGAGGCTCTTCATGAGCGCTGTAATCACGCCTGCAGATTTTACCGACTACAAAGTCGCCGACATGTCCCTCGCTGCCTGGGGCCGTCGCGAAACCTTTATCGCCGAATCCGAAATGCCGGCCCTGATGGGTCTGCGTCGCAAGTATGCCGCTGAGCAGCCGCTCAAGGGCGCGAAGATTCTCGGCTGCATCCACATGACCATCCAGACTGCCGTGCTGATCGAAACCCTGGTTGCCCTGGGTGCCGAAGTACGCTGGTCCTCCTGCAACATTTTCTCGACTCAAGACCAGGCCGCTGCCGCTATCGCTGCAGCCGGCATTCCGGTATTCGCCTGGAAAGGCGAGACCGAAGAAGAGTACGAGTGGTGCCTGAAGCAAACCATCCTCAAGGATGGCAAGCCATGGGACGCCAACATGATTCTCGACGATGGCGGCGACTTGACCGAACTGTTGCACAAAGATTATCCGCAGGTGCTCGAGCGCGTTCACGGCGTGACCGAAGAAACCACCACTGGCGTTCACCGCCTGCTGGACATGCTGGCCAAGGGCGAGCTGAAAATCCCGGCCATCAACGTCAACGACTCGGTGACCAAGAGCAAGAACGACAACAAGTACGGCTGCCGTCACAGCCTGAACGATGCGATCAAGCGCGGCACCGACCACCTGCTGTCGGGCAAGCAAGCCCTGGTGATCGGCTACGGTGACGTGGGCAAGGGTTCGTCCCAGTCGCTGCGTCAGGAAGGCATGATCGTTAAAGTCTCCGAAGTTGACCCGATCTGCGCCATGCAAGCCTGCATGGACGGTTTCGAAGTGGTTTCGCCGTTCATCGATGGCGTCAATGACGGCACCGAAGCGAGCATCGACAAGGCCCTGCTGGGCAAGATCGACCTGATCGTGACCACCACCGGTAACGTGAATGTGTGCGACGCGAACATGCTCAAAGCCCTGAAAAAGCGCGCAGTGGTCTGCAACATCGGTCACTTCGACAACGAAATCGACACCGCTTTCATGCGCAAGAACTGGGCATGGGAAGAAGTGAAGCCACAGGTACACAAGGTTCACCGTACCGGCGCTGGCAAATTCGACCCACAAAACGATGACTACCTGATCCTGCTGGCCGAAGGCCGCCTGGTTAACCTGGGCAACGCCACTGGCCACCCAAGCCGCATCATGGATGGCTCGTTCGCCAACCAGGTACTGGCGCAGATCTTCCTGTTCGGCCAGAAATACGCCGACCTGTCGCCAGCCCAGAAAGCCGAGCGCCTGACCGTAGAAGTACTGCCGAAGAAACTCGACGAAGAAGTGGCCCTGGAAATGGTCCGCGGCTTCGGCGGCGTAGTGACTCAACTGACCAAGACCCAGGCCGACTACATCGGCGTGACGGTCGAAGGCCCGTTCAAGCCGCACGCTTACCGCTACTAAGCAGCCGGCCCGCTCCCTGGCGGAGCGGGCTTGTGTGGGAGCGGGCTTGCTCGCGAATGCGGTATGTCAGTTGATGCAATCGGCGACTGATACACCGCATTCGCGAGCAAGCCCGCTCCCACATTAAATCGGTGCATGACTTCCGGTATCTGAGTTTCATAGGGTTATTACCATGTCCCAAGACCGTCGCTACAGCTTCGAGTTTTTCCCGACCAAGACCGATGCTGGGCATGAAAAACTGATGGCGACTGCCAAGCAGTTGGCCAGCTACAACCCCGACTTCTTTTCCTGCACCTACGGCGCCGGCGGCTCGACCCGTGATCGCACGATCAACACCGTGCTGCAGCTGGAAAGTGAAGCCAAAGTTGCCGCCGCTCCGCACTTGTCGTGCGTGGGCGACAGCAAGGCCGACCTGCGCGGCCTGCTGACCCAGTACAAACAAGCCGGCATCAAGCGCATCGTCGCCCTGCGTGGTGACCTGCCGTCCGGCATGGGCATGGCCAGCGGTGAGCTGCGCTACGCCAATGACCTGGTGAGCTTCATCCGTGAAGAAAGCGGCGATCACTTCCATATCGAAGTGGCGGCGTACCCGGAGATGCACCCCCAGGCACGTAATTTCGAAGACGATCTGCACAACTTCGTGCACAAGGCCAACGCCGGCGCCAATAGCGCGATCACCCAGTACTTCTTCAACGCCGACAGCTATTTCTACTTCGTCGAGCGTGTACGTGCGATGGGTGTAAACATCCCAATCGTGCCCGGCATCATGCCGATCACCAACTACAGCAAGCTGGCGCGTTTCTCCGACGCTTGCGGTGCCGAGATCCCACGCTGGGTGCGCAAGCAGCTGGAAGCCTATGGCGACGACGTCAAGAGCATCCAGGCGTTCGGTGAACAGGTTATCAGCGAGATGTGTGAGCGTCTGTTGCAAGGTGGCGCACCAGGGTTGCACTTCTACACCCTGAACCAGGCTGAACCGAGCCTGGCCATCTGGAACAACCTCAAGCTGCCACGCTGAGGCTCGCGCCGATACGCCAAGGCCCTCGTCAATACGAGGGCCTTTTTGTTTCAAATGCGCCACATCAACTTGCCCGCGAATGCGTGTGCCAGAGCTTCTCTTTAGGGCAGGAGCGTCGTAACCTCAGGGCATGCCCGTCATTCTCAAGCTGTTGACCACTGTGCTTTTCACTTGCCTGAGCCTCACCGCTTACGGCGAGAAACTGCGCATTGTCACCGAGCCCTGGGCGCCTTACGTATACGACGAAAACGGCAGCATGCGCGGCCTGGATTACGAAACCACGGTGATCGTGTTCCAGCGTCTGGGTGTGGACGTGGAGTGGCAGTTCCTGCCCTGGAAACGCTGCCTGGCCATGCTCGACCAAGGCCACGCCGACGGCGCGCTGGATATTTTCCACAGCCATGAACGCGACGCTTTGCTGCTCTACCCCAGTGAGCCGCTGTCGGATGTGGAGTTTGTGCTGTTCTACGCCAACGACCGCCCTCACCCAGCCCAAACCCTGGATGATTTGCGCGGGCTGACCGTGGGTACTTCGCCGGGTTACCTGTATGGCGACAGCTTCAGCGACTCCACGTTGTTCAACCGCGAGCCGGCGCCCAGCCACGAAGCCAACTTCGGCAAGCTGTCGCTGGGGCGCGTCGATCTGGTGATTACGGATCGCCGGGTGGGCCAGCATGTGATCAAGGCCATGGGCCTGGAGGGCAAGGTCAGCCAGGCTCCTGTGGTGGTCAGCCGCCAGGCGCAGTTTCTCGCCGTGCGTCGTGGCGCAGGCATGGACCTGCTGGTGCAGCGCTTCGCCGCCGAACTCAAGCGCTTCAAACAGGAGCCGGCGTACGCCCTCTTGAGTGCCAAATATGGCGGAGTCAAAGACATTACTGCCTCAGAACACACCGTTGAGCAGCAGGAAAGCGGCGCGCCGTGATTGCTCTGTTATACTCCGGCCTTTCCGCCAGGCTCACGCCCGGCCGCTGAGGTCTTGAAAAAGGCACCCAACCCAGCTACTGCGCAGCTTTCAGCCCGCGCGAGCCGGTGGAGTGCCCGCCAGACGCAGCAGGACCGGACGGGGTTGCGCTCCCCTAAGCGCCATTCACGCCCGGCAAGATTATCCCTTTGGGCCAAGCCCTAACTAAAACAGGATTACTCATGTCCTTTGCTTCCCTCGGTCTCTCCGAGGCTTTAGTCCGCGCCATCGAGGCAGCGGGCTATACCGAGCCTACTCCGGTGCAACAGCGGGCCATTCCCGCCGTGTTGCAAGGTCGCGACCTGATGGTTGCGGCTCAGACAGGTACTGGTAAAACCGGTGGTTTCGCCCTCCCGATTCTGGAGCGGTTGTTCCCCAATGGTCACCCAGACAAATCCCAGCGTCATGGCCCGCGCCAACCGCGCGTTCTGGTCCTGACCCCTACCCGCGAACTCGCCGCCCAGGTGCACGACAGCTTCAAGCTGTATGCCCGCGACTTGAAGTTCGTCAGCGCCTGCATCTTCGGCGGCGTCGGCATGAACCCACAGGTTCAGGCCATGTCCCGCGGTGTTGATGTGCTGGTCGCCTGCCCGGGTCGTTTGCTCGACCTGTGCGGCCAAGGCAGCGTCGACTTGTCCCACGTGGAAATCCTCGTGCTGGACGAAGCCGACCGCATGCTCGACATGGGCTTTGTCCATGACGTGAAAAAAGTCCTCGCCCGCCTGCCGGCCAAACGCCAGAACCTGCTGTTCTCGGCCACGTTCTCCCAGGACATCACTGCCCTGGCCGGCAAGCTGCTGCATAACCCGGAACGCATCGAAGTCACGCCGCCGAACACCACGGTCGAGCGTATCGAGCAACGTGTCTTCCGCCTGGCCGCCAGCCACAAGCGTGCGCTGCTGGCGCACCTGATCACCGCCGGCGCCTGGGAACAAGTGCTGGTGTTCACCCGCACCAAGCACGGCGCCAACCGCCTGGCCGAGTACCTGGACAAGCATGGCCTGACCGCCGTCGCCATCCACGGCAACAAGAGCCAGAACGCTCGCACCAAAGCCCTGGCCGACTTCAAGGCCGGTTCTGTGCGCATCCTGGTCGCCACCGATATCGCCGCCCGCGGCCTGGATATCGACCAGTTGCCACACGTGGTCAACTTCGAGCTGCCAAACGTCGACGAAGATTATGTGCACCGTATCGGCCGTACCGGCCGTGCCGGGCGTTCGGGTGAAGCCATTTCCCTGGTCGCACCGGACGAAGAAAAACTGCTGAAAAGCATCGAACGCATGACCAAGCAGAAAATCGCCGACGGCGACCTGATGGGCTTCGATGCCAGCGCCGTTGAGGCCGAGAAGCCTGAAGCGCGCGAGCGTCCGGACGTACGTAACCCACGCAACCCACGCGGTCCTAAGGGCGATGGCCCGAACGGCGGCGGTGGTGGCGGTGGCCGTCGCGACAAGGGCAAAGACAAGGGCGGCAAGGAAAAAGCGCCCACCAACGGCCGTGGCGAACGCCCAGCCCGCGAGCAGAAACCCCGTGAAGGCACCCCGGCCCGCGAACAGCGCCAGCCAAGCCAGCCGCCACGCGCTGCAGCCGACCGCGCCCCGGACGAGTTCCTCGACGACGACGTGGATAACTTCGGTAACCGCGTTGACTACGTGCCCCAGGCCAAACCGGCCCAGGGCCGTGGCCGTCGTCCAGGTGCTCCGGCACAGGGCGCTGGCGCTGGCGCCCCACGTGGCGGCCAGCCACAAGGCGGCCGTCAGAATGGCCCGCGCAACAGCAGCGGCGGCACCACCGGTACTCCGCCTGCCAAGCGCAGCGGCCCGCGCAATGGCGCACCGCGTGACGGCCAGGCGCGTCGTGAAGATTCGCGCAGCAACAACCGTCGCCCGGCCCGTGATGACCAGCCACGCTTGTCCGAGCCGGCCGTGCAGAACCCGCGCGGTGGCCCGGCACCGAAGATCATCCACAAGGAGTCGAAAGCTGACCGCTTCCCGACACCTGAGCAGCTGGATCAGTTGCCAGGCCGCCCTCGTGGTGAGAAACCAGCGTTGCTGACCCGCAACCGCTGAGTTTCAGACGGCAAAAAAAAACGCCCCGATTGTTCGGGGCGTTTTTGCATCTGGCGCTTTTTTCATTGATCGGATGCTTCGCCCGCCTTATGAAAAAGTTTTGCGAAGATCATCCAGCGACCGTCAACTTTCATCAGGTTCAAATAGTCGACCATTACATTATTGAACAAGCGCAAACGCACTTTCACGATGGCCATTTCCGAGGACATCACATCAATCATCAGCACTTCATCAAGTTGCGGAAAACCGCCTGCCTGCGGCGACTGACGGCCTTGAACCATGGTCCGGTACTCGGCAAAGGGCCGCACGACCACATCCGCATTTTGCGCGCTATATAACACGCACCCGCGATGAAACACTTGATCGAACGCCTTCAGATCCTGAGTTTGCAAGACACTAAAATAGTCTTTCAGAAACGCTTGAATTTCATCTATCACAACTGACAACTCCTGACTGTTTAAAACGACGTTATTTAAGTAACTAACCTGTCTCGTATTATCAGGAGCGCACACATTTCACGTATAGCGGCTATTATTAGGCTTTACTGTGAAAGGAATTCACACGTTGAAACTGCCCCCCCTCGCGGCCTTACGGGCCTTCGAAGCATTGGCCCGGCTGGGAAAGGTGAACCTTGCCGCCGCCGAATTACACGTTACCCACAGTGCCGTCAGCCATCAGATCCGTTCGCTTGAAGAGTATCTGGACATGGCGCTGGTGATGCGCAACAAACGGGCCCTTGCGCTGACTGATGAGGGCCGTGTGTATGCCTATCAAATCAGGCAGGCGCTGGGTGAGATCGCCGGGGTAACGGAAAAACTCATGGCAAAAACCAAGCACCCGCAACTGACCGTATCAGTGCTGCCCTCCTATGCCATGCATTGGTTACTGCCGCGCCTGCAAGATTTCAGGGCTGCACACCCGGAGCTGCACCTGAGGCTGGAGTCGAGCATGGAATTCGCCAGCTTCGATCAAGGTCCGCTCGATTGCGCGATCCGCTTCGGCCATGGTCAATGGCCGGATGTGCATTGTGAACCGCTGATGGGCGATTCACTGCTGGTGGTCGCCGCGCGCGACTTCAACCACGGCGTGCTGCCCGACACCGCGCAAGCCATCCTTGAGCAGCCGCTGCTGCACGCCAGTGAAAGCTGGCCCATCTGGCTGGGTGCAGCGGGCGTGGAAGAGCAACGCCCTCAAGCCTCGCTGGAGTTCACCGACTCTACGTTGATGCTCGAAGCCGTCAGGCTGGGGCATGGCGTCGCGCTGACCCGTCGCTCGATTGCCCATTCGCTGATTCAACGTGGGGAACTGGTCAGGCTCACCGACATTGAGCCGATTCACACCTCGCGCTACTTCCTGGTCTGGCCGGCTGGCAGTAAACATTCAGCGCAATTAACTTCATTGCACACCTGGCTCAAAGATCAAGTTGTGATCTATCAGGGCAGCTTATAAACAGCCAGGCAGCAAAACGCCGACCCCAGGGTCGGCGTTTTGATTGTGACGCAGCGAAAAATTACTTCGCTTTCACACCTTCAAAGGTCACGTACAGCTCAACAGTGTTGGACGCTGGGCCCAGGTCCATCTGCTTGCCGAAGTCCTGACGGTTGAAGCTGGTGGTGCCTTCAAAACCGGCACGGTAGCCGCCCCATGGATCCTTGCCTTCACCCAGGAACGTAGCCTTGACCACGATCGGCTTGGTCACACCGTGAAAGGTCAGGTCGCCGGTCACGTCGGCAGTGACTTGGCCTGCAGCATTTTTACCGGTGGTTTTAACACTGGTGGAAACGAACTTGGCATCGGCAAACTTGCCCACGTCCAGGAAGTCTTTGCTGGCGATGTGCTTGTCACGTTCGGCGTGGTTGGTGAACACGCTGGCGGTACGTACGTTGAACTCGATTTTGCTGTCTTCAGGCTTGGCAGCGTCAAAGCTGAACTTACCGTCCAGGTCCTTGAAAGTACCGGTGATGAAGCTGTAGCCCAAGTGGCTGATCTTGAAATCAACGAAGGCGTGCTGACCTTCCTTGTCGACAACATAATCAGCGGCCATCGCTGAACCTGCGGACAGCAGCGCAGAACCGATTGCCAGAGCGGCGAGAGTCTTTTTCAACATGCTTTCTATTCCTTGTGAGTCGAGGTTGAACATCAGGCTTTGCGCCCCAGCATTCGCGTGAGGGTCGCATCACGATCGATAAAGTGGTGTTTCAACGCAGCCACGCCGTGCAAGCCGGCGAAGACCACCAACACCCAGGCGAGGTACAGGTGCACCACGCCGGCGGTGTCTGCCTGGTCCGGTAGCCCGGAAACCACGGCAGGAATCTCAAACAGGCCAAACACCGGGATACCGACACCGTCTGCGGTGGAAATCAGGTAACCGGCAATCATCACGGCAAACAGCCCGAGATAAAGGAACGCGTGGCCAAATGCAGCGCCAATACGGGTCAAGCGGCTGTAGCTGGCCAGCGGTGGAGGTGGCGGGCTGACCAAACGCCAGACGATGCGCACCAGCATGATGGCGAACAGCGTGATGCCAATGCTCTTGTGCAGGTCAGGCGCGTCTTTGCGCCATGCACTGTAGTAGTCGAGACCGACCATCCACAGGCCCAGCGCGAACAAACCGAACACCACCAGGGCAACGCCCCAGTGCAAAACCATACTGACCCAACCATAGCGGGCCGATGAATTACGTAGTTGCATGTCCCAAATCCCGTAAGAGCTGTGCCCAAGACTAAAGATTTACCTATCGAATTAAAGCCGAAAATTTAGCTTTGAAATATCGAGAAATACGATCTTGAGATTATGCACAGTACGTTAACAATGGATTAAGGACTATTCCTAAGAAACGTGACAGACCGTCCTGCGTTTACCGCGAATTTATCCGTAATGGGTTGTGACACAGCCGACCATTGCATAGGCTTGCGCGATTGTTACGCCTGCGCCGGCCGCAGGACCGCTTCGAGGAGATAAAACGATGGGCTTGAACAACCAGTGGATGCAACGCGACCTCGCGGTGCTGTGGCATCCCTGCACCCAGATGAAAGACCACCAGCAACTGCCGCTGATTCCGATAAAACGCGGTGAAGGCGTGTGGCTGGAAGACTTCGAAGGCAAGCGCTACCTCGACGCCGTCAGCTCCTGGTGGGTCAACGTGTTCGGCCACGCCAACCCGCGTATCAACCAGCGCATCAAGGATCAGGTTGACCAGCTGGAACACGTGATCCTCGCCGGTTTCAGCCACCAGCCGGTGATCGAGCTGTCCGAACGCCTGGTCAAGATGACGCCCGAAGGCCTGACCCGCTGTTTCTATGCCGACAACGGTTCGTCGTGCATCGAAGTCGCGTTGAAAATGAGCTTCCACTACTGGCTCAACCGCGGCCTGCCGAACAAAAAGCGTTTCGTCACCCTGACCAACAGCTACCACGGCGAAACCATCGCCGCGATGTCGGTGGGCGACGTGCCGTTGTTTACCGAGACCTACAAGGCGCTGCTGCTCGACACCATCAAGGTGCCCAGCCCGGATTGCTACCTGCGCCCTGAGGGCGTGAGCTGGGAAGAACATTCGCGCACGATGTTCCTGGCCATGGAACAGACCCTGGCCGAGAACCACGACAGCGTCGCCGCCGTCATCGTCGAACCGCTGATCCAGGGCGCCGGCGGCATGCGCATGTATCACCCGGTGTACCTCAAGCTGCTGCGCGAAGCCTGCGACAAATACGGCGTGCACCTGATCCACGACGAAATCGCCGTAGGCTTCGGCCGCACCGGCACGATGTTCGCCTGTGAACAAGCCGGCATCCGCCCGGACTTCCTTTGCCTGTCCAAGGCCCTCACCGGCGGCTACCTGCCGTTGGCGGCGGTGGTCACCACCGACGATGTCTACGACGCCTTCTACGACGACTACCCGACCCTGCGCGCCTTCCTGCACTCCCACAGCTACACCGGCAACCCGCTGGCGTGCGCGGCAGCCCTGGCGACGCTGGATATTTTCGAAGAAGACAACGTCATCGAAAACAACAAGGCCCTGGCCCAGCGCATGGCCACCGCCACTGCGCACCTGGTGGATCACCCGCACGTGTCCGAAGTACGCCAGACCGGCATGGTGCTGGCCATCGAGATGGTCCAGGACAAAGCCACCAAGACCGCCTACCCGTGGCAGGAGCGCCGTGGCCTGAAGGTGTTTGAACACGCCCTGGAACGCGGCGCACTGTTGCGGCCGTTGGGCAGCGTGGTGTATTTCCTGCCGCCGTATGTGATTACGCCGGAGCAGATCGACTTTCTGGCCGAAGTGGCCAGCGAAGGCATCGATATTGCCACCAACGATAAGGTCAGCGTTGCAGTGCCGAAGGACTTCCACCCAGGCTTCCGCGATCCCGGCTGATAACACCTACCTCAATGATCGTTCCCACGCTCTGCGTGGGAATGCAGCCCTGGACGCTCCGCGTCCGCTCTGCACATTATTTCCAGAGAACACACATGAGACTGTCCCGCTTTTTCACCGACACCCCGCTGAGCCTCGGCGACCACGAGTTGCCCGAAGCTCAGGCGCACTACATCAGCCGCGTCTTGCGCATGGGCGAAGGCGACGCCGTGCAACTGTTCGACGGCTCCGGCCAGGAGTTTTTGGGCACGTTGCTGGAAGTCGGTAAAAAACGCGTCAGCGTGCAACTCACGGAACGCTTTGCAGGCCAGACGGAATCGCCCCTGCACATTCACCTCGGCCAGGGCTTGTCGCGTGGCGAGCGCATGGATTGGGCGATTCAGAAAGCCACCGAGCTGGGCGTGAATGCGATCACGCCGATTTTCAGCGACCGCTGCGAAGTACGCCTCAAGGACGAACGCGCCGACAAACGCCTGCTGCACTGGCGCCAGGTGGCGATCAGCGCCTGCGAGCAATGCGGGCGCTCCACCGTGCCGGTGATTCACCCGCCGCTGCTGCTGGCGGACTGGTTGAAGCAGGTCGAGGCAGATTTGAAGCTGGTGCTGCACCCCGTGGCCGAGCCGATGATCAGCCACGCCAAGCCTGCCAGCCTGGCGTTCCTGATCGGGCCTGAAGGTGGTTTGACCGATAACGAAGTCGACACCGCCCAAGGCGCCGGCTTCCATGCCGCCCGTCTCGGCCCGCGCGTGTTGCGCACCGAGACGGCACCAGTGGTGGCGCTGGCAGTAGCCCAGCAACTCTGGGGCGACTTCTAACCCTGTTTTGCAAACCCAATAAAAACTGTGGGAGCGGGCTTGCTCGCGAATGCGGTGGATCAGTCAGCTTATTTATCAACTGACACACTGCCTTCGCGAGCAAGCCCGCTCCCACAGTTTGGATGGGCTATCAATCCACCGGGTCGCTGACAGGCTTGGCAATAATCGCCTTCAACTCAGCCGTCATCGGGAATTCCAGGTTCAAACCTTTGGGCGGAATCGGCTGTTCAAACCAGCGCTGGTAAATGCCGTTGATTTCTCCTGAGCGGTACAGATCGCCAAGTGTCTCGTTGACCACTGCAAGAAACTGCGGGTCGTCCTTGCGCACCATGCAACTGTAGATCTCCCGCGATTGCTGCTCGCCCACCACCACCCAGCGTTGCGGGTCACGGGCCTTGGCGCGCTCACCGTAGAGCAGCGCGTCATCCATGTAAAACGCCGCCGCCCGGCCAGTCTCCAGCATCTTGAACGCTTCTCCGTGGTCTTTGGCGACGATCACCGATATATCGCTGTTGTGCTCTGCATTGTAGCGCTTGATATACCGCTCATTAGTGGTGCCTGCGGTGGTCACCACTTTCTTGCCCTTGAGGTCTTCAAAGCCATGGATGCCACTGTCTTTAGCCGTCAGCAACTGCCCCTTCACGAAAATAAAACCGTAGGAAAACGCTACCTGTTTCTGCCGCTCGGCAGTCACGGCAGTGGAACCGCACTCCAGGTCCACTGTGCCGTTTTGCACCAGCGGGATACGCGTCTGTGACGTCACCAGGTTGTACTTCACCTTGAGGTTTGCCACGCCGGTTTTTGTCTGGATGCGCTCGACGATTTTGTTCGCCAGGTCCACTGAATAGCCCATCGGCTTGCCACTGTGGTCCCCCACATAGGAGAACGGTACTGAAGCATCTCGGTAGCCAAGGGTAATCTGCTGATTGGTCGTGATCTTCCTGAGTGTTCCACTGGACTCCTCCGCCATCGCCAAATGCCCGCCCAGCACCAGGGAAACGAAGGCACAGGTTCTAAATACGAACCGTGTCATAGCGGTTGCTCGCGAGGGCCGCTGATCACATTTACCTCAGCCGAGGCCAACGTAGTGGCCCGACAAAGTTGCTGACTGCTTTGGACTCGATCAATGCTCATCGATGTTACGCTCTGATATCTAAGGTCAGGCAGCCTTGGGAAGAAACGCCTGGGTGTCGATAGACGTCGGCTTCGCTCCAATCATTTCGGCCAATAACTGCCCGCTGGCGCAGGCAAGCGTGAAGCCAAGGGCACCATGCCCAAGGTTGAGCCAAAGATTGCGATAAGCACTGGGGCCAATCAGGGGCACACCAGTGGGCGTCGCCGGACGCATACCAGCCCATTCAACCGCAGCGTCGTAATTACCCGCCATCGGGAAAGTCTGACGCGCCATCCGTTTTATCACTGCCAGACGACCAGGATCCGCAGCGCTGTTGAAACCCACGATGTCGACCATTGCAGCAACGCGCAACTGCTCGCCGATACGGGCGTACACGGTTCTGCGGTCATAGTCGGTGACGTTGATTTGCGGGGCGTTGTGCTGCTCGCTGATGGGCACACTCAGGCTGTAGCCCTTGAGGGGATAAAGCGGCAGACGCAAGTCTGACAGCCCCATGCGCAAGCTTCTGTGGCCTGCCGCCAGAACCACGTTCTCTACCGGTAAGACTTCATCCTGCAACTCCACGGCCACCGCACGACCAAAGGCCTCGTGGATACGCAGCACCTTGCGCCCGAGCAGGAACCGACACCGCCCCGTTGCCTCCAGACGCGCCGCAAGCCGTTGGCAGAAGGCGTAGCAATCAGCAACCTCTTCGGTCGGGGTGTAAATGCCCCCGACAAAGGCGCCCTCGGTCAGGGAAGGCTCCAGCTGGCGACATTCGTCGGCCGATAACACCTGTTTATACAGGGGGTCCATCACTTTTCGCCGCGCATGCTCAAAACTGTCAGCGGAACGAAAGGTCACCAGTTTTCCGTTTTGTTTCCAGTCAAAGCCGCCCAGGCTGTCCTCCTGACGCCAGCACTTCAAGGTCTCCTGGCTCATCAGCGCCAGGCGAAGCAAGTGTTCGCCGTTTATGCGATTAACCGAGGAGCGGCAAGCGCCCACAAAGGATGCCATCCATCGCCATTGCAATGGGTCCAGGCGAGGTTTGATCCTTAGCGGCGACTCGGAACGCAGTAACCAACCGAGGGCTTTCAATGGAACGCCGGCGTCAGCCAAAGGCGCGACATAGCGATAGGACAGTTGGCCACCGTTCGCGAAACTGGTCGCACTGCCCAAAGTGTTTTGCGCTTCGATCACAGTCACGTCCATGCCTGCGCGCACCAACGCATAAGCGCTAGCCAAGCCGATGACGCCGCCACCGATGATACAAACCTGCTTTGTCACAAGAAAACCTCACATTTATTGATACCAATTCAAGAGTAGGGTTAAGTGACAAACGCTGAATAATGAATAAAGCTTGGTCACCTATAAACAAAGGTTATGGGCAAGCCATGCGCTTACGTCATATCGAAATCTTCCAGGCCATCCGCCAAACCGGCTCAATCAGCGCCGCCGCGCAGCTGCTGCACGTCTCGCAACCGGCGGTGACCAAGGTGTTGCAGCACGCCGAGCTGCAACTGGGTTTCCCGCTGTTTCTGCGCGTACGCGGAAAATTGCAGCCCACCCCGGAAGCCCTGGCGCTGGAAAGCGAAGTCGAGAAAGTCACCCAGAGCCTGCAAGGCGTGCGGCGCCTGGCCAAGAGCTTGCGTCGTGAGCCTGGGCAAAGTGTGCGCATAGGCGCCATTCCGGCGCTGGCCCTGTCGTTGCTGCCGCCAGCGGTCCTGGAGTGGAAGCGCGATTACCCGGACATCGCCTGCGAGCTGTCCAGCGACCATAGCCGCGAGTTGGTGCAAAAGCTGTTGATGCGCGAGATTGACCTGGCGCTGACCCTCAACTTCTCCGGCCACCCCGGCTTGACCACGCAAGTGTTGGCCAATGGGGGGTTGGTGGCGTTGGCGTCAACAGGTTATTGGCCAGCGTCCGAGATGAGCAAACCCTTGCCGTTGGATGACTTGGCAGGCGCGCCGTTGATTGGCTTGTCCAGCGCTGACCCGTTGGCGGCCAAGCTCGACAGCTACATGGAAAACGTCGACCCGCCGCCACGGGTGAGCATTTGCGTACAGACCTATTCCCTGGCCCGGGCGATGGTGGAATCCGGCGCCGGCTTGACCGTGATCGACCCGTTTACGGCCTTGGGCGCCTCAACGGCCACCACGTGCATCCGCACGCTCAGCCCGCCGCTGCCGATCACCCTGTATGCCCTGACCCGTGCGGATGAGCCGCCGCCCCATATGTTGGCGAACCTGGTGGAGATCTTTGGCGCTCGCGCCCGCGAGCTGCTCGATCGCTTGTAATGTGAGAGCTGGCTTGCCTGCGATGCAGGCGACTCGGTCTATCAGTTTGACCGGGGCGATGCTATCGCAGGCAAGCCAGCTCCCACATTCAAAGCACGTAATGCATGATCGCCACAAAGTGCAGCAAGCTGCCGCCGATCACAAACAAGTGCCAGATCCCATGGGAATGGCGCAGGCGATCTTCCAGGGCAAAAAAGATGATGCCGACGGTGTACAACACCCCGCCCGAGGCCAGCCACACAAACCCGGCCGTGCCCAGCGCAGCGAGCAGCGGCTTGACCGCCACCAGCACGATCCAGCCCATCACCGCATAGATCACAATCGACAAAATGCGTGCCTCGGAACGCGGCTTGATCTCTTGCAGGATGCCGATCACCGCCAGCCCCCACACAATCCCGAACAGCGTCCAGCCCCACGGCCCGCGCAGTGTCACCAGGCAAAACGGCGTGTAACTGCCGGCGATCAGCAAGTAGATCGAAAAGTGATCAACCTTCTGCATGATCGCTTTTCGCCGCCCGCGTACGCTGTGGTACACGGTCGACGCGCTGTACAGCACCAGCAGCGTAAAACCGTAAATCGCCACGCTGACGATCTTCCAGGGGCTGCCGTCCAGGCTCGCCACCACCAGCATCCACACTGCGCCGACAAAAGCGGCTACCGCCCCGACCAAATGGCTCCAGGCGTTGAATCGTTCCCCGTGATACATGTGTCACTCACCTCGAATAACCGTTATCACCTTGAGCATTCTGACGCCACCCAACCCCTATCAGGTAACACCCTTTCTTCATTTGCCCAAATACACACGTCCATAGATGATTCGCTTCATCCTGTGGGAGCTGGCTTGCGATAAGGGCCTAACATTCAACATTTCCCTCGACTGTTACGCCGCTATCGCAGGCAAGCCAGCTCCCACATAAAAGCGTCCTATCGGTAATTGCCATGCCCGAGCTTGAACCCGCCCCGCCTCATCCCAGCCTATGGCAACTGTTTTACAACTTTGCCATGGTCGGCCTGTTCGGCTTCGGCGGCGTCATGCCCTGGGCGCGGCAGATGATGGTCGACCGCCGCCGCTGGGTCAGCGAGCAAAGTTTCAATGAGCTGCTGACCACCGGCCAGTTCTTCCCCGGCCCCAATATCGCCAACGTCGGCATCATCTACGGCCGGCGCCTGCATGGCTTGCCGGGTGCGGTTGTGACCGTCTGTGGGCTGTACCTGTTCCCCTCATTGATCACCGTGCTCGCCGGTTTTGCCTATGCAAAGTGGTGGAGCCACGACGTGGTGCAGCAGGTCTTCGGCGCAGTGATGCCGATTGCCACCGGCCTGATGCTCGGCACCACCCTGCGCCTGCTCAAGGCCATGCCGCGCACGCTCGCCAACTACAGCGCCTTCGTGCTGACCTTCGTGTTGATGGCCGTCTTCGTGTTGCCGCTGTGGATGGTGCTGCTGGTCTGCATTCCAAGCTCGCTGGCCTTGAGCTTTATTGGCGCGAACAAGGTGGCCGGCTGATGCAGACTGTCCTGCTGCACCTGATGATCCAATGCGCGCTGTGGTCGTTGATGGCGATTGGCGGCAACACCGTGGCCATCGGCGATATCCATCGCTACACCGTGGTCGACATGCACTGGATCACCGACGCGCAATTCGTCGCGTTCTTCGCCCTGTCCCAGGCATTGCCGGGGCCCAACGGCATGTTCCTGGTGTTTATCGGCCAGCAGGCGGCAGGGTTGCCCGGCGCGCTGGTGGCGCTGCTGGCCAAGTTGGTGCCCTGCTCGATGCTGGCGTACGTCGGCGCCGGCTGGCTGGAGCGGCATACCCAAACGCCGTGGGTGCAGCGGGTCAAACGCAGCCTGCTGCCGATCTCCATCGGCCTGATCCTCGCCTCAACCTACATCCTGATGAACAGCCTGGAAAACAACGCGACCAGCCTGGTGCTGACCCTGGCCAGCGCCGCCGTGGTCTATTACACGCGGCTCAACGCGATCTGGCTGATCATCGTCGGCGTGTTGCTGGGCCTGGGCAGTGCATGGCTGGGAGTGAACTGGTTTTAGGGGCACAATCGAGGGTATTCGAACAAGAGCCACGGCCATGCTGATCGACGAAGAATTCACCCTCAAGAAGCTCGAGATCTTCCTGGCGTTTATGCGCACCGGCAACCTGGCCCGCGCCGCCGCCGAGCTGCAAACCAGCAACGTCAGCGTGCACCGCGCCATCCACTCGCTGGAAAACGCGCTGCGCTGCCCGCTGTTCAAACACGAAGGACGCAACCTCACGCCGCTGGAAAGCGCCTACGTGCTGGAAGAGCGCGCGCAAAAACTGGTAGCCGATGTGGTCGACAGCGTGCGCCTGACCCGCGAAGCCGCGGGGTTCTCCGCCGAGCGCTTCAAACTCGGCTCGCTGTATTCGCTGACAGTGAAAACTGTGCCGCAGCTGATCATGGGCCTGAAAATCAGGCGCAGCGAACTCAATATCGACCTGATCCTGGGCTCCAACTTCGACCTGCTCTATAAGCTGAAGAACATGGAAGTCGACGCGATCCTGATCTCCCTCGACGAACGCGCCAACGACCCTGATTGCGAGCAGATCGCGCTGTTCACCGACGACATCTTCCTCGCCACCCCAGCCGATTCACCCTTCGACCGCGAGCAGGAAATCGACCTGGCGGATGTGCGCGACGCCACGTTCATTACCCTCACCCAAGGCTTCGCCACGCACCAGGATGGCAACCGCGTGTTCAAGCAGGCGGGGTTCGAGCCGAAGGTGGCGATGCAGGTGAATGACATCTTCACGCTGTTGAGCATGGTCAGCTCAGGCGTGGGTTATGCGCTGCTGCCAGGGCGGATTGCGGCGGTGTATGAGAACCGCGTCAAGCTGATACCGCTGCAAGCCCGGTATCGGTTGCAGCAGCAGATTGGCGTGGTGTTTTTAAAGGCCAAGGAGCGTGATCCAAATTTGCTGGCGCTGTTGGCTGAGTGCCGGATGTATGCCAACCGCCACGCCTAACTCTGATCGAATGATCGTTCCCACGCTCCGCGTGGGAATGCCTATTGTGACGCTCCGCGTCACGCCTTTGGGAGCGGACGCGGAGCGTCCAGGACTGCATTCCCACGCGGAGCGTGGGAACGATCGGGTTACGGGGTTAGCCGACTAAACCACGCACAATGAAGTACAGCAACGAAGGCCCAAGCAAACACCCCAGCCCAGTATGGAAAGTAGCCGTCAACGCCCCATACGGCACCAGCCGCCGATCCGTCGCCGCCAGCCCCGCCGTCACCCCACTCACCGTGCCGGCCAGCCCGCCAAACACCATCGCCGAACGCGGGTTATCCAGGCCCATCCAACGCGCCGCCACCGGCGTGCCGACCATCACCAGAATCGCCTTGATCAACCCTGTGGCAATCGACAGCGCCATCACATCCGACGTCGCGCCAATCGCCGCACCGGTCACCGGCCCAACAATGTAAGTCACCGCACCCGCGCCAATGGTGGTCATGCTGATCGCATCGCGATAGCCGAACACCCACGCCATGCTCGCGCCAACGATAAACGGCAAAATCGTGCCGAGCAGCAGCGCAATCGCGCCAATCAACCCGGCTTTGCGCGCCTCGGTGGCCTGCACTTCAAACGCGGTGGCGACGATGGCGAAGTCGCGCAGCATTGCGCCGCCCATCAAGCCGATACCAGAGAACAGCGCCATGTCTGCCAGGCCCTTTTGCCCGCCGGTGAGCGTGCCGCCGACCCAGGCCAGCACCAGCCCGATCACGATGGCAATCGCCGAGCCATGAATGCGCCCGAACGTCAGGCGCTTGGACAGCACCACGGAAATCCACATCACCACGCCGACGAAAGCAAAAGCGGTGACCAGGCTGTTATTTTCCAAACCTTTTTCGATCAGAGGCCACATATCAGCGACCTCCCGCAGCAGCGATCAGCGGCTCTTCGGCGGGCAAGGGTTCGCCCTTGTGGGTGCGGCTGATCAAGGCAATGGTGCAGCCACAAACCACCACTGAACCGATGGCGGCCAGCACAGCCACCGGGCCGCCGTGCAGCGCTGTCACTACGTTTTGTTGCGCGGCCATCGCCACCACCACCGGGATGTACATGGCGCCCCAGAAGCCCACGCCCATTTCGCAGTCCTTGGTCATGCCACCGCGTTTTTGCATCCACAAACGCGCGCAGATCAGCAGGATCATGGCGATCCCGACGCCGCCCACATTGGATTTGACGCCCAGCAACACGCCGAGCATGTCGCCCAGGATCACACCCGCCAACATGCAGATCGCCAACAAGGCCACACCATAAATAATCATCGTTGTTGTCCTCAAAGTGCTTCATCGAAATTGTTGTTTTTGTGCTTCGAAAGCCTTGGGTGGTGCTTTATCGGTGGCGGCGTTCCTCCTCTTGCAGCAGGGCCTGCAAGGTGTCCAGGCGTGCGCCTTCGCAGGCGATCACCGTGCCTTGTTCGAATACGCGGCGTGACAGGCCGGTGAGCACCGCGCCCGGCGGCAGTTCGATTTGCAGGCGCACGCCACGCTCGTAGGCGCTTTGCACGGTGCCGCGCCAGTCAACGATGCGGCACATGTTGAAAGCCAGGTCGTCGCGCAGTTGTTCAGGGTTATGAATCGGCCGTGCGCGGATGCTGCTCAGGTAAGTGATGCGCGGCGCCTTGAGCGTGACGAATGCTTCGGCCAGCGCCTGTGCAGGCGCTTCCAGCAATGCGCAATGGGACGGCACGCTGACGGCCAGGCGCTTGGCGACGCCGTTGCCCTTGATGCGGGCTGCGACGCGCTTCATTGCCTCATCGCTGCCGGCGATAACGGTTTGGTTATCGGCGTTGATGTTGGCCAAGTACACCGGGGTTTCCAGGCAGTGGATTTCGGCCAATAATTTTTCCACTGTGGATAACTCCGGGCCGATCAGCGCGGTCATCCCAAAGCCTTGTGGATAAGCGCTTTGCATCAATTCGCCGCGCAGGCTCACCAGTTTTACCGCGTCGGCAAATTCCAGCGCACCGGCGATGACGGCTGCCGGATAAGCGCCGATGGACAAGCCGGCCACATAATCAGGCGTGTGTTGCAACTGGCGGGCATGGGCCACGCCGACGATCAGCAGGCACAGCTGAACGGCGCGCGTACTCGCTAGAGCCTGCGCCGAATCGAGCTGGCGAACGTCTTCCCCCAAGGCATCACTGGCTTCTTCCAGCACGTGCGCCGACAGCGCCTGGAGCATGCCCGTGCGCTGGGCGCCCTGCCCCGGAAACACCAGCAGGCTGCTCATGCCACAGCCTGCCAAGGGTCGAGTACAAGGTGCGCGCCGCTGCTGGTTTTGAGCAGCACACGGCGTGAGCCGCGCGCCCATTCGCGCAAGGCCACGGCGCCAAACGGGGTTTGCAGTTGCAGGTCTACGGTACAGGGCGCGGTGTCCAGAATCGCCAGCAGGTCCTCGGCATCGCCGCGCTCGAGACGCTGGGGCGTGCGCAGGATCAAGTCCAGATCGCTCTGCTCATGCAGCGCCTCAATGCCGCTGGCCAACTCGAAACCCGCACTGCCGGTGATACCCCACGTCTCTTGCGCCAACACCGGCCGCAGTAGATCGAGTGCGCGCAACGCCGGTAAATTCCTTGGCGAGATCACCCCGCACAAGGCTTCCGGCGTCACTCGCCGCTGCACGGCCGCAACAGGCATCACTGCCGCCAGGCGCTGCTCACGCAAACGCCCGCGCACGCCGACGGCGACTTGGCCGGGCTCAGCGATGGCGCGGCGCACCACCACCAGGTGGCCGGCGCTGATCGCGTCCACCGCCCAGGCCGGTGCATCGGCGGGCAAATGCGCCGGGGTCATGCCCCAGAGCAAGTCGTGGGCGTTCACCATTGTTCCCGCAGCAGTTGGCGCACGTGGCTGGAGGCGGCGCGGTTGGTGGCGCCCAGGCGCCCGCTCAAATCCTGGCTGCTGACATCCTTGATCGCACTGATCAGGCAATCGCTGACCCGCACCACATCGTCCGCCGTCGGCTGTTCAATCTGGGTCACCGACAGGGTTTCCCAGAGCAGACCGAGGCTGGCATAACTGTCGATGTCATAAGCCATGGGCGGCACGCTCGCAGCCAGGGCTTCCAGCTCTTCGACGCTGCGCAAGGTCACCCGCGCCGCCGAGGCCTTGCCCATGGCGTGCACCATCACGCCGGGGTCACGCAGGGCGATCAAACGGTTGGCCTGGTAGCCGTGGGCGAGGAACGCGCCGGACATGGCCTTGCCCACCAGCAGCGCGATCACCGGGTGCCCGGCCAACCGCGCGCGAGCGTAACTGTCGGCGGCGGCGGCCAGGGCCTGATGAATGCCCAGGGCTTCTTCGCGACGGCCATAGGCTTGGCTGGGCACGTCGACGATGGCGATGATCGGGCGCTTGTCGCCGCGAGCGATGGCGTCGTCCACGGCTTTGGCCAGGCCCCAACCTTCCAGCAGGCCAACTTCACCATTACGCGCACGCGGGAAGCGGTTTTGTGCGTCGGTGACCACGGCGATGAAGCGCACGGGCCGCTCACCCAAGACGCCGTCGGCGACTTTCAGCGAGGCTGGCAAACCGTCCACCGGCGTGGCGCCGGCGCTCAAAGCGTTGAACCACTGCAAGCCTCTCATGAGCGCTCTCCTTGATACAGGTCGCGAACCGTCGCCGCGTCGATCTGCGGCGTAGCATCCAGCTCGGCCAGGCGCGCCAGGTAGAACTCGACCTGACGGCTGCGTTGTTGTGTGGGCAAGCCTTGTTGCAGCAGCTCGGTAACGGTCTGCTGAATCTGCGCCACATCGTCCGCCACGTAGCAGTCGGCCAAGCCGCTGTTGAAACGTTGCTCGCCGCCCGTGAGGCTCCAGATAAACGGGCGGTCGCGGGAGTCGTATTCGTCCAGCCCGGCTTCCTGCTCGATCACTTGCGGACCATTCAGGCCCAGGCGCGCTTCGCGGGTCACCACCAGATAGCTGCACAGCCCAGCGGCGATGGACATGCCGCCAAAGCAGCCGACACTGCCCGCCACCACGCCCACCACCGGCTGGTACTGGCGCAGATCGACAATCGCCGCGTGGATGTCGGCAATCGCCGCCAGGCCGAGGTTGGCTTCCTGCAGGCGCACGCCGCCAGTCTCCAGCAGCAGTACCGCGCGCGTCGGGACGCCCTTGCGGTTGTCTTCAGCCGCCAGTTCCAAGGCACCGGCGATTTTCGCGCCGCCGACTTCACCGAGGCTGCCGCCCTGAAAGTTGCCTTCGATAGCGGCCACCACCACCGGCTTTCCGGCGATGCTACCTTTGGCGATCACCACGCCGTCATCGGCCTGGGGCACTACACCTTGGCGGCTGAGCCAGGGCGACATCACGCGTTGGAACGGGTCGATCAGTTCGCGATACGTGCCGGCGTCCAGCAAGGCCTTGGCCCGCTGCCGTGCACCGAGTTCCACGAAGCTGTGTTTGCTGAGCAAGTCAGTCATGGCCGATCTCCTCGAAGCCCTGCTCCAGGCGCAAACGCACCACGCCGGGCGTGGCACCGAAATCGTGGATATCGATCTTCAAGGCCGGAGGTGTGTGCTCCTGGAAAATCCGTTCAAACAGATGCTGCCAGCGCTGTTCGGCGCCATTCACCGAGGTCTGCACCTGAATGGTCAGGGTGCCAGGCGTGCCCGGTTCCAGCAGCACTTCCAGGTCGCCGGAGCCGACGCAACCCACCAGCGCACGGCCTTTTGGCGGCTGCCCGGCGGGGAATTCAAAGGATAAGGTTTCCATCAAAACGCTCCGTCGAGGCGGTCGATAAACAGGCAGGCGGCCAACAGGTCGGCGGCGCCGCCGGGGGAGGCATTCAGGGCCAGCAATTGGTCGTCGAGTTCGTGCAGTTGGCGGCGACCGGCGAGGCTTGCGCTGCCGCCTGCGTCCAGCACGGCTTGGGCGCCGCGTTGCATGGCGAGCAGGCCTTCGGTGCCGGCGCGGTAGAGCACGCAAGTGTCGGCGAGGTCAGTCATGATCGCTAGCAAAGCGTCCAGGCGCGCGTTCTGTTCGCCAGCGTTTTGCAGGCGGCTTTTGTGCAGTTGCGGCAGGCCACGTTGCATCACGGACGGGAAGCCCAGTTGTGCTTCTTCACGGGCACCGCGCGCGCCGTAGCGCTGGGCGACTTGGGCGCCGTGGCTCATCGGCTGCGGCGCGTAGCGGTCGTTAAGCAGGGCCAACTTTGCCGCCGTCAGCGTGACGGCCCGAGGCTCCAGCGCCGCCGCAGCGGTGAGCAAACCGAGGGCCCAGATCGCGCCGCGATGGGTGTTCACACCCTTGGTGGTGGTGAGCATCGCCTGCTCGCCTTCCCGGCCGATGCGCCCAAGGGCTTCGCGCAAAGGCAAACCCACTTCGCCGAATTCAAGCGCGGCCTCCGCCATTTCCTTGAACATCGGCCACAGCGACAACGCCGAAGCGTGCATCAACCCCAGGTGCAAATCGCTGTGGGCGCCATTGCCGCGGCGGTCCACCAAGGCGGGTTTGGGCGACAAGTCAGCCTCATCGATCAACGCATCGACGGCCATGTCCGCCAGGCGATCAGCCAGGCTCAGTTCGTGCAGTTTAAGGGCGCGCATTTACCAGCTCCTGAACTTGGCGGGCGGGTTGTACAAGCCACCGGACCACTCCACCAGGTCGGCCACGCTCTTGGCGGCCAACAGCTCGCGGGTGGCGTCGGTGCGGCGAATGCCGAGGTCCTCGGGCAAGGCAATCAGGCCTTCGCGGCGCATGCGCGCGGTGTCCTTGGGGTTGTGGCGCAGGCCGATGGCGGTGACGCCAGCGACGGCGGCGATCATCGCCTGGCGCTCTTCGAGCGAGCGCGCCTTGTACAGGTAGGCGATGCCTTCTTCGGTGAGCAAGTGGGTGACGTCGTCGCCGTAGATCATGATCGGCGCCAGCGGCATGCCGCTTTTGCGCGCCACTTCTACGGCGTCGAGGGTCTCGACGAAGGTCGGTTTGCCGCCTTCCTGGAAGGTTTCGACCATCTGCACCACGAGTTTTTTGCCACGTTCGAGCAAGGCTTCCGGCGCGTCGTCGTGGCGCATATCCAGCCATGCCGGGGTGCCATGGCGACGGCCGCGCGGGTCGTGGCCCATGTTGGGCGCGCCACCAAAACCGGCGAGGCGCCCACGGGTGACGGTACTGGAATGCCCGTCGCCATCCACCTGCAGCGTGGCGCCGATAAACAGGTCCACCGCGTATTGGCCGGCGAGCTGGCAGAACATCCGGTTGGAGCGCATCGAGCCGTCGCGGCCGGTGAAGAACACATCCGGGCGGGCGGCGATGTAGTTTTCCATGCCCAATTCGGTGCCGAAGCAATGCACGCTTTCGACCCAGCCACTTTCGATGGCGGGGATCAGGGTTGGGTGCGGGTTGAGGGTCCAGTTGCGGCAGATTTTGCCCTTCAGTCCGAGAGATTCGCCGTAAGTCGGCAGGATCAACTCGATGGCAGCGGTGTTGAAGCCGATGCCATGGTTAAGCGACTGCACGTTGTGTTTTTCGTAGATGCCACGGATCGCCATCATCGCCATCAGCACATGCACCGGCTTGATATGGCGCGGGTCGCGGGTAAACAGCGGCTCGATGTAGAAAGGCTTGTCGGCCACCACCACAAAATCCACCCAACTTGCCGGGATATCGACGCGGGGCAAATCGGTGACGTCATCCACCAACTGGTTGACCTGCACGATCACGATGCCGTCGCTGAACGCGGCAGGCTCGATCAACGCCGGGGTGTCTTCGGTGCTGGCGCCGGTGTAGATATTGCCGGCGCGGTCGGCCATGAAACCGGCCGAGAGCACGACGTTGGGGATCAGGTCCACCACCAGCCGCGCGTAGAGTTCGATGTAGGTGTGGATCGCGCCGATTTCCAGCAGGCCGTCTTCGAGCAACTGGCTGATGCGCAGGGATTGGGTGCCGGCGAAGGAGAAATCCAGCTTGCGCGCGATGCCCTTTTCAAACAGATCCAGGTGCTCGGAACGGCCGACACTGGGCATGATCATGTGCAAATCGTGGAGCTTGGCCGGGTCGGCCTTGGCCAGGGAGCGCGAGAGGAAGTCGGCCTGCTTCTGGTTGTTGCCCTCCAGCACCACGCGGTCGCCGGGAAGAATCAGGGCTTCCAGCGCCTCGACGATTCTGTCACTGGGCAGCACCGCCCCGTCTGCGTATTGCTTGACCAGCCCGAGGCGCCGCTGCTTCTCGTCGCGCCGCCGCGTCCAGCGCGAGTCGGGGGTGATGGTTGTTGTCATGGTCGCTCCACGGGGTTTGCTGTCGTGGGCTTACCTTAGGAGTGAAAGTGGGGGGTATCAATCAAGCCCAACGGCGGATCGTTACGGCTGGAGTAACAGAGCATCAGCAAACGCGGACTCACGCTGAACAAAGATTAAAAATTGATCGTTCCCACGCTCTGCGTGGGAATGCCGCTTGGGGCGCTCCGCGCTCCGCCAGTCAGTGCAATTCTCGAGTCGTGAACGAAGGTGACGCGGAGCGTCACAAGATGCATTTCCACGCGGAGCGTGGGAACGATCAACTGGATTCGAGCCGAATGAAGCTCAAAATGTGGGAGCGGGCTTGCTCGCGAATGCGGTGGGTCAGTTGCACATTTACCGACTGACACCCTGCATTCGCGAGCAAGCCCGCTCCCACATTTGTTCGGTGGTGTTCAGGGAAATCGCATCATTGTCACCAATGGTCAGCCAACAAGTTTTCCACTTCATTCAGCAGTACTGTCGCGCCATCCATCAACTGCCCAAGCAACGCCTCATCCTCATCCATATACCCTTCATATTCCGCCAGGTTTCGGCGCTCATGACACAGCGCCAGTAACCTCACCTGCACCTTGCTCACGTCGGCGGTGTGAATCAAACATTGAAACACCAAATAGCGTTTGTCAGAACGATACCCATGCAGGCGTAAAGCTGTGAGTGCACTAGCGTGGGCGGCGTTGTAGGCCAAGTCGAAACGACTGGCGAACGATAACTGTGAATTACTGGCATCCCTTAACCGATCCCGCGCCGAGCGCATCAGCCCATCACACTCCTTGCGATCCGGCGGCTCAGCCTTCAAGCCACCGCTACGTTGCAGGTTCTCCAGATTTGCCTTGCTGTCCATCCATGGATTCCAAGGGGTTGCCCCCAATCAGATTGATCTTGGCTTGCTGCACGACCCGCTGCACAAAACTGTTCCCGGCATTCCATTTGCCGATCCAGTCTTCAGGGGTGTAAAGCGTCGGGTTGATGGTGCGGCCCAGTTGCTCTTCCAGCGGTATGAGCTGCTCCATGACTTCACTGTAGTTGAGGCTTTGGCCGATCAGCATCAGATCTATGTCACTGGATGAGTGCGCCTCACCCTTGGCGATAGAGCCGTAGATAAAGGCCCAGGTTATCTGCTCGGCGAACGGTGCCAATGCATTGCGCAAGGGTTCGTCCAGGCTCAGGGTCTTGCGCACGATGGCCAACAACTCCGAGTAAATCGGGCAGTGGGGGTTGGCCTGGTAATGGGTCTGATTGCCTTGGCGCGTCATGCTCAAGATGCCCGCCAGCTGCAAACGCTCCAGCTCGCGGGTAAGGCTGCCCTTGCCCACCTGGGCCCAGCGCGCGATTTCATTGGTGAAGAAACTTTGATCGGGCTTGCCGAAAAGCAGGCCCAGCACTTTTTGCTGGGTATTGGTGAAGAGTGCAGTGCTGAGCGGCAAGGTTTGCATGGCTGCGGCCAAAGAGTCCCAAAAAGGGAACGATAGGTCCCTTTTTGGGAACGATCAAGTTTTGATCGTTCCCACGCTCAGCGTGGGAATGCCGCTTGGGACGCTCCGCGCTCCGCCAGTCAGTGCAATTCTCGAGTCGTGAACGAAGGTGACGCGGAGCGTCACAAGATGCATTTCCACGCGGAGCGTGGGAACGATCAACTGGATTCGAGCCGAATGAAGATCAAAATGTGGGAGCGGGCTTGCTCGCGAATACGGTGGGTCAGTTACACATTTACCGACTGACACCCTGCATTCGCGGGCAAGCCCGCTCCCACATTTGTTCGGTGGTGGTTGTTAGATAGCGGTCCCAAACAGGGACCGATTTAACCTTCCGGTGCAGGGCTGACTTGTTCAAGCGCTCTATCGACCAGCAACTGACTCAACTCGGCCATTTGCTGAATGCCGAGCATGATTGCGCGTTGGGAGGTGTCCAGGTTGAAGGCAAGATTGCAGGTCATGGCGTTTAGCGACGATAAAGTTTCGCTGGCGTTGACCAGAAGAGCTTCGGTGTTTTGGTGGGGGTTGACGGTGAAGATAGGCGGATTAGGGGTAGGTTTGACCATGATAAAACTCCTAAACAGTGAGTAAGGAGCGCCACCGTTCGCTTGCACGCGAATGAGGGTGGCGACCGTGCGCAGGTGTGCAAGACCGGGCCTGTTTAGGACACCCAGCAGGTCCGAAGACCTCCTGCGCGCAGCCGCCATAAAGCAGCGAGCACAAAAACCGCCCGTGGTTGACTGGGCGTTTGTACGCCTAAACAGTTTCGTCGGACTTGCACGTCCGTGTCACCGTTTTTTCGATGACGGAACGAAGACTAGCCGCCATGACTACCCACAACAAGTTCATGCACAGCCCGAAATCTTGCAGGAAAAATCCGAAGACTGGCCCATTTGATTGTTCCCACGCTCCGCGTGGGAATGCCGCCTGGGACGCTCCGCGTCCCGCCAGCCAGTGCAAGGCTCAAGTTCAGCACAAAGGTGACGCGGAGCGTCACGGGATGCATTCCCACGCGGAGCGGGGGGACGATCATCGCAGTCAGGCCAGGCCCGACTCAACCAACAAGGCTTCAAGCCCCATAAGGTCAGGCACTTTCGCCACATGTTCCCCCACTTGCACCGCCGCCAGTTCCAGCGGGCACAGCGGCACGTCGACGTAACTCAGTTGGCTATCCAACTTGTACGAACGCGGAATGCCCTGAATCACCATCGCAATAAACTTCAACGTCGGCCGCCCGCCCAGCGCGTTCAGCACCACTATCCGCGAGCGCTCGCCGGTCACGCTGGCCTCACCGCACACGGCTTCAAAGCTGATCAACGGCAACTGCCGATCACGCCATGTCACTTGCCGCAGATACCACGGCGGTGCGTCGCTGGCGGGTTCGCCGCGTTGGTAGTCGATGAGTTCGGCGATGGCGACGTTGGGCAGCACCAAGTGGCGGTCGGCCAGGGGCAGCAGCAGGCCGGTGAGTTGGCTGGTGCGGTGGTCAAGCATGGGACTTGCTCCAGTAGGCGATGCTTTCCAGCAGCACCGACTCTTGGTACGGCTTGCCGAGGTAGTCGTTGACGCCGATGGCCATGGCGCGGTCGCGGTGTTTCTGGCCGGTGCGTGAGGTGATCATGATGATCGGCAGGCGCATCAGCCGTGGGTCGTTGCGCACCTGGATCGCCACTTCGAAGCCGTCCATGCGCGGCATTTCGATGTCGAGCAGCATCAGGTCCGGGGTGTGCTCTTCGAGCAGGGCGATGGCGTCGATGCCGTCTTTGGCGGTGAGCACGTTCATGCCGTTGCGTTCCAGCAGGCGGCTGGTGACTTTGCGCACGGTGACCGAGTCGTCCACCACCAGCACCAGCAGCGGGCGTTTCTTCAGCGGGTCGTTGAGGATCAGCGGCGCGTCGACCGACTGCGCCGGCAACGCCGGTTGGCGGGCTCGGATGTGCGCCAGCAAGTCGATGATCAACACCACGCGGCCATCGCCGAGGATGGTCGCCCCGGACAAGCCCTGCACCCCGGCAAACTGCGGCCCCAGGCCCTTGACCACAATCTCGCGCGTACCGGCCATGGCGTCCACCTGCACCGCCACGCGCCGCTCGTTGCATTGCACCAGCAACACCGGCACCGGCTGGTATTGGCCGAGCAGTTTTGGCCGGGCGACGGTGTGCAGCAGGTCGCCCAGGTAGAACAACTCGTAGCGTTGACCCGCGTATTCGTAGCGCGGCGGGTCTTGTTGATAGTGCCCGGCCAGCTCGTGGGGCAGCACGCGCACCAGGCCTTCGATGGTATTGAGCGGGATCGCGTATTGGTCGTCCGCGCATTGCACCATCAGCGCGCGGTTAACCGACACGGTAAACGGCAGGCGAATGCGAAAGTGCACGCCCGAGCCCGCCGTCGAGTCGATGAACATCGAGCCGCCAAGCTGGCGCACTTCTTCGTGCACCACGTCCATGCCCACGCCGCGCCCGGAAATCTGGGTGATTTTTTCAGCGGTGGAAAAGCCCGGCTGCAGGATGAACTGCAACACGTCGCGGTCGCTCATGTCTTGATCAGGCGCGAGCAAGCCGCGCTTGATCGCCTTGCGCCGTACCGCGTCCAGCGGCACGCCGGCACCGTCGTCGCGCATGTCGAAGACGATATCGCCGCCTTCGTGCGTCAGGTCCAGGCTGATACGCCCTCTCGCAGGCTTGCCCGCCAGCAGCCGCGCCTCGCGGGACTCCAGGCCGTGGTCGACGGCATTACGCAGCATGTGTTCCAGCGGCGCCACCATGCGTTCCAGCACGTTGCGGTCCATCTCGCCTTCGGCATTACCGACCACAAATTCGACGTCCTTGCCCAACTCCTCCGCCACTTGGCGCACGATGCGCTTGAGGCGCGGCAGCATGCGCTCAAACGGCACCATGCGCGTGCGCATCAGGCCTTCTTGCAACTCGGTGTTGATACGCGCCTGTTGCTGCAACAGGTTATGCGCATCCGCGTTGCGGCGGTCGAGGGTTTCCTTCAGGTCCAGCAGGTCGGAAGCCGATTCGGACAACGCGCGCGACAACTGCTGCAACTGCGAATGGCGGTCCATTTCCAGCGGGTCGAATTCTTCATAACCCAGGCGCTCGGCCTCGGCCTGCTGGCGGCTGAGGATGCGGCCCTGGGTTTCGGTGTCGAGGCGGCGCAGTTGGTCGCGCATGCGCTCGATGGTGGTTTCGACTTCGTTGAGCGCGATGCGCGCGTCGTTGACCTGCTGTTCGATACGGCCCCGGAAGATCGAGGTTTCACCGGCCAGGTTGACCAGGTCGTCGAGCAAATCGGCGGAGATTTTCACCATATCGGCGGCGGGATCAACCGCTGCCTCAGCTTTACCGACGGGCAAGGCGACCGGCGCTACCGGCTCATCGCTGGGGTGCACCAGGCTTTTGATGCGCTCGATGAGTTTATCCACCGAGCCCACCGGCAACCCGCCCGCCACCGCGTCGATCATCTGCGCCAGGCGGTCGTGGCAGCCTTGCAGCAACGCGAACAGCTCCGCTGACGGCGCGAGTAAACCCGCCGACAGCCCCTCGTAGAGAAACTCCAGCTCATGGGCCAAATCGCCAATCGGCCCGATCTCGACCATGCGCGCGCCGCCCTTGAGGGTGTGCAGGTCGCGCAGCAAGGTTTCCACTTCCTGGCGGTTGCTCGGCTCGGCCTGCCAGCGCAGCAGTGCGCTGCTTGAGCTGTCGAGAATGTCGGCGGCTTCCTCAAGGAAAATATCCAGCAGCTCGGGATCAGCCGCGGCGGTTTCCGGGTCAGCGGCCGGGGTAGCGGGCGCGTTGCTCTGGCGCAACGCACGCAGCTGGGCGACCAAGTCGCTGGAGTCGCTCAGGGGCTGGTGGTCCTGCAATTCATCCAACTGCAAGGCCAGCCGTTCATGGCTGGCCATCAACACGTGGGACAATTCGGGCGAATAGTTGTAGCGGCGGTCCACCAAGCCTTCGTACAGGCATTCCAGCTCGTGGGCCAGGTCGCCAATCGGGCCAATTTCGGCCATCCGCGCGCCGCCCTTGAGAGTGTGCAAGTCCCGCTGCAACGACGACAACGGCGCCGTGCTGTCCGGCTCCAGCAGCCAGCGTTTAAGCGATTGCCCGGCGCTGTCGAGGATATCTACCGCCTCTTCCAGGAAGATCTCGACGATCTCGTCGTCCATCGCCGTGTCCTGGTTCAACTGTGCGGTGGCGGCACCCAGTTCGGAAATGCTCAGCGCACGGCTGCCGTCGCTTTTGACCAGGCCGGTAGCGGAGGGGTCGAGGGCTTCATCCAGCAGTTCGCGCAGGGCTTGCACCCGCGCCGGTGCGGGGTTGATTTCCTGGCCGGCCGCCAGTTGGTCGAGCATGTTGATCAGCGCTTCATGGGCCTGTTCGGCCTCATGGAAAAACCGCTCGCTGACTGCCAGGCTGCTCTCTTCAACGGCGCCATACAGGTCGAGCAAGGCTTCACACAGTTCGTCGATGGCGTGCAGGTCGGCGAGGTGCGCGCCCTCGCCCAAGGTGGTCAATTCATCCAGCAGCGCGGTCAGTTCCTGGCGTTCGCCGGGGTGTTGCTGCCAACGGCGCAGCAGGCTTTCGGCGTCCAGCAGGATGTCCATGCCCTGGGCCAGGAAGTTGGCAATCAGCTGCGGGTCGCGCTTGATCCGCAGGCCGGTGCTGGGCGCGTCGAGCAAGGCTTGCAGCTGTTGGTCGAGCAGGCTTTGGGTGCGGCTGATCAGGTCCGGCGCGCCTTTGATCGGCACCAGCGGGTCGCCGTCGAGTTGGCGCAAGCCGCGCTGGAACAGGCCTTCGGCTTCCAACAGCAACTCCACTTCGTCCAGGTCCAGCGGCAGGCGGTGGGCCTTGTACTCGCGGGTCAGGTGATCGAGCGGCCGCGCCAGCTCGGCAATCGGCAGCACGCCGGCCATGTAGGCGCTGCCCTTGAGGGTGTGCAGGGCGCGTTGCAGCTCATCGCTGACTTGCAGCGGCACATGCTCGGCAGCCTGTTGCAGGAAATGGTTGAGGCTTTCGAGGTGGCTCTGGGCTTCGTTGCGAAAAATCTCCAGCAGCATCGGGTCATAAGACTCTGCGACCGACGCGCCAGTGCCGCTGGCCAAAGCGTGCGCGCGGGCAGCCAGGGCGTCGACTTCATCGCGTTGGCGTTGGTCGTCGGCGGCGAAGTCGGCGATCAATTCCGGCAGCAGCGCCACGGCTTCGTCCAACACGTGCTGCACGTCAGGGCTGAGGGCCACGCTGCGTTCGAGCACGCGGTTCAGCAGGTTTTCCACCGCCCAGGCCAGCTCGGCCAGTACCAGCGCGCGAACCATACGGCCGCTGCCTTTCAAGGTATGGAAGGCGCGGCGCATTTCGCCCTGGGCAGTTTTGTCGGTGCTGTTGGGCAAATAGCGGTGCAGCACTTCAAGGACTTCATCGGTTTCTTCGAGGAAGACCTCGCGCAGCTCATCGTCGACAGGTTCTTCGCCCGCGGGCGGTGGCAGCAGGCTACCCGGACGCTGCTGGGCCGGCGGGTTCAGACGTGACGTGGGGTTGGCCAATGCATCGAATTGCGATTGGCTCGGCGCGGCTTCTGTCGACAAGGCGCCATCCGGCGCAGCCAGGGCCTGGCGCCAAGGTTTTTCGGCAGGCAAATAGCCGAGTGCAGCCAGGCCTCGGGTGGCCAATTCCAGCACCCGTTCGCCCGCAGCATCGGCGTCCTGGAGCATGCGCTCGAGGTAGTACTCCAGGCTGCTGATCACGTCGGCAAAATGCCCCAGCTGTGCCTCGGAAGGCGCGGCCTCGTTCACCATCAGCTGTTCGTCGACATAATCGGTGCAGCCGCGCATCAGGCTCGCCGCACGTGGCAGGGGAATCATCGCCAACGCGCCACGCACCTGGCTGAGCAACTCGGGCAGCGACTCCAGGCGCTGGCGGTCCCAGTGCGCTTCAACGCAGTCGATGACCAGCTCCTTGGCTTGCCTCAGGCACTGGCAGGATTCGCGGATCACCAATTGATGAATCTGGGTCAGGTCGGTGGTGGGCAGGCGGCTTTCTTCGCGGCTTTCCGGCTCGACGGTACCGACCATGCCGGCCAGCGTGGCTTCGACGTAAAGCAAGGCGCCGGCGACGTCCATCAGCACCGCGTCATTGGGTTCGCGCTGGCCCTGGACCAGGCTCAGCACCACGGCGAGTTGGTCGATGATGACTTTGCGCGGCTGGCCGAACCCCAGCACCGCCAGGGTATCGGCGATCTGCCGCAGCGGCGCCAGCAAGGCATCGAGGTCGCTGGTGTGTTGACGGTCGCTGCGCACGAACAAGTCGAGGCGCTCTTTGACCCGCACCAGTTCCTCGCACAAGGCGCCGAGCACCGAGCCCATGGCATTGCGGTCCGGTCCGGCCAGGCGCGCGCGTTCGGCATCGACCACGGCGCTGTCGGGCAAGGCTTCATCCAGGCCGTAACGTTCCTTGAGGCTTTGCATGCGCGGCGTCGGCCGGGTGACCTTGGCCACGTAGAACAGCAGGCTTTTGAGCAGTTCATCCGGCGCTGGCTGGTTGATGCCGCCAATGCCCTGGACCAGCAGGCGCTTGAGCTGCTTGTCGCTGGCCTTGAGCAGGCTGCGCAGCGCCGGGCTGTTGGCGATCACGCCGGTGAGCATGCCTTCGACCAGCGCCGAGGTGACTTGCCACAACGGCAGCAATGGCGCGCCCTGGCACAACGCTTCGAGGCGCGCGAACACCCGCGCCATGTCTTCCAGGTTGCTCGGGCCGTGATCTTCACGCAGCAAACCGGCCAGGGCCTGTTGCAGCAGTTGATGCCATTGGCGCAGCTGATCGTGAAGGTCAGGCTGCATGCGCTGGGCCAAGGCCTCGTCGGGCAATGGCGCAATCGACAGCAATTGCGGGCTGAACAGGCTGGTTTCCGACAGCAGGCTTTCGCCGCGCGCGCTGCGCAGGTCGTTGAGCAGCGGCAACACCACCAGCGGCAGGTCGCGGCGGGCGCTGTGCACGCGGTCGAGGTACAACGGCAATTGGCCAAGGGCCTGTTGCAGCAGGCGGATGCTTTCATCGCGCTGGCTGACACGCTCGGCTTGCAGGGCCAGGGCCAGTGCTTCGATTTCTTCGGCCAGCAGCGCTGCGCCGTAGAACTCGACCATTTGCAGTGCGCCATGCACTTGGTGGATGCCGGCCAGGCACTCGGCGATGGCGTCGCTGTCACTGGTTTCGACAAACGCGTCCAGCGCCGAACGGGCCTGTTTCAGGGTTTCGGCAATGTCGCCCTTGACCCATTCGAGGGCCACGTAGTCGTGCCGATCAACCATAACTGCTCCGCTTAGAATTCGTGAATTGCTGGTGTTGCCAAGATCTCAAATCAAAAGGAGATCCAATGTGGGAGCGGGCTTGCTCGCGAAAGCGGTGGGTCCGCTAATAGATCAGGTGACTGATACACCGCATTCGCGAGCAAGCCCGCTCCCACATTTTGATTGCATTTCAATCATCCGCCGATCGTGGCGGTGGCAGCGTGAAACCCGACACCGACCTGCGCAACTGGCTGGCCATCTTCGCCAGGTTGCCGATGCTCTCCGCCGTGGCCGTCGAGCCCGACGAGGTCTGTGTGGTGATCTGCTGGATCACGTTCATCGTCAGGGAAATCTGCCCGGCCGACGAGGTCTGTTGCTGCGCGGCATTGGAAATACTCTGGATCAACGCCGCCAGGGTTTTCGACACGCCTTCGATCTCTTCCAGCGCCACTCCGGCGTCTTGCGCCAGCCGCGCGCCGCGCACCACTTCGGTGGTGGTCTGTTCCATGGAAATAACCGCTTCATTGGTGTCGGCCTGGATCGCCCGCACCAAGGTTTCAATCTGCCGCGTGGCGGCTGACGAACGCTCGGCCAGGCGTTGCACTTCATCGGCCACCACCGCAAAACCACGCCCGGCATCCCCGGCCATGCTTGCCTGGATCGCGGCGTTGAGGGCGAGGATGTTGGTTTGGTCGGCAATGTCGTCAATCAGGCTGACGATGTCGCCAATTTCCTGGGACGACTCGCCCAGGCGCTTGATGCGTTTGGCGGTGTCCTGGATCTGCTCGCGAATGTTGTCCATGCCGTGGATGGTGTTGTGCACCACCTCGTTGCCCTTGTTGGCGATTTCCACCGAGCGCTCGGCCACTGCCGAGGACTCGGCGGCGTTGGCCGAGACCTGGTCGATGGACTGGGCCATCTCATTGATCGCGGTAGAGGCTTCGGCAATTTGCTGGGCCTGATGCTCCGAGGCCTGGGCCAGGTGCATGGCGGTAGCCTGGGTTTCCTGCACCGCCCCGGCGACTTGGCCGGCGGTGAGGTTGATGGTGGCGACCAGATCGCGCAGTTGGTCGACCGAATAATTGATCGAGTCGGCGATGGTGCCGGTGAAGTCTTCGGTGACCGAGGCGGTCACGGTCAAGTCGCCATCGGCGAGGTCTTCGATTTCGTCGAGCAGGCGCATGATCGCGTTCTGGTTACGCTCGTTCTTCTCGGCGGTTTCATGCAGTTGGCGGTTGGTTTCGCGCACCATCACCAGGCCGATCAGGATGATCGAGGTCAGCGCCAACAGGCCCAGCACGTAGCCGCCGATGGTGTCGAAGCTGCGCCCGCTGGCGAGGTTTTCAAACCCGGTGGCCAGGTGCGAGGCTTCATCGAGCAGGGTTTGCGACAGGTTGAAGATATTGCTCGCCGAGGCGCGCACCTGAAACAGCTGCGGAGAGGTTTCGAGGATTTCATCCACGGAGCCCGAGACAAACTCGAACAGCTCGGCAATTTCCGCCAGGCGCGCACGGGCGTCGTGGTCTTCGACCTGGGTGATACGCAACCCCGGGTTGCCGTTCAGCATGCCGTTGAGCACCACGCCGAAGCGGTTGGCATCACGACCAAAGGCATCGGCGGCCTGCACGGCGGTTTCGTCACCGGCAAGTACAGTGTTGACCGCGCCGAGAATACGCTCAGCCAGCAGCGATTGGCGCTGGGCCAAGGCCACCTGGCTGGCTGGCGCGCCGCGTTGCAGCAGGATGTCGACGACCTTTTCCGATTCCATCTGCAATTGCGGCACGGTTTCGGCCAGGGTCGCGGCCACTTGGTGCAACGACAACACGGTCTGTTCGCTGGCGAGGATTGCGTCGGTGTTTTTCAGCAGCGCTTCCCAGTCGGTCTGCACCGCGCGCATTTCCGCGCGCACCGCATTGGGCGCGGCGGGCAGGCCGGTCTCGATGTCACCTTTTTTCAGGTAGCCCCAACGCTGGGCGAAGTCGTTGCGCGCATCGCCCAGCAGCTTGAACGCCGCGGCCTTGCCGGCGGCGGCTTCGGTGGCGTTTTTGGCGATACGTTGTGACAGCACGCGCAGCTCACCGGCGTGGCCGATGTACTGTTTGTCGTAAGTGGACTGGGTGTTGAGGTACGCGAAGTTGGCGAACAACAGCATGATGAACACGATCAGTGCGATAAACAGCACGATGATCTGCGAACGGCTGCGCGACGCGGCTTGCGGTTTGGGAGAGGTGACAGTGGTCATGCGGCAACGTCCATGAAGCCTGGGGCCTGGGCCAGAGCGAAGGGGCTGAAGACCTGCCACAGTTGGTCGCTGTCGAACTGGCCCTGGATAACCGGTGCGCCGGGCGGCACGCTCGCCAGCAATGCGTCTTGTGCAAAATGTTGCATGCCCACCACCTCGTCCACCAGCAGCCCGACAAACATGTCGTTGAATTCCACCACCAGTACCCGCCGCTGCTTGCGCGCCTTGGACAATTCCAGGCCGAGAAACCCGCCCAGGTCCATCACCGGCAGCAAACGCCCGCGCAGGTTGGCCACACCTTTGACCCAGGGCTTGACCCCAGGCATCAAGGTACAGCGCGGCTCATGCAACACTTCCGCGACTTCGCCCATCGGCGCCACGTACCAATAAGGCCCCAGGCGAAAGCCGATCCCGCTCCAACGCTGCTGGCGGGTTTCCTGGGACGGCAGGTCGGCGGCCAGCAGGCGGCAGCGGCGGTCGATGTCCAGCAGCAGCTCGAAGGCGGTTTGCGACTCGGTCATGATGGCGTGCCGTCAGGGAGCCAGCACCTTGTTCAGGGTGGCGATCAGGGTTTCTTCGTCCACAGGCTTGGTCAGGTAATCCTTGGCGCCTTGGCGCGCGCCCCAGATTTTGTCGGTTTCCTGATCCTTGGTGGTGATGATGATGATCGGGATGCCGTTGGTTTCCGGCTCCTTGGACAGTTGGCGGGTGGCCTGGAAGCCATTGAGGCCCGGCATCACGATGTCCATCAGCACGGCGTCGGGTTTTTCCTGGCGGGCCAGGGCAACGCCGTCCGCGCCGTTTTCGGCCTTGAGAACCTGGTGGCCGTGCTTTTCCAGCATGCCGGTCAGTTTGTACATTTCGGTCGGCGAATCGTCGACGATCAGAACACGTGCCATGGTTTTCCCCACTACATTGGTGGACGCCGGCCCTTGTGAGGCGGTGTCAGTGTGCTTGTTCTACTGCGGCGAAGCCGGGCACGTAGGCCTTGATCGCACTCAGCAGTTCTTCCTTGCTGAAAGGCTTGGTCAAAAACTGATCGACACCCACGATGCGCCCCTTGGCCTTGTCGAACAGGCCGTCCTTGGAGGACAGCATGATCACCGGGATCGACTTGAACGCCGGGTTGTTCTTCACCAGGGCGCAGGTCTGATAGCCATCCAGGCGCGGCATCATGATGTCGACAAAGATAATGTGCGGGTGATGATCAACAATTCGGGCCAGGGCATCGAAACCGTCGATGGCCGTGATGACATCGCACCCCACGTTCTTCAACAGGGTTTCGGCGGTGCGGCGGATCGTTTTCGAATCGTCGATCACCATCACTCTCAAGGCGTTGGAATGCTGTTCCATATCTGCTCTACCATCGCCACAGCGAATCGGTTTTCGGTGTGTACTGCCTGATGTCTCACAGGATGAACGCTGCAAGCCTTGGAATTCAAGGGCTGCTGTACTGTGGCAGTCTTTTTAGCACAGTCTCCGGGCGCAATCTATCGAGCGACCGGCCAGGTGGTTTTTCCTTGACCCACAACAGCCGCAGCGCCACTCTGACGCCACTTTTATGCGCCCTAATTTGCTAGAGGAAATCCCCCATGAGCGTTCGCGTCGGCATTGTCATGGACCCTATCGCCAGCATTTCCTATAAAAAGGACAGCTCGCTGGCCATGCTCCTGGCCGCCCAGGCCCGCGGCTGGACCCTGTTCTATATGGAGCAGCGCGATCTTTACCAAGGCGACGGCGAAGCCCGCGCACGCATGCGCCCGCTGCAGGTGTTTGCCAACCCTGAAAAGTGGTTCGAGCTGGCGGATGAGATCGACAGCCCCTTGAGCGATCTGGACGTGATCCTGATGCGCAAGGACCCGCCGTTCGACATGGAATTCGTCTACTCCACCTACCTGTTGGAGCAGGCTGAGCGCGCCGGTGTGTTGATCGTCAACAAGCCGCAAAGCCTGCGCGACTGCAATGAAAAGCTGTTCGCCACCCTTTTCCCACAATGCACACCGCCGACGGTTGTCAGCCGCCGCGCCGACGTGCTGCGTGAATTCGCCGCCAAACACGGTGATGTGATCCTCAAGCCGTTGGACGGCATGGGCGGCACCTCGATTTTCCGCCACCGCGCGGGCGACCCGAACCTGTCGGTGATCCTCGAAACCCTGACCGCGCTGGGCACCCAGCAGATCATGGGCCAGGCTTACCTTCCGGCGATCAAGGACGGCGACAAGCGCATCCTGATGATTGACGGCGAGCCGGTGGATTACTGCCTGGCGCGTATCCCGGCGGCGGGCGAGACTCGTGGCAACCTGGCCGCTGGCGGTCGTGGTGAGGCGCGACCACTGTCGGACAAAGACCGTTGGATTGCTTCCCAAGTTGGCCCGACCCTGCGGGAAAAAGGCCTGCTCTTCGTAGGACTAGACGTAATTGGTGAAAACCTCACCGAAATCAACGTCACCAGCCCGACCTGTATTCGCGAGATCGACAACGCATTTGGCACGAACATCGGCGAAATGCTGATGGCCGCCATTGAGCGCAAGCTACAAGCCAAGTGACATAGAACAGCCGGACACACACCAACATTGCGTTATCATGCGCCATCTGTGAAATGCGCGATGTTGGTTTTTTTGTCATGACGCTCCCGCCCGATCTGCCCCCCGAACTCTCCCACAGTGGCGTGCGCCCGGCTGATCGGCTCGGATTTACCCTGTTCCTGGCAGCCTTGATTCACCTCGCGTTGCTGCTCGGCCTGGGTTTTACCTTCGCCGAACCCAAGCAGATCACCAAAACCCTGGAAATCACCCTCGCCACGTTCAAGAGCGAAAAGAAGCCTGAAAAGGCCGACTTTCTCGCCCAGGACAACCAGCAAGGCAGCGGCACCCTCGACAAGAAAGCCGTGCCCAAAACAACCGAAGTGGCGCCGTTCCAGGACAACAAGGTGAATAAAGTCACCCCGCCGCCGACGCCCAAGCCCGAGGTCAAGCAGGCCGCGCCCAAGGCCGCCGTGACTACCGTGGCGCCAAAACCGCAAAAAGCCCCGACCCAGCGCGAAAAAACCAAGACAGAACCACAGCCCGAGCCCGTGAAGCCGGCGCCGACCTTTGACAGTTCGCAGCTTTCCGACCAGATCTCCAGCCTTGAAGCGGAGCTGGCCAACGAACAACAGCTGTACGCCAAGCGCCCGCGCATCTATCGCCTGAACGCCGCCTCGACCATGCGCGACAAAGGTGCCTGGTATAAGGACGAATGGCGCAAGAAGGTCGAGCGCATCGGCAACCTCAACTACCCGGATGAGGCGCGGCGCCAGCAGATTTACGGCAATTTGCGTCTATTGGTGTCGATCAACCGTGATGGCTCGCTCTATGAAGTGCAGGTGCTGGAGTCGTCCGGCCAACCGCTGCTGGACCAGGCCGCCCAGCGCATCGTGCGCCTGGCTGCGCCTTTCGCGCCATTTACCGGCGACCTGAACGACGTCGACCGCCTGGAAATCATCCGCACCTGGAAGTTTGCCCGGGGTGATCGGCTGTCCAGTAACTGATCGTTAACTGATCGTTCCTACGCTCTGCGTGGGAATGAATCCTGTGACGCTCTGCGTCACGCCTACAAAAGCGGACGCAGAGCGTCCAGGGCGGCATTCCCACGCAGAGCGTGGGAATGATCTTCATAAGCGCAGCTTGTCAGTTCGCCCCTCCAACGCCACACTAGTGGACATGAAAAATGTCAGCCCGACCTACCTCAAGCACCAATTCCTGATCGCCATGCCCCATATGGCCGACCCAAACTTTGCGCAGACCTTGACCTACATCGTCGAGCACACGGCCAATGGTGCCATGGGGCTGGTGGTGAACCGCCCGCAAGAGCTGAACCTGGCCGACATTCTTGAGCAATTGCGCCCCGAGATCGACCCGCCGGCCCGTTGCCAGAGCGTGCCGATCTACATCGGCGGGCCGGTGCAGACCGATCGCGGTTTTGTGCTGCACCCCACTGGGCCGAAGTTCCAGGCCACGGTTGACCTTGAAGGTGTGTCGCTGTCCACGTCCCAGGACGTGTTGTTCGCCATCGCCGACGGCGTGGGGCCTGAGCAAAGTGTGATCACCCTCGGCTACGCCGGCTGGGAAGCCGGGCAGCTTGAGGCGGAGCTGGCCAGCAATGCCTGGCTGACCTGCCCGTTCGACGCCGACATTCTGTTCAATACCGCCAGCGAGCTACGCCTGGAAGCGGCGGCGGCCAAGCTGCGGGTCAACCTCAGCCTGCTGACCAGCCAGGCGGGGCACGCCTGATGGCCTTGCGTTTGATCCTCGGTTTTGACTACGGCACCAAACAGATCGGCGTAGCGGTCGGCCAGGTGATTACCGGCCAGGCCCGCGAGCTGTGCACCCTCAAAGCCCAGAACGGCGTGCCGGACTGGAACCAGGTCGAAGCCCTGATCAAGGAGTGGAAGCCCGACGCAGTCGTGGTCGGCCTGCCCCTGAATATGGACGGCACGCCCAGCGACATGTGCCTGCGCGCCGAAAAGTTCGCCCGCCGCCTCAATGGCCGCTACAACCTGCCCTTCTATACCCACGACGAGCGCCTGACCACCTTTGAAGCCAAGGGTGAGCGCCGCGACCGTGGCGGGCAGAAAGGCAGCTACCGCGACAACCCCGTGGACGCCATCGCCGCCGCCTTGCTATTGCAGGGTTGGCTGGATGAAAACACCGCTTTATTTGAATCCTGACTGACGCGGCTTGCCGCGTCTTTTTACGTTTGAGCCCGGACCTTGCCTGCGCGAGACCTTGAAGGAGCCACCATGAGCCTGCCCAATCCCGCCGAACTGATCAGCCAGATGGCGATTCGCCTCAGGGCGCACTTGCAACACCGCGCCATCAGCGAACCGCGCTTTATCGGCATTCGCACCGGTGGTGTGTGGGTCGCCCAGGCGTTGCTGGAAGAACTGGGCAGTGACTCGCCGCTGGGCACGCTGGACGTGTCCTTCTACCGCGACGACTTCAGCCAGAACGGCCTGCACCCGCAAGTGCGCCCTTCGGCCCTGCCGTTCGAAATCGAAGGCCAGCACCTGGTGCTGATCGACGATGTGCTGATGAGCGGGCGCACCATCCGCGCCGCCATGAACGAGTTGTTCGACTACGGCCGCCCGGCCAGCGTGACCTTGGTGTGCCTGCTGGACCTGGACGCCGGCGAATTGCCGATCAGCCCGGATGTGGTTGGCGCAACCCTGTCCCTGGAAGCCCACCAGCGGGTAAAATTGTCCGGTCCCACGCCGCTCGAACTCGAACTGCAAGACCTTGCCCTTTAAACCGCCTTGTACAGAGTCCCCGCGATGACGCCTCTAGATGCCAAGCGCCCGCTGCAGCTCAATGCTCAGGGCCAGTTGCAACACTTCTTGTCCCTCGACGGTTTGCCCCGCGAACTGCTGACTGAAATCCTCGACACCGCCGACTCGTTCCTCGAAGTCGGTGGCCGCGCGGTGAAGAAGGTCCCGCTGTTGCGCGGCAAGACCATCTGCAATGTGTTCTTCGAGAACTCCACCCGCACCCGCACCACCTTTGAACTGGCGGCCCAACGGCTGTCGGCCGACGTGATCACGCTGAACGTGTCGACCTCGTCGGCGAGCAAGGGCGAAACCCTGCTCGACACCTTGCGCAACCTGGAAGCCATGGCCGCCGACATGTTCGTGGTACGCCACGGCGACTCCGGCGCCGCCCACTTCATCGCCGAGCATGTGTGCCCGAATGTGGCGATCATCAATGGCGGTGACGGCCGTCACGCCCACCCGACCCAGGGCATGCTCGACATGCTGACGATTCGTCGGCACAAGGGCGGCTTTGAAAACCTCTCGGTGGCCATTGTCGGCGACATCCTGCACTCGCGGGTCGCGCGCTCGAACATGCTGGCCCTCAAAGCCCTGGGTTGCCCGGACATACGCGTAATCGCACCAAAAACCCTGCTGCCGATCGGCATCGAGCAATACGGCGTGAAGGTCTACACCGACATGACCGAAGGCCTCAAGGACGTCGACGTGGTGATCATGCTGCGCCTGCAACGCGAGCGCATGGCCGGTGGCCTGCTGCCGAGCGAAGGTGAGTTCTACCGCCTGTTCGGCCTGACCACCGCGCGTTTGGCCGGCGCCAAGCCGGATGCCATCGTGATGCACCCAGGCCCGATCAACCGTGGGGTTGAGATTGAGTCGGCGGTGGCCGACGGCAGCCAGTCGGTGATTCTCAACCAGGTGACCTACGGCATCGCCGTGCGCATGGCGGTGTTGTCCATGGCCATGAGCGGGCAAACCGCGCAACGTCAATTCGAGCAGGAGAACGCCCAGTGAAGCTCAGCATTCTCGGCGCCCGAGTCATCGATCCGGCCAGTGGGCTGGACAACGTTACCGACCTTCATCTGGAAGCCGGCAAAATCATCGCCGTCGGCGCTGCGCCTGCGGGCTTCAGCGCCAGCCAGACCATCGACGCCCAAGGCCTGGTAGCCGCGCCTGGCCTGGTGGACCTGAACGTCGCCCTGCGCGAGCCGGGTTACAGCCGCAAAGGCACCATCGCCAGTGAAACCCGCGCCGCTGCCGCCGGTGGCGTGACCAGCCTGTGCTGCCCGCCGCACACCAAGCCGGTGCTGGACACGTCGGCGGTGACCGAGCTGATCCTCGACCGCGCCCGCGAAGCCGGCAATTGCAAAGTGTTCCCCATCGGCGCGCTGAGCAAAGGCCTGGAAGGCGAACAGCTCGCCGAGCTGATCGCCCTGCGCGATGCCGGTTGCGTGGCGTTCGGCAACGGCCTGGAGAGTTTTCGCAGCACGCGCACGCTGTGCCGCGCCCTGGAATATGCGGCCACCTTCGACCTGACGGTGATCTTCCATTCCCAGGACCGCGACCTGGCCGAAGGCGGCCTGGCCCATGAAGGCGCCGTGGCCAGTTTCCTCGGCCTGCCGGGCATCCCGGAAACCGCTGAAACCGTGGCCCTGGCCCGTGACCTGCTACTGGTGGAACAAAGCGGCGTGCGTGCGCACTTCAGCCAATTGACCAGCGCGCGCGGTGTGGCGTTGATCGCCCAGGCGCAAGCGCGCGGCCTGCCGGTGACGGCGGACGTGGCGCTGTATCAGCTGATTTTGACCGATGAAGCGCTGATCGACTTCTCCAGCCTGTACCACGTGCAGCCGCCGCTGCGCACCCTGGCCGACCGCGAAGGTTTGCGTGCGGCGGTGAAGTCGGGTGTGGTGTCGGCGATTTCCAGCCATCACCAACCCCACGAGCGCGACGCCAAGCTGGCGCCATTCGGCGCCACAGAGCCGGGCATCAGCAGCGTTGAGCTGTTGCTGCCGCTGGCGATGACGTTGGTGGAAGACGGCTTGCTCGACCTGCCGACATTGCTGGCGCGCCTCAGCGCCGGCCCGGCCGAGGCCTTGCGCCTGCCGGCGGGCAAGTTGGCGGTGGGTTCGCCGGCGGATCTGGTGTTGTTTGACCCGGCCAGCTCCACGGTTGCCGGGGAGCATTGGCTGTCCAAGGGCGAAAACTGCCCGTTCATCGGCCATAGCCTGCCGGCGACGGTGCGTTACACCTTGATGGATGGGCGGATCAGCTACCAGGCGTAATGATCGTTCCCACGCTCTGCGTGGGAATGCATCCTGTGACGCTCTGCGTCATGGCCTTAAGAGCGGACGCGGAGCGTCCAGGGCGGCATTCCCACGCAGAGCGTGGGAACGATCAACTTAGCGCCCGCCGTTGCGCTCGGCATTGCGGATCGAAACCTGCGTATTCAACGTCCAGAAGTCATACAGCACCCCAATCAGGAACAAACCGCCGGTCAACAGGTAGATCAGGCCGGTGATCCATTTACCCTGGTACATGCGGTGCAAACCGAACACGCCCAGGAACGCCAACAGAATCCAGGCCACGTTGTATTCGATCGGCCCGGCGGTAAAACGCAGGTCCGCTTCACGGTCCATGGCCGGGATGAGGAACAAGTCGATCAGCCAACCAATACCGAAAAGACCAAAAGTGAAAAACCAGATCGTCCCGGTCACCGGCTTGCCGTAATAGAAGCGGTGAGCCCCGGTAAAACCGAAAATCCACAACAGGTAACCGATCACCTTGCTGTGGGTGTCCTGCTGCATCACTTCCTGTCGATAGGTGTTCATGGAGTACCTCTTTTGCCTCGATAGATAAAATTTTTCATTTTCTTTGTGACTTTTTTACGGGCGCCCGACGCACGGCAAATGGTATCTTCCTTCCCGCAAAGCCTTATGCCACCTGACCTCTGCAGGACAATAGCGGCAATTCGTCGCGTTTTTCCTGAATTTGACCCCAGGGTTCAGTCGACAAACGGCCTAAGAACGACACAAAAAGCTGTTATAAAGTTGCGCGCAAACCTAAAAGAGCCACGCCTAATGCGACCATTTTTCAAGACATGGCTAACCATCTGCCTATTAATGCCACTGGCCGCCCACGCCACCAATCGTGAGCAACGTCTTCCTAACGTTAACGGTTTCACCCCTAAAGTTCACAGCACGCCAAGCACCGCCAAATCGGTAAAGCTGACCGTCAACCGCCCGACTCAACTGAGCAAGGCCCACCACGGTAAAGCAACGCCCGGCCTGATGGCAGTCAACACCAAGCAAAGCAGCAACGTCCTCAGCCGCGCCGTGAATGTGCTCGGTACTCCTTATCGTTGGGGCGGCAGCAGCCCAAGTAAAGGGTTCGACTGCAGCGGTTTGGTGAAATATGCGTTTAACGATGTAAAAGCGGTGGATTTGCCACGCACCTCCAACGCCATGGCCGCTGGCCACGGGCTGAAGGTTGATCGCAAAGACCTCAAGCCGGGCGACCTGTTGTTCTTCAAATTGAAGAGCCGCCAGGTCAACCACGTTGCCATCTACCTGGGCAACGACCGCTTTATCCACGCGCCACGTCGTGGCAAGTCGGTAAGCATCGATACGCTGAAAAAGCCGTTTTGGGACAAGAACTACGTGATTGCCAAGCGGGTTCTGCCGAAAGAGCAGAACAACAACCTGCGGGTTGTTCAGCGCTAAGCCAAAGGACACTGCGCTCCCCATTTGAAATGCAATCAAATGTGGGAGCTGGCTTGCCTGCGATAGCGGACTGACAGGCTGCCTCTCTGCAAGCTGACACACCGTCATCGCAGGCAAGCCAGCTCCCACAGTGATCTCAGCGATCTCAGTGTTCGTTAGATGTCCCCAGGCACCCTCGCCTGCCCCCGCGCCACCTCCCGGCTGATCACACCCTCGCCGACCAACGCCTTCAAACTCATATCCAACGTCTTCATCCCCAACGCCCCGCCGGTCTGAATCGCCGAGACCATTTGCGCCACCTTGTCTTCGCGGATCAGGTTACGAATCGCCGGCGTGCCCAGCATGATTTCGTGAGCCGCCACCCGCCCGCCGCCGATCTTCTTCACCAGCACTTGCGACACCACCGCCTGCAATGACTCCGAAAGCATCGAGCGCACCATGGCTTTTTCCCCTGCCGGGAACACGTCCACCAGCCGGTCCACGGTCTTGGCCGCCGACGTAGTGTGCAAGGTGCCAAATACCAGATGCCCGGTTTCAGCGGCTGTCAGGGCCAGGCGGATGGTCTCCAGGTCGCGCAACTCGCCCACCAGGATTACATCCGGGTCTTCGCGCAGGGCCGAACGCAGCGCCGCGGCAAAGCTGTGGGTATCGCGGTGCACCTGACGCTGGTTGATCAAGGCCATTTTCGGCCTGTGGATAAATTCGATGGGGTCTTCCAGGGTGAGGATGTGCTGGCGCCGGTGACTGTTGAGGTAGTCGATCATGGCCGCCAGCGTCGTGGACTTGCCGGACCCGGTCGGGCCGGTCACCAACACCAGGCCGCGCGGCAGCTGGGCGATACGCTGGAACACCTCGCCGAGCCCGAGGCTTTCCAGGCTCTGCACTTGCTCAGGAATGGTACGAAACACCGCGCCCATGCCGCGATCCTGCTGGAACACATTCACGCGGAACCGCGCCACACTCGGCAGCTCGAAGGCAAAATCCGTTTCAAGAGATGTTTCGAAATCCTTTTGCTGGCATCGGTTGAGCAAAGGGCTCAATAAATCCGCAACTTGCGGGGGCAAAAGCGCCGGGCCATCCATTGGCCAGACCTCGCCATCGACACGCAGCATCGGCGCCAGGCCGGCGGACAAATGCAGGTCGGAGGCGCCACGGCGCACGCTGGCCGTCAGCAATTCAGTGATATCCATAGGGCTTTCCATTTCCAGTAGAATGCCGCGGACTCCATATCCACGGGTGCATCTTGAATGTCGACGATAGCAGACAACATTGGCCAGGTTAGCGAGCGGATCCGTGCCGCGGCCCACGCCGTGCAACGCGACGAAAGCAGCATCCACCTGCTGGCCGTGAGCAAGACCAAACCTGCGCAAGCCGTGCGCGACGCCTATGCTGCCGGGATGCGCGATTTTGGCGAGAACTATCTGCAGGAAGCCTTGGGCAAACAGGCCGAATTAACCGACCTGCCCTTGAGTTGGCACTTCATCGGCCCCATTCAATCGAACAAGACTCGTGCGATCGCCGAGAACTTCGCTTGGGTACATTCCGTGGACCGCTTGAAAATTGCTCAACGCTTGTCCGAACAACGCCCGGCCGACCTGGCGCCGCTGAACATCTGCATCCAGGTCAACGTCAGTGGCGAAGCCAGCAAGTCCGGCTGTACGCCCGCCGACCTGCCGGCCCTGGCCAATGCGATCAGCGCTTTGCCGCGCCTGAAACTGCGCGGTTTGATGGCGATCCCCGAGCCGACTGAAGACCGAGCCGCACAAGACGCCGCGTTCGCCACGGTGCGCGACCTGCAAGCCAGCCTGAACCTGGGGCTCGACACACTTTCCATGGGCATGAGCCACGACCTTGAGTCGGCCATTGCCCAAGGCGCCACCTGGGTGCGGATCGGCACCGCCCTGTTTGGTGCCCGCGACTACGGCCAGCCGTGAAATGGCTGACTTTCCTCTGAATAAGGACCTGTCATGAGCAACACGCGTATTGCCTTTATCGGCGCCGGTAACATGGCGGCCAGCCTGATCGGCGGCCTGCGGGCCAAAGGCCTCGAAGCCACCCGGATTCGCGCCAGCGACCCAGGCGCCGACACCCGTGCACGCGTCAGCGCCGAGCACGGCATTGAAACCTTTGCCGACAACGCCGAGGCCATCCAGGGCGTCGACGTGATCGTGCTGGCGGTGAAACCTCAGGCCATGAAAGCCGTGTGCGAGAGCCTGCGACCAAGCCTGCAGCCGCACCAGCTGGTGGTCTCCATCGCTGCCGGGATCACTTGCGCCAGCATGAACAACTGGCTGGGTGCCCAACCCATCGTGCGCTGCATGCCCAACACCCCGGCGCTGTTGCGTCAGGGCGTAAGCGGCTTGTACGCCACCGCCGAAGTGAACGCCGAACAGCGCGGCCAGGCCCAGGAGCTGCTGTCAGCCGTGGGCCTTGCCGTGTGGCTGGAACAAGAGCAACAACTGGACGCGGTCACCGCCGTTTCCGGCAGCGGCCCGGCCTACTTCTTCCTGCTGATCGAAGCCATGACCGCCGCCGGCGTGAAGCTTGGGTTGCCGCACGAGGTTGCTGAGCAACTGGCCGAGCAAACCGCGCTGGGCGCTGCGAAGATGGCCGTGGGCAGCGACGTGGACGCCGCAGAACTGCGCCGCCGCGTCACCTCGCCGGGCGGCACCACGCAGGCGGCCATCGAATCGTTCCAGGCCGGAGGCTTTGAAGCCTTGGTCGAAAAGGCCCTCGGCGCCGCGGCGCAGCGTTCGGCTGAAATGGCCGAGCAACTGGGCAAATAGTCGTCCCCTACATGCAACTGGGTTAGATAGGAATACACCATGCTCGGAATCAATGACGCTGCCATTTTCATCATCCAGACCCTGGGCAGCCTGTACCTGCTGATCGTGCTGATGCGTTTTATCCTGCAACTGGTGCGGGCGAACTTCTACAACCCGCTCTGCCAGTTCGTGGTGAAGGCCACCCAGCCGCTGCTCAAGCCGTTGCGCCGCGTGATCCCAAGCCTGTTCGGGCTGGATATGTCGTCGCTGGTGCTGGCGCTGCTGCTGCAGATCCTGCTGTTTGTGGTGATCCTGATGCTCAACGGCTATGCGGCGTTCACCGTACTGCTGCTGCCATGGGGCCTGATCGGCATCTTCTCGCTGTTTTTGAAGATCATCTTCTGGTCGATGATCATCAGCGTGATCCTGTCGTGGGTCGCACCCGGCAGCCGCAGCCCGGGCGCTGAGCTGGTTACCCAGATCACAGAGCCGGTGCTGGCGCCGTTCCGTCGCTTGATCCCGAACCTGGGCGGCCTGGATATCTCGCCGATCTTCGCGTTCATCGCGATTCAGCTGCTGCAAAGCTGGGTGATTCCGCGTCTGGCTTACTATGCGTTCATGCCCAAAGAGCTGTTTGGCCTGATCTGACCGCATGATCGTTCCCACGCTCTGCGTGGGAACGCCTCTTGGGACGCTCTGCGTCCCCTCATGCAGGATGCGACGCGGAGCGTCACCGGCTGCGTTCCCACGCGGAGCGTAGGAACGATCATCTGGCTCAGGGTTTGCTTGCCGCTGGGGTCACCGCTCTTTAGACTTACGCCTCATTTAAACGAGAGCAGGGTCGATGCCAACTGCCTTCCCCCCCGATTCTGTTGGACTGGTCGTGCCCCAAGTGGCGCACTTCAGCGAACCGCTGGCCCTGGCCTGCGGCCGTTCGCTGCCTGCCTATGACCTGATCTATGAAACCTACGGCCAACTGAACGCCACGGCGAGCAACGCCGTGCTGATCTGCCACGCCCTGTCCGGCCATCACCATGCTGCAGGTTTCCACAGTGCCGACGAGCGCAAGCCCGGCTGGTGGGACAGCTGCATCGGCCCAGGCAAACCCATCGACACCAATAAGTTCTTTGTGGTCAGCCTGAATAACCTCGGCGGCTGCAACGGTTCCACTGGCCCGAGCAGCCTCAACCCGGAAACCGGCAAGCCGTTCGGCGCCGACTTCCCGGTGCTGACCGTGGAAGACTGGGTGCACAGCCAGGCACGCCTGGCCGACCTGCTGGGCATCCAGCAATGGGCCGCCGTGATCGGCGGCAGCCTCGGCGGCATGCAAGCGTTGCAATGGACCATCACCTACCCGGACCGCGTGCGCCACTGCCTGGCCATCGCCTCGGCCCCCAAGCTGTCGGCGCAGAACATCGCCTTCAACGAAGTGGCGCGCCAGGCGATCCTCACCGACCCCGAGTTCCACGGCGGTTCGTTCCAGGAAGCCGGCGTAATCCCCAAGCGCGGCTTGATGCTCGCGCGCATGGTCGGGCACATCACCTACCTGTCCGATGACTCCATGGGCGAGAAATTCGGCCGTGGGCTCAAGAGCGAGAAGCTCAACTACGACTTCCACAGCGTCGAGTTCCAGGTCGAAAGCTACCTGCGTTATCAGGGCGAGGAGTTTTCCGGGCGTTTCGACGCCAACACCTACCTGCTGATGACCAAGGCGCTGGACTACTTTGACCCGGCCGCCAACTTCAACGACGACCTGGCGAAAACCTTCGAAGGTGCCACGGCCAAGTTCTGCGTGATGTCGTTCACCACCGACTGGCGGTTCTCGCCGGCGCGCTCCCGTGAGCTGGTGGACGCCCTGATGGCCGCGCGCAAAGACGTCTGCTACCTGGAGATCGATGCTCCGCAAGGCCATGACGCCTTTCTGATTCCGATCCCGCGTTACCTGCAGGCGTTCGGCAATTACATGAACCGAATTACTCTGTGAGAACGCCATGAGAGCCGACCTGGAAATCATCCAAGACTGGATCCCCGCTGGCAGCCGCGTGCTCGACCTTGGCTGCGGTGATGGCGAACTGCTGAGTTGGCTACGCGACAACAAGCAAGTCACCGGTTATGGCCTGGAAAACGACCCGGACAACATCGCCCAGTGTGTTGCCAAAGGCATCAACGTGATCGAGCAGGACCTGGACAAGGGCCTGGGCAACTTTGCCAGCAACAGCTTCGACATCGTGGTGATGACCCAGGCCTTGCAAGCGGTGCACTACCCGGACCGCATCCTCGACGAAATGCTGCGTGTAGGCCGCCAGTGCATCATCACGTTCCCCAACTTCGGCCACTGGCGCTGCCGCTGGTACCTGGCGACCAAGGGCCGCATGCCGGTGTCCGATTTCCTGCCGTACACGTGGTACAACACGCCGAACATCCACTTCTGCACCTTCGAAGACTTCGAAGCCTTGTGCGGCGAGCGTGAAGCCAAGGTGATCAACCGCCTTGCTGTCGATCAACAGCACCGCCACGGCTGGGCGAGTAAGCTATGGCCTAACCTGTTGGGCGAAATTGGTATTTACCGGGTCAGCAGTCCTGGCCTGACCGACCACAAGATTGCCGTCTAATCATTTTCAAGAGGGACGCTCATGAGTCGTTTGGCTGTTTTTTTATTGACCGCACTGCTTGGCGCCAACGCTATGGCTGCCGACGTGATCGACCCTAACCGCACCAAGGAATTTGGTGATATCACCGTACGCTACAACACGTTCACCTCGAGCTTCCTGCAACCCGAGACGGCCCAGGCCGTTGGCGTGGTACGCAGCAAGAACAAGGGGCTGATCAACGTATCGGTGTTTAAAGGTGTTACACCGGTAGTGGCGCAAGTCACCGGCACCATCAAGGACTCGCTCGGCAAGAGTGAAGTACTGACGTTCAAGCAGATCACCGAAAAAGGCGTGACCAATTACCTCGCGCCCTACTCCGTGCCGCAACAGGAATTCAAGACCTTCACCATCAATGTTGAAACCGGCGGCAAGGCCCACGGCTTCAGTTTTGTCCAAGAACTTTTCCCGGCTGAATGATGAACCTCACCCAACTCGTACTGGCCAGCCATAACGCCGGCAAACTCAAAGAACTGCAGGCCATGCTCGGTGACTCCGTGCAACTGCGCTCGATTGGCGAGTTCAGCCAGGTCGAGCCGGAAGAAACCGGCCTGTCGTTCGTCGAGAATGCCATTCTCAAGGCGCGCAATGCCGCACGCATTTCCGGCCTGCCGGCGTTGGCGGATGACTCGGGCCTGGCCGTGGATTTCCTCGGCGGCGCCCCTGGCATTTACTCGGCACGCTACGCCGATGGCAAGGGCGACGCGGCCAACAACGCCAAGCTGCTGGACGCGCTCAAGGATGTGCCGGACGCCCAGCGCGGCGCGCAGTTCGTTTGCGTGCTGGCGCTGGTACGGCATGCCGATGACCCGCTGCCGATCCTCTGCGAAGGGTTATGGCACGGGCGCATCCTGCATGCGGCCAGCGGCGAGCATGGTTTCGGCTACGACCCGTTGTTCTGGGTGCCGGAGCGCAATGTCTCCAGTGCCGAACTGAGCCCGGCCGACAAGAACCAGATCAGTCACCGCGCCCGCGCAATGGATTTGCTGCGCCAACGCCTGAGCCTGAAATGACCCAGAACACCTCTGCGCAGCCGCTGATCCACGGCGGCGCGCAAACACCTCGGGCGGCCCTGCCTGTTTTGCCGCCCCTGGCGCTGTACATTCACATCCCGTGGTGTGTGCGCAAATGCCCTTATTGCGACTTCAACTCCCACACCGCGAGCAACGTGCTGCCGGAAGAAGAGTACGTGGACGCGCTGCTGGCTGACCTTGATCAAGACCTGCACGCGGTTTATGGCCGTGAACTCAGCTCGATCTTTTTCGGTGGCGGCACGCCGAGCCTGTTCAGCGCCGCTGCGTTGGGCCGCTTGCTCAAGGGTGTGGAAGCACGCATCCCATTTGCCAGCGATATCGAGATCACCCTGGAAGCCAACCCCGGGACCTTCGAGCAAGAGAAGTTCGTGGCGTACCGCAAGCTGGGGATCAATCGCCTGTCCATTGGCATCCAGAGCTTCCAGCAGCAAAAACTTGAGGCCTTGGGCCGCATTCATAACGGCGACGAAGCCGTACGCGCGGCGGGCATGGCACGCCAGGCCGGGTTCGATAACTTCAACCTGGACTTGATGCACGGCTTGCCCGATCAATCCCTGGACGATGCCTTGAGCGACTTGCGCCAAGCCATCGCCCTGAAGCCGACGCACCTGTCCTGGTATCAGCTGACCCTGGAACCCAACACCGTGTTCTGGAACCAGCCGCCCGCGCTGCCGGAAGACGACACGCTGTGGGACATTCAGGAAGCCGGCCAGGCGCTGCTGGCCGAACACGGTTACGCGCAATATGAAGTGTCGGCCTATGCCCAAGCGGGCCGCCCGGCACGGCATAACCTCAATTACTGGAGCTTCGGCGACTTTATCGGCATCGGCGCGGGCGCCCACGGCAAGCTGAGCCACCCGGACGGGCGCATCGTGCGCACGTGGAAGACGCGTGCTCCGAAGGACTACCTCAACCCGGCCAAAAGTTTCCAGGCCGGGTCGAAAGAACTGACCAATGAAGAACTGCCGTTCGAGTTCCTGATGAACGCGTTGCGCCTCACCGACGGTGTCGACGCCAGGCTCTATGCCGAGCGCACCGGCCTCGACCTGGCGAGCCTGGACGAAGGCCGCAAGGAGGCAGAACAAAGTGGCTTAATGCAGGTCGAACCGTCACGCCTGGCGGCGACCGACCGCGGGCAACTCTTTCTCAATGACCTGTTGCAGAAGTTTTTGAGCTGATCGCTCTTAAGGAAATCGAATGGATTTGGTACTCGACCTGCTCGCCACCGTATCCCGCTGGAGCCGTAGCAACCTGTCGGAAATCTCCCTGGCACTTGTCGGCTGCTTGCTGGTGCTGTTCGGCGCCGATATCAAAGGCTGGATCGAAGCCCGCCTGGGCAGCATCGCCGGGGCGTTGCGCGTACCGTTGATGGCGCTGGTGTGCATGATCGGCAGCGGCGCGGCGCTGATCTACGCCACGCCGTGGATTGTGCGAGGGCTGAGCCAGTTCAATAACTACAGCCTGGCGCCGGTGTTGGTGGTGGTGCTGGTGTTGATTGGCGTAGTCGCCGACCGCCGCTAAGTGTCGGCGCTCTATTTCGATACCTGGTTACCAAACTCTTTTTGGTAATACTCTTTAAGAGTCATCGGGTCTTTACAACCCAGCTCAAGCGCCTGGTTAAGATAGGCCAGGTTAGTGCTATCGGGCATACCTTTCTCGTTCATTCGAGTCGCAGCCAATATGTAGTAGGCATCCGCCCGGTACTGATCATAGGTCAGCATCCGCGCACTGGCACGAGCTTGCATGTTACCCAGGGTTCTTTCTTCTTTGATCTCGGCTAACCGATCACTTTCAAAGCAAAGCGAGCGATTGGTGTACAACGGATAGTAATCGCGGTTTTCGTCAACTTTCAGCAACATCTGCTTGAGCGCCTCCAGATACTTGATGTGCCCAGGATCGAGCAGATCAAGGCGCATGTACGTCATGTCGCACTGATAGTAATAACCCACGCCGGCGGCCAACAAACCTTGATCCATTGCCCTGTGCATCGGCTCACACACCTGTTTGCGCTCTTCGACAGACATGCCGAACCGGCTTTGCATATTGGCCAGCATATAGGTCGCTACAACGTGGCCACCCTCCGAGGCCATCTTCAGATCACGCTCGAACGCAGCCATGGTGCCCTGAACCTCTTTGAGTTGCTCGGGCAAAGTGGCCTTATCCAGCTTGCCACTGGCCTCCAGCTTGACGTTCTCATCGAACAATAACTTGAGTTGTTCCGCCTTCTTTTGCGCACGCTCGAAGTAGTCGTCCGGGGACGTCACTGGCAGGGCGGCAGTGGTGGCAGCAAAGACCGTCGAAGACAGCAGGCCCAGCAGTACCGAGCAACAGAGAATGGATTTCAAACCCGTGTATTCCTTTACAAGTCACGCACCAAATGGCGATAGATCGCCGCCAACTCCCGCGACACCGCAAAACGACTGTGGGAGCTGGCTTGCCTGCGATGGCATCAACTCGGTATCACTGATACACCGAGGTGTCTGCATCGCAGGCAAGCCAGCTCCCACAGTTGATTGCATTCCAAGCCAGCTATTGGCTTGTCAGTCAACCTTCTCGAACTTCAAATCCCACACCCCATGCCCCAACCGCTCGCCGCGGCGTTCGAACTTGGTGATCGGACGCTCAGCCGGGCGTGGCACGCATTTGCCGTCTTCGGCCAGGTTGCGGTAGCCAGGGGCGACGTTCATCACTTCCAGCATGTATTCGGCATACGGTTCCCAGTCGGTGGCCATGTGCAGGATGCCGCCGACTTTGAGCTTGCTGCGCACCAGCTCCGCGAAGGACGCCTGGACGATACGGCGCTTGTGGTGACGGGCTTTGTGCCATGGGTCTGGGAAGAACAGCATCAGGCGGTCGAGGCTGTTGTCGGCGATGCAGCGGTTGAGCACTTCGATCGCGTCGCAGTCGTAGACGCGCAGGTTCGTCAGGCCTTGGGTCAGCACGCCATTGAGCAGCGCGCCGACGCCTGGGCGGTGCACTTCCACACCAATGAAATCCTGCTCCGGCGAAGCAGCAGCCATTTCCAGCAGGGAGTGGCCCATGCCAAAACCGATTTCCAGGGAACGCGGGGCGGAACGGCCAAACACCTGGTCGTAGTCCACCGGCGTATCGGCCAGCGGCAACACGAACAGCGGCGTACCTTGTTCCAGGCCCTTTTGCTGGCCTTCGGTCATGCGACCGGCGCGCATCACAAAACTCTTGATGCGGCGGTGCTTGGACTCGTCGCCTTCTTCCACGGTGTTCGGCGTTTCGTTTGATTCAGTCATCAATGGCTCTTACTTGATCAGACCATCCAGCGGCGAAGAGGCGCTGGCGTAGAGTTTTTTCGGCATGCGGCCGGCGAGGTAGGCCAGGCGGCCCGCGACGATGGCGTGGTTCATGGCTTCGGCCATCATGATCGGTTGCTGGGCATGGGCGATGGCCGAGTTCATCAGCACCGCGTCGCAGCCCAGTTCCATCGCAATAGTGGCGTCGGAGGCAGTACCGACACCGGCGTCCACCAACACAGGGATTTTGGCTTCTTCAAGGATGATCTGCAGGTTATACGGGTTGCAGATGCCCAGGCCGGAACCGATCAGACCAGCCAGCGGCATCACCGCGATACAGCCGATTTCCGCCAATTGACGGGCAATGATCGGGTCATCACTGGTGTAGACCATCACGTCGAAGCCTTCCTTGACCAGCGTTTCTGCGGCCTTGAGGGTTTCGATCACGTTGGGGAACAGAGTTTTCTGGTCGGCCAGCACTTCCAGTTTCACCAGATTGTGGCCGTCGAGCAGCTCACGGGCCAGGCGGCAGGTGCGCACGGCTTCGATGGCGTCGTAGCAACCGGCAGTGTTCGGCAAGAAGGTGTAGCGATCCGGCGACAGCACTTCGAGCAGGTTCGGCTCGCCTTCGATCTGGCCAAGGTTGGTGCGGCGTACGGCAAAGGTGACGATCTCGGCCCCCGAGGCCTCGATGGCCAGGCGGGTTTCTTCCATGTCGCGGTACTTGCCGGTGCCGACCAGCAAACGGGACTGGTAGGTACGACCGGCCAATACGAAGGGCTTGTCGCTACGAACGATGCTCATGGAAAATCCTCGAGTTGGGGTGAGGTTCTGCAGAATGCGGGTTGGCGCCCTTGAGCGCCGCATGGCTAGCCGCCGCCGATGGCGTGGACCACTTCGACCTGGTCACCTTCGGTGAGCGCGGTGTCGGCATGTTGGCTACGCGGGACGATATCCAGGTTGAGTTCCACTGCGACGCGACGCCCGGTCAAGTCCAGACGGGTCAGCAGGGCCGCAACGGTTTCACCGTCGGGCAGTTCAAAGGGGTCGCCGTTCAACTGAATGCGCATGCCACGGGCCGCCATCGTTTTTAGGGGCCAGCATTCTAGCCCGATTGGCGTTGTCGGCCCAAGCCCCTCGGTCAGATGACCTGCAGGCGCCAGGCGGTGAGCCCCAGAAAGAACCAGCCGAGCAGGAACGCCAGCCCACCAAACGGCGTGATGATGCCGAGCTTGCTGATGCCGGTCAGGGTCAGCGCATACAAGCTGCCGGAAAACAGCAGGATGCCGACGGAAAAGGAAATGCCCGCCCAGCTGACCAGTCGGCCAGGAATATGCGCCGCCAGCAGCGCCACGCCGAACAACGCCAGGGCGTGCACCAACTGGTAGGTCACGCCGGTGTGGAAGATCGCCAGGTATTCGGCGCTCAGGCGGTTTTTCAGGCCATGAGCCGCAAAGGCGCCGAGGGCGACGCCGGTGAAGCCGAAAAAGGCAGCCAGCATCAGAAAGCTACGCAGCATGAGGAACTCCAGTCAGACTCAAAGGGCCGGGTCTGTATAATGGCCCGCTCAACGGGTTCGGCCAAGCCATCTCTATGCTGCGTCTCCTCTTCAAGCGTTTTCTCAAAGTCGTGAAATGGTTTGCCATCGGCAGTGTGCTGCTGGTGCTGCTGTTTCGTGTCGTCCCGCCACCCTTCACCGCGTTGATGGTGGAGCGCAAGGTTGAATCCTGGGTCGAGGGCGAGCCGATTGACCTGCAACGCACGTGGGTGCCGTGGGATGAGATCGCCGATGACCTTAAAGTGGCGGTGATGGCCGGTGAAGACCAGCGCTTCCCGCAGCACTGGGGCTTTGATTTTGGCGCGATTCAGGCGGCATTGCTGCACAACGAGCGCGGCGGCTCGATTCGAGGCGCCAGTACGTTGAGCCAGCAGGTGTCGAAAAACCTGTTCCTGTGGACCGGCCGCAGCTATTTGCGCAAAGGGCTGGAGGCCTGGTTTACCGGGTTGATCGAGATATTTTGGCCCAAGCAGCGGATTCTTGAGGTGTACCTCAACAGCGTTGAATGGGATGAAGGCGTGTTTGGCGCCGAAGCGGCGGCGCGGCATCACTTTGGGGTGAGTGCCAAGGGGCTTTCGCGTCAGCAGGCCAGCTATTTGGCGGCTGTTTTGCCTAATCCGCGGGTGTGGAGTGCCAGCCATCCGACGGCCTATGTGGCTCGCCGGGCTGCGTGGATTCGTCAGCAGATGAGCCAGTTGGGTGGGGATGGTTACCTGGTGGAGCTGAATAATTCCCGAAAGGCCCCGTGGTCCGACTGACACAACACAACCCCTGTGGGAGCTGGCTTGCCTGCGATAGCGGTGTGGCAGCTTGCAGAGGTGCTGGTGAAAGGGCCTCATCGCAGGCAAGCCAGCTCCCACAGAGAACCGCACTGGATATCAGATTTTCGAGCCCAAACAAAAATGCCCCGATCTTTCGATCGGGGCATTTTTTTGTCTTTTCGCAGCCTTTAAGCAGCGATCGACAATTTCAGCTTGTTCATCGCGCTTTTCTCAAGCTGACGAATCCGCTCGGCCGACACGTTGTACTTTTGCGCCAGGTCGTGCAGCGTGGCTTTTTCTTCTGCCAGCCAGCGCTGGTAGAGGATGTCACGGCTGCGGTCGTCCAGCACTTCCAGCGCTTCGTGCAGGTTGTGATTGGAGTTGTCGCTCCAGTCGGCGTCTTCCAGTTGACGCGCCGGGTCGTACCGGTGGTCTTCCAGGTAGTTGGCCGGCGATTGGAAGGCGCTGTCGTCGTCCGCTTCAGCGGCCGGGTCGAAGGCCATGTCATGGCCGGTCAGGCGGCTTTCCATCTCGCGCACTTCACGCGGCTCCACCCCGAGGCTTTCGGCCACGCGGTGGACTTCCTCGTTGTTCAGCCACGCCAGGCGTTTCTTCTGGCTGCGCAGGTTGAAGAACAGCTTGCGCTGAGCCTTGGTGGTCGCGACTTTCACAATGCGCCAGTTGCGCAGGATGAACTCGTGAATTTCCGCCTTGATCCAGTGCACAGCAAACGACACCAGGCGCACACCCATTTCCGGGTTGAAGCGCTTTACAGCCTTCATCAGGCCAACATTGCCTTCCTGAATCAGGTCGGCCTGGGCCAGACCGTAGCCGCTATAGCTACGGGCGATATGTACGACAAAACGCAGGTGGGCGAGCACCATCTGCCGAGCCGCCCCCAAATCCTGCTCATAGTAGAGACTCTCGGCCAGTTCACGCTCCTGCTCGGGCGTCAGCAATGGAATGCTGTTAACCGTGTGCACATAGGCTTCCAGGTTCGCACCCGGGACCAAGGCATAAGCAGGTTGCAAAGAAGTGGTCATACGAAAAAACCTCCGACTCACATAACTCGTGCAGTTCAGCACTGCGAAAATTGACCGGGAACCGTAGGACAAGTTCCCTAAACCACTGATACGGTCAATACAAACGAAACCACATTACCCTGACATTAACTACTTGGGCGCCAGCTCACGTAAATGCCGTGCGACCGCAATCCAAGCACCGATATACCCCAACAAGACCGCGCCAAGCAAGAGTGACAGACCATCGGCAACCGGCACGCCAGCCAAGGCGAAATCACTGCCGTACAAGCCGGCAAGCCCAACCACCGCGTCGTTCAGCCAGTCCAGGCCAAACGCCAGCACGCCCCAGGACAAAATCCCGGCACCGAAGCCATAAAGCGCGCCCATGTACAGAAAGGGACGACGCACATAGCTGTCTGTGCCGCCGACCAGTTTAATCACTTCTATCTCGGTGCGACGGTTTTCAATATGAAGACGAATGGTATTACCTATCACCAAAAGTAATGCAGACACCAACAACACCGTCAGACCGAACACAAAGCGGTCGCCCAGCTTCAGAATCGCTGCCAGGCGCTCTACCCAGACTAGATCAAGCTGCGCCTGTTGTACCTTGGGCATCTCTGCGAGTTTTTGTCGCAGGGCCTCAAGGGCGGCCTTGTCGACTTCGTTCGGCGTCACCAGCACCACGCCCGGCAGCGGGTTCTGCGGCAGCTCCTTGAGCGCCTCACCCAGGCCGGATTGCTGCTGGAACTCCTCAAGCGCCTGGTCGCGGCTGATGTACTCGGCATCCGCCACGCCTGGCAGGTTCTTGATGTCATCGCGCAAGTTTTCGCCGTCTTTGGCGCTGGCGTCGAGGTTCAGGTACAGGGAAATCTGTGCCGCGCGCTGCCAGGAACCGCCCAGGCGTTCGACATTATTAAGCAGCAGCGACAAACCCATCGGCAGGCTCAGCGCTACAGCCATCACCAGGCAGGTGAAAAAGCTGCCGACCGGCTGCTTGCCCAGGCGGCGCAGGCTGTCGAGCAGGCTGGCGCGATGGCTTTCGATCCAGGCGCGCAGCAGCGTGCCGAAGTCCGGGCCGTCGTCTTCGTCGCGTTTTTTCTTCTGCGGTTGCGGGTCGGCGGCTTTCGGCGCCACACGCTCGGAGACTTTAGGGCTGCGTGTTGCACTCATACGCCAGCCTCCCCGTCACCGATCAGGCGGCCGCGTTGCAGCGTCAGCATGCGATGGCGCATGCGTGCGATCAGCGCCAGGTCGTGACTGGCGATCAGCACGCTGGTGCCCAGGCGGTTGATGTCTTCGAACACGCCCATGATCTCGGCCGCCAAACGCGGGTCGAGGTTACCGGTAGGTTCGTCCGCCAGCAGCAAGGCCGGGCGGTGGACGATGGCGCGGGCGATACCGACGCGCTGTTGCTGGCCGGTGGACAGGTCGCCGGGGTACAGATCGGTTTTATCCGACAGCGCCACACGCTCCAGGGCCGAATCCACACGCTTGACGATCTCAGCCTTGGACAGCCCAAGGATCTGCAACGGCAAGGCAATGTTGTTGAACACCGTGCGATCGAACAGCAACTGGTGGTTCTGGAACACCACGCCGATCTGGCGGCGCAGGAACGGAATCTGTGCATTGCTGATAGTGGCCAAATCCTGGCCCGCCAACAGCAACTTGCCGGTGGTCGGGCGCTCCATGGCCAGCAGCAGCCGCAACAACGTACTTTTGCCCGCGCCCGAGTGACCGGTCACGAACAAGAATTCGCCGCGACGCACTCGAAAGCTCAGCTCATGCAAGCCCACATGCCCGTTGGCGTAGCGTTTACCGACCTGTTCGAATCGAATCATGAACGCTCCCGCTCGGCAAAGAGTGCCTGTACAAAGGGTTCGGCTTCAAAGGTGCGCAGGTCGTCGATGCCTTCACCGACGCCGATGTAGCGAATCGGCAACCCGAACTGTTTGGCCAGGGCGAAGATCACGCCGCCCTTGGCCGTGCCGTCGAGCTTAGTCAATGCCAGGCCGGTGAGTTGCACCGTCTGGTTGAATTGTTTGGCCTGGCTGATGGCGTTCTGGCCGGTGCCGGCGTCGAGCACCAGCAAGACTTCGTGCGGCGCGTCTGCGTCGAGCTTGCCGATCACGCGGCGGACTTTCTTCAGCTCTTCCATCAAATTGTCTTTGGTGTGCAGGCGACCGGCGGTATCAGCGATCAATACGTCGATGTTACGTGCCTTGGCGGCTTGCACGGCATCGAAGATCACCGAGGCGGAGTCGGCACCGGTGTGCTGGGCGATGACCGGGATCTTGTTACGCTCACCCCAGACCTGCAACTGCTCCACGGCAGCCGCGCGGAAGGTGTCGCCAGCGGCGAGCATGACTTTCTTGCCTTCCGACTGCAGCTTTTTCGCCAGCTTGCCGATGGTGGTGGTTTTACCGGCACCGTTGACGCCAACGACCAGGATCACAAACGGTTTTTTCGGCGTGATTACCAGCGGCGCCTCGACGGGCTTGAGCATGGCAGCCAGCTCGGCCTGCAGGGACTTGTAGAGAGCGTCCGCATCGGTCAGCTGCTTGCGCGCGACCTTTTGGGTCAGGCTCTGAATGATGACGGCGGTGGCTTCAACGCCCACATCAGCGGTCAGCAGGCGGGTTTCGATGTCTTCCAGCAATTCGTCATCGATGACTTTCTTGCCCAGGAACAGGCTGGCCATGCCTTCGCCGATGCTGGCGCTGGTTTTGCTCAGGCCTTGCTTGAGGCGGGCGAAGAAGCCGGTTTTGCTGGTTTCAGCCGGCGCAGCAACAGGCTCTTGCACGACAGGCGGCTCGATCACGGCAGGAGCGGCAACCACGACTGGCGCAGGCGTTGGCTCGACAACCACCGGAGCAGGCGTTTCGATGACGGGCGGGGCTTCAACCACAACGGCCACGGGCTCAACCACGACCGGAATCGGCGGCACCACGTGCTCGGCCTGCACATCTTCAACCAGTGCCACGGGTTCCTCTGCCACCGGCAGCTCGAGCCATGGCGTTAGCTCGGGCTCAGGTTCCGGCTCGACCTCAGCCACCGGCTGCAACACCGGTTCAGCCATCGGCAAAATCACCGGCGCCGGGGTTTCAGCAACCGGCTCGGCTTCTACAATTGGCTCAGGGATAGGTTCAGGCTGAACCTGCGGCTGTTCGACGACGGTTTCCTGCGGCTTTTTGCGCAGCCATCCGAACAGGCCTTTTTTCTCGCCAGCCGCAGCTGGGCTCTTCTTGTCGTCGTTGGAACCAAACATGGAGGACGGCTATCTCAAAGTAGCGATGCGCCAGGGCGCCTCGGTAAATAAATTCGATGCAGAACAGACTGCTTTAACGCTCGCTTGTTCATGCGCAACATTTTGTAAGGCGTAAATAAAGGCCTCAACAAATCGTTTCAATAAAGGACTGAAGCGATAACATCGGCGAAAAGTGGAAGATTGTCGGGGAAAAACACCCTGTATTCCAACATTCCTACGACTGGATCCGGAACGATATGGCGGCCACAGTGGCCGACCCTAAGTCGGATCAGTATCCTAGCACCTCCTCGCCCGCCGACGCTAAGACCAAGCGGGCAGCCCAACAGGTTTAAAAACGAATGAATGCTCTAGCCCGCCGCGCTGCAGGCCTGCTGCTCAGCACAGTTTGTCTGCCCCTTTCAGCTTTGGCTGCCGACCCACAACCCACACACGAATTCACCCTGGATAACGGCCTTAAAGTGGTCGTGCGCGAAGACCATCGCGCGCCGGTGGTGGTTTCCCAGGTCTGGTACAAGGTGGGTTCGAGCTACGAAACCCCGGGCCAGACCGGTTTGTCCCACGCCCTGGAACACATGATGTTCAAGGGCAGCGCCAAGGTCGGCCCCGGCGAAGCCTCGCTGATCCTGCGCGACCTGGGCGCCGAAGAAAATGCGTTCACCAGCGATGACTACACCGCCTACTACCAAGTGCTCGCACGTGACCGCCTGGGCGTCGCCTTTGAGCTGGAAGCCGACCGCATGGCCAGCCTGCGCCTGCCGGCCGACGAGTTCAGCCGCGAGATCGAGGTGATCAAAGAAGAGCGCCGCCTGCGCACCGACGACAACCCGATGTCCAAGGCCTACGAGCGTTTCAAGGCGATGGCCTACCCGGCCAGCGGCTACCACACGCCGACCATCGGCTGGATGGCCGACCTTGAGCGCATGAAAGTCGAAGAGCTGCGCCACTGGTATCAATCCTGGTACGTGCCGAACAACGCCACCCTGGTGGTAGTCGGCGACGTCACCCCGGACGAGGTGAAAAACCTCGCCCAGCGCTACTTCGGCCCGATCCCCAAGCGTGACGTACCGCCAGCGAAGATCCCGCTGGAACTCGCCGAGCCGGGCGAGCGCCTGCTGACCATGCACGTGCAAACCCAACTGCCAAGCGTGATCCTTGGCTTCAACGTGCCCGGCCTGGCCACCGCCGAAGACAAACGCTCGGTACAGGCCTTGCGCCTGCTCTCGGCGCTGCTCGATGGCGGTTACAGCGCGCGTATTTCGGAGCAATTGGAACGCGGTGAAGAGCTGGTCTCCGCCGCCTCCACCAGCTACGACGCCTACACCCGTGGTGACAGCCTGTTCACCCTGACGGCCACACCGAATCAGCAGAAGAAAAAGACCATTGCCCAAGCCGAAGCCGGGCTGTGGCGCCTGCTCGATGAGTTGAAGGCCAAGCCGCCCACTACCGAAGAACTGGAGCGCATCCGCGCCCAGGTGATTGCCGGCGTGGTCTACCAGCGTGATTCCATCACCAGCCAGGCCACGGCCATCGGCTCCCTCGAAACCGTCGGGCTGTCCTGGAAACTGATGGACACCGAACTGGCCGACCTGCAAAGCGTGACCCCGGAAGATATCCAGAAGGCCGCACGTACTTATTTCACCCGCGAACGTTTGAGCGTCGCCCATGTTTTGCCTGAGGAGACCGCTCATGAGTGATCGTAAAAGCAGCCGCCTGATCTTCCCTGGCCTGGTCGTCGTTACCCTGATCGCCGCCAGTGCCGTGTACTTGCTGCGCCCGAGCGAATCTGTCGCCAGCCAGGCGTTGGATAAAGCTGAATCGGCCAACAAGCTGCAATCCTTGGCAGAGCTGGACGGCAAGGCGCCGACCAACCGCAAGCTCGACGTGCAAACCTGGACCACCGCCGAGGGCGCCAAGGTGCTGTTCGTCGAAGCCCATGAATTGCCAATGTTCGACATGCGCATCCTGTTCGCCGCCGGCAGCAGCCAGGACGGCAACACGCCCGGCGCGGCACTGCTGACCAATGCCATGCTCAACGAAGGCGTGCCGGGCAAGGATGTCAGCCAGATCGCCAGCGGCTTTGAAGGCCTGGGCGCCGACTTCGGCAATGGCGCTTACCGCGACATGGCGCTGGTGTCACTGCGCGGCCTGAGCGACAGCGATAAACGCGACGCGGCCTTGGCACTGTTTGACGACGTGATCGGCAAGCCGACCTTCCCGGCCGACTCCCTGGCGCGGATCAAGAACCAGATCCTCGCCGGCTTCGAGTACCAGAAGCAGAACCCGGCCAAGCTGGCCAGCCTTGAGCTGTTCAAGCGCCTGTACGGCGACCACCCTTACGCTCACCCGAGCGAAGGCACGCCTGAAAGCGTACCGAAGATTACCCTCGCGCAATTGCAGGCGTTCCACGCCAAGGCGTATGCCGCAGGCAACGCGGTGATTGCCGTGGTTGGCGACCTGACGCGCGCCGAGGCCGAGGCCATGACCGCCAAGGTGTCGGCATCGCTGCCCAAAGGCCCGGCACTGGCGAAAATCGCCCAGCCCACCGAACCGAAAGCCGGCCTGAGCCATATCGAGTTTCCGTCCAAGCAGACGCACTTGCTGTTCGCCCAATTGGGTATCGACCGTGCCGACCCGGACTACGCAGCCTTGTCACTGGGTAACCAGATCCTCGGCGGCGGTGGCTTCGGCACCCGTTTGATGAGCGAAGTACGTGAAAAGCGCGGCCTGACCTATGGCGTGTATTCCGGCTTCTCGCCGATGCAGGTACGCGGCCCGTTCATGATCAACCTGCAAACCCGAGCCGAAATGAGTGGCGGCACCTTGCGCCTGGTTGAAGATGTGCTGGCCGACTACCTCAAGACCGGCCCGACGCAAAAGGAACTGGACGACGCCAAGCGTGAGCTGGCCGGCAGCTTCCCGCTGTCCACCGCGAGTAACGCCGATATCGTCGGGCAGCTGGGCGCCATGGGTTTCTACAACCTGCCGCTGAGCTATCTGGAAGATTTCATGAAACAATCCCAGGCCCTGACCGTAGAGCAGGTCAAGACTGCAATGAACAAACACTTGAGCGCCGACAAGATGGTCATCGTGACCGCCGGCCCGACGATTGCGCAAAAGCCACTACCGCCCCCCACTGATAAACCTGCCGAGCAGCCGCTCGGGGTTCCGGAGCATTAATGGCCAGTTCATCTCGCCCGAAAAAACCCGTCCACAACGTGCATAACGGTGTGGGCCAACTGCGCATCATTGGCGGTGAATGGGGCAGCCGCAAGCTGAGCTTCCCCGACGTCGTAGGCCTGCGCCCGACGCCGGACCGCGTGCGTGAAACCCTGTTCAACTGGCTCGCGCCGTACATCGGCGGGGCCAAGGTGCTGGACCCGTTCGCCGGCAGCGGCGCGCTGTTCCTGGAGGCGCTGTCCCGTGGCGCGGCCCAGGGCCAGGCGCTGGATGCCAGCAACGTGGCGGTGTCCAGCCTCAAGGAACACCTTGGCACACTGCGTTGCACCACCGGCCAGGTTCAAACTGCCGATGCGCTGCGCTATCTGGAAACCCAGGCAGCCACCGAATACGACGTGGTGTTTCTCGACCCGCCGTTCAACCAGAACCTGTTGCCGACCGTGTGTGCATTGCTGGAAGACCGCCAATGGCTGGCACCGGATGCCTGGATCTACACTGAAAGCGAGACCGCGCCGTCGACCCTCGGCCTGCCGGGCGCCTGGCGCCTGCACCGGGAGCAGAAGTCCGGGCGGGTGTATTACGCGCTGTGGCATCGGTTGGTCGAAGGCGTTGCCTGATCTGTAGTGAGTGAGCTTGTTGTGGTGACAGGACTTGCTGTGGCAAGCCCGCTTGCCACAACAGCGCGCTCACCACACAGAGTCGTTCGCCACAGAGATTCCCATGACACCTGACTCAGACCTCTTCAAACCCGCCTTCGGCCTCGGCAACCCCCACTTGCAAACACTGTGGGGGCCATTGTGGCGCCCAACCACCCATATCGAACGCCAACGCGAACGCCTGTGGCTGGACGACGGTGACTTCCTCGACCTTGACTGGCACGGCCCCCATGACGCGCAAGCGCCGCTGGTGCTGGTGCTGCACGGATTGACGGGCTCTTCGAATTCCCCCTACGTGGCCGGCCTGCAAAAAGCCCTCGCCGCTCAAGGCTGGGCCAGCGCAGCCTTGAACTGGCGCGGCTGCTCGGGCGAACCGAACCTGCTGGCGCGCAGTTACCACTCGGGCGCCAGCGAAGACCTGGCGGCGGCGATTGCCCATCTGCGTGCCAAGCGGCCGTTGGCGCCGTTGTATGCCGTGGGTTATTCGCTGGGTGGCAACGTGCTGCTCAAGCACTTGGGGGAAACCGGCGCGGCCTCCGGGCTGCAAGGCGCAGCGGCGGTGTCGGTGCCGTTCCGGCTGGACCAATGTGCCGACCGCATCGGCCTGGGGTTTTCGCGGGTTTATCAAAAGCACTTCATGCGCGAGATGCTGGCGTATATCCGCGTCAAGCAAAGCCGCTTTTTGCTGGACGGTCGTGCGGACGGGCTGAAAACCCTGGAGTCACTGGGTTCTCTGGACAAGATGCGCACGTTCTGGGATTTCGACGGGCGGGTGACGGCGCCGCTGCACGGTTTCCTCAGCGCCGAGGACTATTACCGTCGTGCGTCGAGCCGGTATTACTTGGGTGACATTCGCACACCCACGCTGATCATCCACGCCGCCGATGACCCGTTTGTGTTCGCCCACAGCCTGCCGGAGGCCAGCGAACTGTCGGACTGCACCGAGTTTGAACTGCTGGCCAAGGGTGGGCATGTGGGGTTTGTCGATGGTTCTCTCAGGCGCCCGAGCTACTACCTCGAACGCCGAATCCCACAATGGCTACTGACACAACACGGTTAAAAATGTGGGAGCTGGCTTGCCTGCGATGAGGGCGTGTCAGTCAGCTGATAATTGGCTGACCCACCGTTATCGCAGGCAAGCCAGCTCCCACATTTTGATTGGGTTTGCAGGCCTGGCGGCTTAGTCGCCGGTTGCGATTTGCCGCGCCGGATCGGTAATCCACTCGCTCCACGACCCCGCATACAGCTTACCCAGCGGGTAACCCGCCAGGCTCAGGGCAAACAGGTTATGGCACGCCGTCACCCCCGAACCGCAATACGCCACCAGCTCATCCGGCGAACGGCCCTGCAGCTGCGCGGCGAAACGCTGTTTGAGCTGCTCAGCCGGCAGGAAGCGGCCATCACTGCCGAGGTTTTCGTTAAACGCCGCACATTGCGCGCCGGGAATATGCCCGGCAATCGGGTCGATGGGCTCCACGTCACCCCGGAAACGCGGCTGGGCGCGAGCGTCGATCAAGGTCATGCCCGGTTCGCCCAGGCGTTTTTGCAGATGTTCGGCGTCCAGCACCAAGTGATTGTCCGGCGAACCGGCAAACGTCCCCGGCTCAACCACTGGCGCGTCCAGGCTCAGCGGGAAACCGGCGGCGTGCCAGGCCTTGAGGCCACCGTCCAGAATAAACACGCCATCACGTTTGCCCAGCCAGGCCAGCAACCACCACGCGCGGGCGGCATAGGCGCCAGGGCCGTCGTCATACAGCACGATGTCGGTGTCGGCATCGATGCCCCAGGCTCGCAGCTGCGCAATGAACGTGTCCGCATCAGGCAATGGGTGTCGGCCAGTCACGCCTTTGGTCACCGGGCCGCTGAGGTGGCGTTCCAGGTCAGCGTACTGCGCGCCTTCGATATGCCCTTCGGCATAGCTGCAAAGCCCGTAGTCCGGGTCTTCGAGGGCAAAGCGGCAATCCAGGATCACCAACCTGCCGGCCTTCTGGCGCTCGGCGAGTTGCTGGGGGCTGATCAGTTGGGCAAGCGGCATGACGGACTCCTGTAAACAGATTCGGGAAAGGCCCTACTTCACTTCTTCCAGTGCCTGGTTCAACGGCACGTAAAACTCTTTGAACAGGGCATCCACCGCGTCTTTCGCCTGCGGCGTGACAAACCTTGCCTCCAGCACCAGCACCTGATACACCCCGCGCTTGATCGCCTCGGCACTCAAGTGGGTGGAGTTTTCATTGGTGGTGCACAGGAAACGCACCCACGAGGTGAGGATGATCCAGGCATTGAGCGTCAGGGCTTCGGTTTGCACCGGGTCCATCGTGAGGATGCCCGCGTCGACAAACCCTTGGTAAATGGCGTTGCCCTGGGTCAGGCAGCGCTGGGAAAAACGCCGGTAGCCGGTGGCCAGTTCCGGGTCGCTTTCCAGCAGGTGTTCGAGGTCGCGGTGCAGGAAGCGGTAGCGCCACATGCCGGCCAGTACGGCCTGCAGGTAGAAACGTTTGTCTTCGACGGTGACGGCGCGGCCTTGGGGCGGACGCAGGAAAGTGTCCACCAGGGCTTCATATTCGCGAAACAGCACGGCGATGATCGCCTGCTTATTGGGGAAGTGGTAGTACAAGTTGCCCGGGGAAATTTCCATATGGGCGGCAATGTGGTTGGTGCTGACACTGCGCTCGCCCTGCTGGTTAAAAAGCTCCAGGCTGGTTTGCACAATGCGCTCGCTGGTCTTTACTCGTGGTGCCATAGGGGATCAGCTTCTATACACGTGATGGGGCATCTTACGGCCTATCCTTGTTTGGATAAAACCGCATGTTGCTGCAATGACATTTGACAATTTAGAGCAATGACTCTAAAAATCCAGGCAGACCTATAACAATTGGGAACTGCGCCATGTCTGCCACCATTGCCTACCTGCAAGATTCCCAGGCGCTGGATCACCTCCAGGACCTGTTCGACGCCCAACGCCGCGCCTATGCCGCCAACCCGATGCCACCGGCGGCGCAGCGCCAGCAATGGCTCAAGGCCTTGCGCGATGTGCTCAGCGACGAACGCCAGGCCCTGATCAACGCGATCAGCCAGGACTTCAGCCACCGCAGCGCAGACGAAACCCTGTTCGCCGAACTGATGCCCAGCCTGCATGGCATTCACTACGCCAGCAAACACCTCAAAGGCTGGATGAAACCTTCCCGTCGCGCCGTAGGCATTGCCTTCCAGCCGGCGTCGGCCAAAGTCATCTATCAACCACTGGGCGTGGTCGGGGTGATCGTGCCGTGGAACTACCCGTTATATTTGGCCATTGGCCCTTTGGTCGGTGCGTTGGCGGCCGGCAACCGGGTGATGCTCAAGCTCAGCGAGTCCACGCCCGCCACGGGTGAATTGCTCAAGACACTCTTGGCGAAAATCTTCCCCGAAGACCTGGTGTGCGTGGTGCTGGGTGAAGCCGAAGTGGGCATGGCGTTTTCCAAGTTGCGCTTCGATCACTTGCTGTTTACCGGCGCCACCAGCATCGGCAAGCACGTAATGCGTGCGGCGGCCGAACATCTCACGCCGGTAACGCTGGAGCTGGGCGGCAAATCACCGGCCATCGTTTCCGCCGACGTACCGCTCAAGGACGCCGCGGAACGCATCGCCTTCGGCAAATGCCTGAATGCCGGGCAAACCTGCGTGGCACCGGACTACGTGCTGGTGCCCGAAGATCGCGTTGAAGGCTTCGTCGAGGCCTACAGCAAGGCGGTTCGCGGGTTCTATCCGACTCTGGCCGACAACCCGGACTACACCGCCATCATCAACGAGCGGCAACAGGCCCGGCTGAATGCCTACGTCAAAGACGCCACCGACAAAGGCGCCACTCTGATTCCGCTGTATGACAGAGGCCAGGCACGGCGCATGGCCCACAGCCTGCTGCTCAATGTCAGCGATGAAATGACCGTGATGCAGGACGAAATCTTCGGCCCGGTGCTGCCGATCGTGCCGTATCGCGGCATCGATCAGGCCTTTGCCTATATCAACCAACGCCCTCGCCCACTGGCCCTGTATTACTTCGGCTACAACAAGAGCGAGCAAAACCGCGTACTCCACGAAACCCACTCCGGCGGCGTGTGCCTGAATGACACCCTGCTGCACGTGGCCCAGGACGATATGCCCTTCGGCGGCATCGGCCCTTCGGGCATGGGCCACTATCACGGCCACGAAGGCTTCCTCACGTTCAGCAAGGCCAAGGGCGTGCTGGTGAAACAGCGCCTGAACGCGGCGAAGTTGATCTACCCGCCCTATGGCAAATCGATCCAGAAGTTGATTCAAAAGTTGTTTGTTCGCTGATTCCGCCACTCACGGGATAACAATAACAATGAACCCCAGCCTGACTGAAACACCCGAATTGTCGCGGCGCGGCGTCCTCAAAATCGGCCTGTGCGCCAGCGCCTTCCTGGCCACTGCCGGGCTGGGCGCCAGCCTCAGCGGCTGCTCCAGCAGCACCCCGGCCAGCGGCTTTGCGATGCTGCGCAGCAGTGACTTGCCGTTCCTGCGCGCGGTGATCCCGGTGCTGCTCGAAGGCGCGGCCAGCGCCCAGGACGTGGTCGCCGGCATTGAAGACACCCTGAAAAAGCTCGATTACAGCCTGCAGCACCTGTCGCCGGAGATGTTCAAGCTCACCAAGCAACTGTTCGATGTGCTCGGCATGGGGATTACGCGCGGGCCGTTGACCGGCATCTGGGGCAGTTGGGAAAACGCCAGCAGCGATCAGATCCGCAATTTCCTGCACCGCTGGGAAAACAGTTACCTGAACCTGCTGCGCATGGGCCAGGGCTCGCTGCTTAAGCTGGTGATCATGGCCTGGTACTTCCGGCCGCAGTCCTGGGCGCATTGCGGCTACCCCGGCCCGCCGAAGATTTAGGCCTGACAACCCGATTGGAAAATGTGGGAGCTGGCTTGCCTGCGATGGCGGTGTATCAGCGATGAATTGCTCGGCAGGCAAGCCAGCTCCCACACTGGTCGCAACTTCGTACAGAAAAATAAGAGTGCACTCCTATGCCCGTACCCGATCTGTTCCGCGACGGCCTGGCCCGCGGCTGGAAAACCCACAATGGCGCCGCGCTCGACAGCGACCTGACCCTGGAAGCCGACGTGGCGATCATTGGCAGCGGTGCCGGTGGCGGCACCACCGCCGAAATCCTCAGCGCTGCGGGCTACAAAGTGCTGCTGATCGAAGAAGGCCCGCTCAAGACCAGCAGTGACTTCAAGCTGCTCGAGGACGAGGCCTACGCCAGCCTGTACCAGGAAGGCATCGGCCGCATGAGCAAGGACGGCGCCATCACCATCCTGCAAGGTCGAGCCGTGGGCGGCACCACGTTGATCAACTGGACGTCGAGTTTTCGCACGCCCGACGCCACGCTTTCCCACTGGGCCAGTGAATACGCGGTGAAAGGCCACAGCAGCGCCGAGATGGCGCCGTGGTTCGAGAAGATGGAACAGCGCCTGGGCATCGCGCCGTGGGCCATCCCACCGAATGCCAATAACGATGTAATCCGCAAAGGCTGCGAAAAGCTCGGTTACAGCTGGCACGTTATCCCGCGCAACGTACGCGGCTGCTTCAACCTGGGTTATTGCGGCATGGGCTGCCCGGTCAACGCCAAGCAATCGATGCTGGTGACCACCATCCCGTCCACGTTGGAAAAAGGCGGCGAGCTGCTGTACCTGGCTCGCGCCGAACGCTTGAAATACAGCGGCGATACCATCAGCAGCCTGGAATGCGTGGCGATGGACGAACGCTGCGTGGCGCCCACCGGGCGCAAGATCACGGTCAAGGCCCGGCATTACGTGCTGGCGGGCGGCGGTATCAACAGCCCGGCGCTGTTGCTGCGCTCGGACGCGCCCGACCCGCATTCGCGCGTGGGCAAGCGCACGTTCCTGCACTTGGTGAACTTCTCCGCCGGGCAGTTCGATGAGGTGATCAACCCGTTCTACGGCGCCCCGCAGTCGATCTACTCCGATCACTTCCAGTGGCAGGACGGCACCACCGGCAAAATGTCCTACAAGCTAGAGGCACCGCCCTTACACCCAGGATTGGCCAGCACCTTGTTCGGCGGTTACGGCACCGGGAACGCGCTGGACATGAGCCAACTGCCCCACACCCACGCCATGCTTGCGCTGCTGCGCGACGGCTTCCACCCCGACAGCCCCGGCGGCACCGTGGATTTGCGCGGGGACGGCACGCCGGTGCTGGATTATCAGGTTTCACCCTACGCGTGGGATGGCCTGCGCCGCGCCTTCCACAGCATGGCCGAGATTCAGTTCGCGGCGGGCGCCAAGTCGGTCAAACCGCTGCACCACGATGCGCGCTACGTGAACACCCTGGCCGAAGCGCGCAGCCTGATTGACGGCTTGAGCCTGGAATTGCACCGCACCACGCTGGGCAGCGCCCATGTGATGGGCGGTTGTGCCATGGGCGAAGACCCGAAAAACGCGGTGGCCGACAGCCTGGGTCGCCATCACCAATTGCGCAATCTGTCGATCCACGACGGCTCGTTATTCCCCACCAGTATTGGGGCTAACCCGCAATTGTCGGTGTATGGGTTAACCGCGCAACTGGCGACAGCCTTGGCCGAACGTCTGAAAACAGCGTGAAAAAACAGGTTATTCGCGGTGTCTATAGTGCTTTCTTATGCATAAGTTGACTTGGCCGACCGGGATGGCTGCGATACCATCCGGTTCCCCAACGGACTCCGCCAGGACGACGCGATGAACCGAGTGTTGTACCCAGGTACTTTCGACCCGATTACCAAAGGCCATGGCGATTTGGTCGAACGCGCCTCTCGCTTGTTCGACCATGTGATCATCGCGGTCGCTGCCAGCCCCAAGAAAAACCCGCTATTTCCCCTGGAACAGCGCGTGGAGCTGGCGCGTGAGGTCACCAAGCACCTGCCCAACGTTGAAGTGGTAGGTTTCTCGACCTTGCTGGCGCACTTTGCCAAAGAGCAGAACGCCAATGTGTTCCTGCGTGGCCTGCGTGCAGTGTCGGACTTCGAGTACGAATTCCAGCTGGCCAACATGAACCGCCAACTGGCGCCGGACGTGGAAAGCCTGTTCCTCACGCCGTCGGAGCGTTACTCGTTCATTTCCTCGACGTTGGTGCGTGAAATCGCCGCTTTGGGCGGGGATATCACCAAGTTCGTGCACCCGGCTGTCGCGGATGCGCTGACGCTGCGCTTCAAGAAGTAAGACCGCTCAATCGGCGCCCGCTCGCACTGCGGGCGCCAATGCGGCACAATTGCGCGCATTAGTTTTCAGATGCCCTGGCTGACGGCCCTGGCAGGAGTTTCCATGTCCCTGATCATCACCGACGATTGCATCAATTGCGACGTCTGCGAACCCGAGTGCCCGAACGCTGCGATTTCCCAGGGCGAAGAGATCTACGTGATCGACCCCAACCTGTGCACCCAGTGCGTCGGCCACTACGACGAGCCTCAGTGCCAGCAAGTGTGCCCGGTGGATTGCATTCCGCTGGATGAGGCACACCCCGAGACGCAAGAGCAGTTGATGGAGAAGTACCGGTTGATTACCGGTAAAGCCTGAGACTTTGTGGCGCCCATCAGGGCCTCATCGCAGGCAAGCCAGCTCCCACATTTGGATGTGTGAATACAGTCAAGTGTGGGAGCTGGCTTGCCTGCGATGGCTATATCAGCCATCACACACCACTCAGCTCTGGCACTTGGGGCAAAACACACTCGCCCGCTGCCCCAACACCACATTGCGCAACTCGCTGCCGCACACCTTGCACGCCTCGCCGCCCCGCCCGTAGACGAACAGCTCCTGCTGGAAATACCCCGGCTGCCCATCACCGCCGATAAAATCGCGCAAGGTGGTGCCGCCACGCTCGATGGCCGCCGCCAACACACGCTTGATCTCAATCGCCAGCTTCAGGTAACGCCCGCGTGAAATACCGCCAGCGGCCCGACGTGGATCAATCCCGGCGGCAAACAACGCTTCCGTCGCATAGATATTGCCCACGCCCACCACCACCGCGTTGTCCATGATGAACGGCTTCACCGCCATCGACTTGCCACGGGACAGTTGAAACAGCCGCTCACCGTCAAACAGGTCGGTCAACGGCTCCGGGCCCAGGCGAATCAGCAGCTCATGATTGTGCGGGTCCTGACTCCACAGCATCGCGCCGAAGCGCCGTGGGTCGGTGTAGCGCAGGGCCATGCCGGATTCCAGTTCGATGTCCACATGCTCATGCTTGGCCGCCGGCAGGCCGACTTCCACCAGACGCAAATTACCCGACATGCCCAAGTGGCTGATCAGCGTGCCGACTTCGGCATTGATCAACAGGTACTTGGCTCGCCGTTCCACCAACACGATGCGCTGCCCCGACAGGCGCACATCGAGGTCTTCCGGGATCGGCCAGCGCAGGCGCCGCTCACGCACGACCACACGGCTGACGCGCTGGCCTTCCAGGTGCGGCGCAATCCCGCGCCGGGTGGTTTCGACTTCTGGTAACTCGGGCATGTGTACCTCGTGAAGAAAGGGTCAGTGCGCGCCCAGTTCGCGGATCGACAACTTCATGCTTTCGAAGTCGTAGTCCGACAGGCCCACGTAATCCAGCACCAGATGGCCGATGGCATTCCACTCATGGTCCACGGTCTGGTTGCCCAGCACGCGATAGGACGAGCAGATATGCTCGGCCATCTTCAGGATCGCCAGCAGGTTTTTCAGCTGCGGATTGCGTGCCGATTCATCACTGAAAATCGCCAGGGCGTTGTGGTGGTTGGCGATGGCGTCGGTCACATGCTCCGGAAGGCGCCAGGATTTGGCCGTGTAATAACCCACCACGGCATGGTTGGTGTTGAACGCGTTGTTCTCGGTATCGACCACACGGCAGTCGGGGCCGGCATTCGCGTAGGCCTGTTCCAGCACCGCCATGTAATTGGGGAAGCGCTTGAGCATCAACGGCACGCCGCAATCATGGAACAGGCCCAAGGCATACGCCTCGTCGACGGCTTGCGAACCGGTGCGCTTGGCCAGGGTCAGGCAGGTCATGGCCACATCCTGGGCGGTATCCCAGAAGCGGTTGAGGGTGACGATGGTGTCGTCGCTCATCTCGCCTTTAATCGACTGCGCGTTGATCAGGTTGATGATCGAGCGGCTGCCCAGCAGGTTCACGGCGCGCTGGATCGAGGCAATCTTGTTGCTCAGGCCGTAATACGGCGAGTTGACGATTTTCAGCAAGGCACCGGAGAGGCCTGGGTCCTGGGAGATCAGCCGCGCGATCACTTCCAGGTCCGGGTCGGGCATGTACTGCTCCATCTGCAAATCCACCATGATTTGCGGTTGAGGCGGCACGCTGATGCCTTGCAGGGCCTGTTGGATCTGCTCGGCGGAAAGCTCTTGGGACATAAGTACACACTCTGGGCTAGGCGGGGATTCTAACCTCTAAGCAAAGCTGACTGACACCTCAAAAACCCGAATTGAAACCCGATCAAATGTGGGAGCTGGCTTGCCTGCGATTGCACCACCGCCGTACGTCAGATACACCGCGCCGTCTGCATCGCAGGCAAGCCAGCTCCCACATGAACCGGTGCGCAACAGGTATACTCCCGCTCTTTTTTCCGGAGCGACGTCATGTCCCTGCCAAGCCTGCGTCTCAAAGCCAACGCCGATCGTCGTTTGCGCAACGGCCACCTGTGGGTCTACAGCAACGAAATCGACGTGGCCGCCACCCCACTTCACGGCTTCCAGGCAGGCGACCAGGCTATCCTGGAAGCGGCCGGCGGCAAGACCCTGGGCATCGTGGCCATGAGCCCGAACAACCTGATCTGCGCACGCCTGCTGTCGCGCGACATCAAGTTGCCGTTGGACAAGTCGCTGCTGGTGCACCGCATCAACGTCGCGCTGTCCCTGCGTGATCGCCTGTTCGACAAGCCGTTCTACCGCCTGGTCTACGGCGATTCCGACCTGCTGCCGGGCCTGGTAGTCGACCGTTTCGGCGACATCCTGGTGGTGCAGATCGCGTCGGCGACCATGGAAGCGCACAAAGAAGACGTGATCGCCGCCCTGACTCAAGTGCTCAAGCCGAGCGGCATCCTGTTCAAGAACGACTCCGCCGCACGTGACGCCGAAGGCCTCAACCGCTACGTCGAAACCGTATTCGGCCTGGTGCCGGAATGGGTCGCGCTGGAAGAAAACGGCGTGAAGTTCGAAGCCCCGGTGATCCAGGGCCAGAAGACCGGCTGGTTCTACGACCACCGCATGAACCGCGCGCGCCTGGCCCCGTATGCCAAAGGCAAACGCGTGCTCGACCTGTACAGCTACATCGGCGGCTGGGGCGTGCAAGCCGCGGCCTTTGGCGCCAGTGAAGTGTTCTGCGTCGACGCCTCCGCCTTCGCCCTCGACGGCGTAGAGCGCAACGCGGCGCTGAACGGCGTTGCCGAGAAGATGACCTGCATCGAAGGCGACGTGTTCGAAGCCCTCAAAGAACTGAAAGCCAGCGAAGAACGCTTCGACGTGATCGTCGCCGACCCACCGGCCTTCATCAAACGCAAAAAAGACATGAAAAACGGCGAAGGCGCCTACCGCCGCCTCAACGAGCAAGCCATGCGCCTGCTCAGCAAGGACGGCATCCTGGTCAGCGCTTCGTGCTCGATGCACTTGCCGGAAGACGACCTGCAAAACATCCTGCTGACCAGCGCCCGCCACCTGGACCGCAATATCCAGATGCTCGAACGCGGCGGCCAGGGCCCGGATCACCCGGTGCACCCGGCGATTGCCGAGACGCGCTACATCAAGAGCATTACGTGCCGGTTGTTGCCGAATAGCTAAACAGTAAACGCAGGTCAACATGTGGGAGCGGGCTTGCCCGCGATAGCGGTGTATCAGGTACAGATTTTTAACCTGTTGCACCGCTATCGCAGGCAAGCCAGCTCCCACAGTTTTTTGTGCTGTGCCAGGAGCAGGCCGCGCGCCAGGCAACGCCCCTCAAAGGTTTTGATTGAATTCCCCATTTCGCAGACTAGTGTCGGTTTCTGGGCGACGTAAAACGCCAACAGCAGGATCAGGCGCCGCTAAGGCTCCCGGATCACGGGGGTCAGCAACATATCGCGGGTCTGCAGCTGCCGGTATCGCGGCTTGACCAACGATATGTTGCCCTCGCGGATGTCGTGGATCAGCATCTCGGTGTCCACGTGACCGCTGGGCAGTTGTGTCCATAGCAGCGGGCCGCGATCGTCCCACTGGCCTTTTTCATCCAGGGCATAAATGCGCGGGACCTTGTACTCGTTGCGAAAACTGGTGAGGGGCACCACCAGCACCTCGCTTTGGCCGTCCCCGTCGAGGTCGACCGCCCACAACACACAGCCCGACTCGCAAGGTGAGTCTGCACTCTCACTCATATCCACAAACTGCTCGCTGCCTTTGGGTTTGGGGCCGATCCATTCCAGCTCGGGCTTGGGCGCCAGAGCCCGCTCCTTGGCCAACTGCTCGTCAAAACTCAGGGACGTGTCGTCCATTCTCTCGCGCAGGGCGCGGCGCGATTCCGGGTTCAGAATGCGCTCCTGATCCACGTCCATCTGCAACTGGGCATAAGCCTGCTCGCCGGCCTTCCCCAAGCCGAAGCGCAGGTAATGGGCATCAAATGCTTCAGGGTTAGTGCGCCCATCGAGCAAACGCCGCACCTGATCGTCGGCGCTGAGCCGTATCGGGTTGAGTACCGGCGTATTGACCAACACCAACAACACGCAAAACAGCAACGCCAGTACCGGGTTGGTCACGCGCAGGTTGCTTAGCCAGGCCGGCGAACGCAAGGCCACCGCCCACACCGCCGCCAGGCCATACAAACTGCACAGCAGAGCCAGCGCCAGCGCGATGAAACGTTGTGGCGACAAGGCATATTGCTCGACGCGCAGCCAACTGGAGTAGAACGCCAGCGCCGCGAGAATCGGCAGGCACACAACGCTGAATTCAACAAAGCGCATCAGCCACTTGGGGTATGGCCTAGGCTGCCCGCCCTCTTGAAAGACGCCATTGAGCAAGAACAGTTGGGCGCCGGCCAACACCAGCAATATCGGCGTGGAGTAGCCCGTCGCCCAAATCCGGTCGAGCCCGGTGAAGGGCAACGTCAGGGTAAACAGCACACTGATCAGGGCGATCAACGGCAACAACAGTCCACAGGCGCCAAACAGCATGCCACGCATCTGTCCGATAACCTTCTCACTGCGCCCCGCCATGTACATGCCCAGCGCGAACACCAGCGGCACGCTGAAACACATGAACGTCTGGCTCCAGAAGTGGAGCTCAAAGAATTCGATGCCCAGCATCAGGAACAACCGGCTCCAGAGCTTGAGCAACAACAGGAAAAGACCGACGAGCACCAGCGCGTACAGCACGATGAACACACTGTTCCAGGCTTGCTGAAACAGGTTCTCATACCGCCAGCGCTGCCCCTTCGCGGCGGGCCAGGCACACAGAAAGCTGGCGCCGATGTAGCTCAGCAGCACCAGGCTGAGGCACCAGGCGTCCACCTCCCGTCGGCTGATCAGGAGGTGTTCTTCTCGGTAAAAGACCCACGCCGTCATGCCGCTCATCAGCAACATGAACGCCAGCGTAGGCAGCAAAGCGCGCCATTGCCGGGCTTTTTCCCCCAGCAGTTGCAACGTGGTCCCGCCCACCAAGGCCACGACCATAACGCCGGTAAACAGCGCCTGGTTCGAATTGAAGAACCGATCGGCGTAATTAAACACCACGCCCTGAAGCAGGCCGATCAGCAGGTAAAACCCAAGAAAACGATTAAGGCCAGGCATTCCAATTCCTTTGGAGTGGGGTGAAGGCAAAGGGCCGCAAGTCTAAACAAAGCCCGTGCCCTTGGGTAATACGCCTTCACATCCCCGGTTCCCTCCCGCTGCCAGCGGTGTAGAATCGACCCTATTCATCGCCAGTCATCCCCCGGCGGGTTTATGAGCTCGAGGCCCAAGCAAGCGGCGATCCCGCGACGCGAGTGGCAACTTTTGGACACGCGGCCATTTTCTGAGTGTTCCAGACGTCAATAGAAGCTCACTCCCCATTAGTACCTGATTAGAAGTACCTGATTAGCCGCCCGGAGTGCTCCATGCCAGATTACCGCTCGAAAACATCCACCCACGGCCGCAACATGGCCGGCGCGCGCGCACTGTGGCGTGCCACGGGGATGAAAGATGACGACTTCAAGAAGCCGATCATCGCGATTGCCAACTCGTTCACCCAGTTCGTACCCGGCCACGTCCACCTCAAGGACCTGGGCCAGCTGGTCGCCCGTGAGATCGAACGCGCCGGTGGCGTCGCCAAGGAATTCAACACCATCGCCGTGGATGACGGCATCGCCATGGGCCATGACGGCATGCTGTATTCCCTGCCGAGCCGCGAGATCATCGCCGACTCCGTGGAATACATGGTCAACGCCCACTGCGCCGACGCCATCGTGTGCATTTCCAACTGCGACAAGATCACCCCCGGCATGCTGATGGCCGCCCTGCGCCTGAACATCCCGGTGATCTTCGTCTCCGGCGGCCCGATGGAAGCCGGCAAGACCAAGCTCGCTTCCCACGGCCTCGACCTGGTAGACGCCATGGTGATCGCCGCCGATTCCAGCGCTTCTGACGAGAAGGTCGCGGAATACGAGCGCAGCGCCTGCCCGACCTGCGGTTCGTGCTCCGGCATGTTCACCGCCAACTCGATGAACTGCCTGGTGGAAGCCCTGGGCCTGGCCTTGCCGGGCAACGGTTCGACGCTGGCCACTCACAGCGACCGCGAGCAGCTGTTCCTGCAGGCCGGCCGCACCATCGTCGAGCTGTGCAAGCGTTACTACACCGAGAACGATGAGTCGGTGTTGCCGCGCAACATCGCCAACTTCAAGGCGTTCGAAAACGCCATGACCCTGGACATCGCCATGGGCGGTTCCACCAACACCATCCTGCACTTGCTGGCCGCCGCGCAGGAAGCCGAGATCGATTTCGACCTGCGCGACATCGACCGCCTGTCCCGTCACGTGCCGCAGCTGTGCAAGGTCGCGCCGAACATCCAGAAGTACCACATGGAAGACGTGCACCGCGCCGGCGGGATCTTCTCGATCCTCGGTTCGCTGGCCCGCGGCGGCCTGCTGCACACCGACCTGCCGACCGTGCACAGCAAATCCATCGCCGAAGGCATCGCCAAGTGGGACATCACCCAGACTGACGACGAAGCCGTGCACACCTTCTTCAAGGCCGGCCCGGCCGGCATCCCGACGCAAACCGCGTTCAGCCAGTCGACCCGTTGGGACACCCTGGACGACGACCGTGAAAACGGCTGCATCCGCAGTGTCGAGCACGCCTACTCGCAAGAAGGCGGCCTGGCTGTGCTGTACGGCAACATCGCGCTGGATGGCTGCGTGGTGAAAACCGCCGGTGTGGACGAGTCGATCCATGTGTTCGAAGGCAACGCCAAGATCTTCGAAAGCCAGGACAGCGCCGTGCGCGGCATCCTTGCTGACGAAGTGAAAGAAGGTGACATCGTCATCATCCGTTACGAAGGCCCGAAAGGCGGCCCGGGCATGCAAGAGATGCTCTACCCGACGTCGTACCTGAAATCCAAAGGCCTGGGCAAAGCCTGCGCCTTGCTGACCGACGGCCGTTTCTCCGGCGGTACTTCGGGCCTGTCCATCGGCCACGCTTCGCCAGAGGCTGCTGCCGGTGGCGCGATTGGTCTGGTGCAGGATGGCGATAAAGTGCTGATCGACATTCCGAACCGCTCGATCAACCTGTTGATCAGCGATGAAGAACTGGCCGCGCGCCGGGTCGAGCAGGACAAGAAAGGCTGGAAGCCGGTCGAGAAGCGCCCGCGCAAAGTCACCACCGCGTTGAAGGCTTACGCGTTGCTGGCCACCAGTGCCGACAAGGGCGCGGTGCGTAACAAGGCGATGCTCGACGGCCTGTAAACCCCGCCCATAAAAAAGCCCCGCCATGTGCGGGGCTTTTTTTGCCCGTCGAAATCTCCCCAGACAACAGCGATCAACTGTGGGAGCTGGCTTGCCTGCGATAGCGGTGGGCCAGCCGACTCGTGTACTGCCTGACACACCGCCTTCGCGGGCAAGCCCGCTCCCACAGTTGATCGGGTTCCTACATGAGAACGCGGTCAAAATGTGGGAGCGGGCTTGCTCGCGAAGCAGGCGACTCGGTCTTACTGAATCTCCTCAGGCTTGACGATCACCCAGTTCTTGTCCGCCGTCACCGGTAACCCTTCTTTGGCTTGTGCGGCAGCGTGCTTGGCCATCATGCCGTTGAGTTGGGTCATGTACTTGTCCTTGCGGTTGATCCACAGGTGGATGCCGCCCTTGGCCACGTCCACATCGTGGAACAGCATGTAGCCGTCGCTGGTCGGTGTATCACCACCAACGATCACCGGTTTTTTCCACTCGTCGATGTAGGTCAGGATCGCCGCGTGTTTGCCGGCCATCCAGGTTGCCGGGGTCCACAGGTACGGGGTCAGCTCCAGGCCGAGGTTGGCCTTCTCGTCATATTTACCGGCGGCGATCTGTTTGCGCGCAGTGGTCAGCTCACCGGTCTTGCGGTCCTTGAGCAGCGTGCTCACGCCGATGACGTTTTCGGGTTTGACGTTGTAGCCGTACTTCGGATCGGCAGCGACCATGCGCACCAGCTCCTCGGACGCGGCGGTCATCACATAGACCTCAATGCCGTTCTCCATCAGCTTGTTGAACAGCTCAGCCTGGCCGGTGAAGACTTTCGGCGGCTGCACCTCCATGTTCTTCACCACGTCACCGTCGTAATAGGTGACCGGCACCGGCTTGCCAGACGCCATCATCTCGTCGACGTAGCCCTTGAGTTCCTTGAGCGTGAAACCGGAGAAAATCTGCGCGACCCACGGGTAGCAGACCATGTCGTCGACTTCGCAGAGGCGGTAGTAATAGCTGAACAGGCTTTCCTTGTGGTTGGCGGTGTCCTTGAACGGGATCAGTTTCAGGGATGGGTCCATCGTGTCGCGGGTGATCAGGCCCTTGTTCTCCAGGTACGGCAGCAACGATTCTTCGAGGTCGTAGCGGTAGCTGGTGTTGTCCATGTCGAACACCGCGAAGTTACCTTTGTTGGCATTCGCGGCGATCATCTTGTTCAGTTGCTCGGCGGCAGGCGCCGGCCAGTGTTTCAACTCGGTGGCGGCGAATGCCTGGCTGGCGAGGCCGAAGCAGAAGGCAGCGGCAAGTAGTGTTGGCGCGAGCTTCATAAGCGTTTTCTCCCTGAGTGAAAGACATCGACGCTAACAAATCTGTGTGACAGTTATCGCCCGAGCGCGACCGCTTGCGTCGTGATTGCGCCAAAGGCATGTGCCTGAGCGTCAAACGCTTATTCCAAAAACGACAGTCACCATTCCATATCGGTATTAAATCAATATATTTCAAGCTGTTAGCATTTCCGGTTCGCAATCGCAGGCTCACGCGATTGGCTGCCTTCTCAACGGAGCTTCAATGAATCTGCCCCTGATTCTCAACTTACTGGTGTTCGTTGCCCTGCTTTTGGGCCTGGCACAAACCCGCCGAACAAACTGGAGCCTCGCCAAAAAGGTGCTGTTCGCGCTGGTGCTCGGCGTGCTGTTCGGTGCGGCGTTGCACACTATTTATGGCGACGGTAACCCGGTGCTCAAAGCCTCGATCAGCTGGTTTGATCTGGTCGGCAACGGTTATGTGCAACTGCTGCAAATGATCGTGATCCCGCTGGTGTTCGCCTCGATCCTCAGTGCCGTGGCGCGCCTGCATAACGCCTCGTCCCTGGGCAAGATCAGCTTCCTGACCATCGGCACGCTGCTGTTCACCACCGCCATTGCGGCGCTGATCGGTATCGGCCTGACCAACCTGTTCGGCCTCACCGCCGAAGGCCTGGTGGCCGGCACCCAGGAAATGGCGCGCCTGCAGGTGATCCAGAGTGATTACGCGGGCAAGGTCGCCGACCTGAATATCCCGCAGTTGCTGCTGTCGTTCGTGCCGGCGAACCCCTTCGCCGACCTGGCCCGCGCCAAGCCGACGTCGATCATCAGCGTGGTGATTTTCGCCGCATTCCTGGGGGTTGCCGCGCTGCAGCTGCTCAAGGATGACGTGGAAAAAGGCCAGAAAGTGCTCAACGCCATCGACACCCTGCAAGCCTGGGTGATGCGCCTGGTGCGCCTGGTGATGAAGCTGACGCCCTACGGCGTGCTGGCGCTGATGACCAAAGTGGTCGCCGGTTCCAACCTGCAAGACATCATCAAGCTCGGCAGTTTTGTGGTGGTGTCGTACCTGGCGCTGGGTTTGATGTTTGTGGTGCACGGCCTGCTGCTGTCGCTGGCCGGGGTCAACCCGCTGCGTTTCTTCCGCAAGGTCTGGCCGGTGCTGACCTTTGCCTTCACCAGCCGCTCCAGCGCAGCGGCCATCCCGTTGAGCATTGAAGCGCAGACCCGCCGCCTGGGCATCCCGCAATCCATCGCGGGTTTCGCCGCCTCGTTTGGCGCGACGATTGGCCAGAACGGTTGCGCCGGTCTCTACCCGGCCATGCTGGCGGTGATGGTTGCACCGACCGTAGGCATCAACCCGCTGGACCCGCTGTGGATCGCGACCCTGGTGGCAATTGTGACCTTGAGTTCAGCCGGTGTGGCCGGTGTGGGCGGCGGTGCGACCTTTGCCGCGCTGATCGTGCTGCCGGCGATGGGCTTGCCGGTGTCACTGGTGGCGCTGCTGATTTCCGTTGAGCCGCTGATCGACATGGGCCGTACGGCACTGAACGTGAACGGTTCGATGACGGCGGGCGCGATTACCAGCCAGGTCATGGGGCAGACGGATAAGGCGTTGTTGGATGCCGATGAGCATGCTGAGTTAGCGCAGGTCTAAAGCCTTGGATCGTTCCCACGCTCCGCGTGGGAATGCAGCCCAGGACGCTCTGCGTCCGTTCCTGAAGGCCGTGACGCGGAGCGTCACAGGAGGCATTCCCACGCGGAGCGTGGGAACGATCTTGATGCTTTTAGGCTTTTTCCCAAACCTCAAAGTTGTACGCGGGCTTATCACCCTCAGCCGCATTCTCGACATTCGACACCAGCGTCCACTGGTTCAAATCAAACTCGGGAAACCACGCATCCCCGTCCGGGCTCAACGCAACCCGCGTCAAATACAGGCGGTCCGCCTGCTCCAGCCCCTGCGCATACAACTGCGCACCGCCGATCAGCATCAGCTCATCCACGCCCTGCTCCAGCGCCCACGCCTCTGCGCGTTCGACTGCTGCGTCCAGTGACGGAAAAACTTCCGCACCTTCAAGCGCCAAATCGGTCTGACGGCTGACCACAAGGTTCAAGCGCCCCGGCAACGGTCGGCCCAGGGAATCCCAGGTTTTGCGCCCCATGATGATCGGCTTGCCGAGCGTGGTGGCTTTGAAATATTTGAAATCCCCCGGCAAATGCCAGGGCATGCTGTTGTCGACGCCGATCACACGGTTTTCACCGAGGGCTGCGATCAGGCTTAAAGGGAGAGTTTTTTTCATGGCGACGAGAATACCAGAGCCGCGAGTCTGCGGTTATGCTCCAAGCTCACTGGCTCAACAGGACGACGCGTGACTGCACTGACCCCGCTGCACAAACTCTGGCTGACGGAAACCGTGCGCCTGCGTGAAGAACACGCCGGTCCCCTGGAAGACCTGGAAGCCAACCGCCTGGCCCGCACCGCCGGCGGCGACTTGCCGACGCGCATTCAACAGCGCGCCCTGCAGTTGGCCGAACGTGATGGCTTGACCGCCGCCCTCACCCGCTGGCTGCAAGGTGCGCGTTTGGCGTTGGTGTTGCTGGCCATCTTCGCAGTGATCAGCGGCGCCGGTCTGGCCTTTGCCGCACTGGGCAACGGTTTGACGCCGGTTAATGTGTTCTGGGCCTTGGGCAGCCTGCTCGGCTTGAACCTGATTCTGCTATTGAGCTGGGCCTTGGGCCTGCTGTTTGCCGGCGAGCACAGCGCCAGCCTCGGCCGCCTGTGGCTGTGGCTCAGCGAAAAACTCGCACGTGACGCCAAGGCCGCACAGCTGGCCCCTGCGTTATTGCTATTGCTGCAACGCCAGAAACTCAATCGCTGGGCCGTCGGTGTGCTGGTCAACAGCCTATGGTTGCTGGCGTTGCTCAGCGCCATGGCGATTTTGCTGACACTGCTGGCCACGCGGCGCTACGGCTTTGTGTGGGAAACCACCATCCTTGGCGCCGACACCTTTGTCGCCGTGACCCAAGCCCTCGGCAGCCTGCCCGCGCTGCTGGGCTTCAACGTGCCGACGGTCGAAATGATCCGCGCCAGCGGCGATTCGGCACTGAATATCGAAAGCGCCCGCCAAGCCTGGGCCGCCTGGCTGGTAGGCGTATTGCTGGTCTACGGCGTGCTGCCACGGTTGATCCTCGCGCTGCTGTGCCTGTGGCGCTGGAAACGTGGGCGCGCGGCGCTGCGTCTGGACCTGAACTTGCCCGGCTACAGTCAACTGCGCGAGCGTTTGATGCCGAGCAGCGAACGCCTTGGCGTCAACGACGCCGCCCCCGAACAGTTGCACTCCGTTACCGGCGGCGTCAGCGAATTGGAAAGCGACGGCGCCTTGCTGGTGGCCATCGAACTGGATGACCAACACGCCTGGCCGCCCACACTGCCGGCCAGCGTTAAAAACGCCGGTGTCCTCGACAGCCGCGAATCGCGCAACAAGCTGCTGGAACAACTCACGCGTTTTCCACCCGCGCGCCTGGCCATTGCCTGCGACCCCCGCCGCTCGCCCGACCGTGGCAGCCTGGCGTTGATCGCCGAGCTGGCCCGCAGCGCCACCGCCACCCGCGTGTGGCTGCTGCAAGCCCCGCCCGGCCAGGCGCTGGACGCCGAACGCTTGGGCGATTGGCATGCGGCGCTGCAACAGCTTGAGGTGCCCTTCGCCGACTGCGCGCCGCTGACGTGGCTGGAGACTGGTCATGACTAAGCCGCTGAAACTCGCCGTGGTCGGCCACACCAATGTCGGCAAGACCTCGCTGCTGCGCACGCTGACCCGAGATGTCGGCTTCGGCGAAGTCTCCCATCGCCCCAGCACCACGCGGCATGTGGAAGGCGCGCGCTTGTCAGTCGACGGCGAAGCCTTGCTCGAACTGTACGACACACCCGGCCTCGAAGACGCCATCGCCCTGCTCGATTACCTGGAGCGCCTGGACCGCCCCGGCGAACGCCTCGACGGCCCGGCACGTCTGGCGCGCTTTCTGGACGGCAGCGAAGCGCGTCAGCGTTTCGAACAGGAAGCCAAAGTGCTGCGCCAGTTGCTGGCCTCGGACGCCGGCCTGTATGTGATCGACGCCCGCGAGCCGGTTTTGGCCAAATACCGCGACGAGCTGCAAGTGCTGGCCAGTTGCGGCAAACCGTTACTGCCAGTCCTCAATTTTGTCAGCAGCAGCGACCACCGCGAGCCGGACTGGCGCGAAGCCCTGGCCCGCCTGGGCCTGCATGCGCTGGTGCGCTTCGACAGTGTGGCGCCACCGGAAGACGGCGAGCGGCGCTTATATGAAAGCCTGGCCTTGCTGCTGGAAAACGCGCGGCCGCAATTGGAGCGCTTGATACTCGACCAGCAAGCCCAGCGCGTCGCACGCCAGCAAAGCGCGGCGCAGCTGATTGCCGAGCTGCTGATCGACTGCGCCGCGTGCCGGCGCAGCGTGGTCACTGAACAGGAGCAGCAAGCCATCAGCGACTTGCGCAAGGCCGTGCGCCAGCGCGAGCAAAAGTGTGTGGAAGCCCTGCTCAAACTGTTCGGCTTCCGCCCACAAGACGCCGCCGCCAGCGATTTACCCTTGCTGGACGGGCGCTGGGGCGATGACCTGTTTAACCCCGAAACCCTCAAGCAACTCGGCGTGCGCGTCGGCGGTGGGATTGCCGCAGGCGCGGCCGCCGGTGCCGGTGTCGACCTGCTGGTCGGCGGCCTGACCCTCGGCGCTGCTGCGATTGCCGGTGCGATTGCCGGTGGCGCGCTGCAAACCGCACGCAGCTACGGCAGCCGCCTGCTCGGCAAGATCAAGGGCCAACGCGAGCTGACCGTCGACGACAGCGTGCTGCGCCTGCTCGCCTTGCGCCAACGCCAGTTGCTCAAGGCCCTGAACCTGCGCGGCCACGCGGCGATGCACAGCATCAAGGTCGACACGCCCCAGGACAAGACCTGGCGCGAAGGGAAACTGCCGGATGCGTTGCACAAAGCCCGTGCTCACCCACAATGGTCGTCGCTCAACCCGCACGCCAAATTGAGCCAGGCTGAGCGCCAGGAACAGGTCGAGGCACTGGCAACCCGCCTGGACGACGCGTAACGCCGTTAAACCTCATACCAAGCCAAGGCCAGGAATGCGGTGCAGAGCGAGCGAATCAATTCCTTATCGGCTTGGTCAGCCACCCCGTTGCGGTCGACATCACTGCTGGTAAACGACTCCAACACCCCATCGCCATCGCCGTCATAGGCGGCGGCTTTGTAGATCAGCGACGCTCTGCCTCTTGGCGCAATGCTTTCATAAAAGTCGAGCTTTACCGCGTTCGGCCGTTGGTTTTTGCTGAAATGATCGACATAGAGGGTCAGTGCGCGCTGCGAATGGCCCTTTGAGTTAAACCAGTTGAGCTTGAAGAAGCTGTTGGCGAAGGCCTCAAGCTGACGTTTATCCACGTCCAACGCTTCAGGGTGGGCATCGGGTTTCGGATCTGCCAGCCGCAAAAAATCTACCTCACCCTTACCCGTCGTATCCACACCGATGAACTCGTGGATCATTTCATCCGGGCAGTCAGCATGATGCTGGTAAAACTGCAAAATAACCGTATCAGCAGGGCCGTGGCAGCCCTTGGCGTGGGCGGTGGCTTTCAAGTAACGCATCAGCGTTGCTCCTTAGAGTTAAGAAGCAAGCACCTTAGTGATCTGCCAACCCTGGCTCTAGGCGCTGCGTCTGCGTGTTGCGTAAGGCTTGTCTACACTGCCAGTAGCCGCGCAGCCTTGGCCTTGAGCAGTTGCAAGTCCAGCACCGGCACCTGCATTTCCTTGGCCTGTTCATCCCAGTGACGCATGCGCAGGCTGACCTGGCAGAGCGGGTCTTGCTCAAAAGCCTGGGCCTCTTCAGCGCTCATCACGCCGCCTTGATACCCCAGCGTGCGACGGCTGGCTTCACTCAACCGAGCGTAATACTCCGGCTGGCTGAAGGTCAGGTAACGCTTGGCTTGCACGTGATACTCCACCAGCCTGGCCATGCGCTCGCTGAAGCCTGCGCGGCGCAAGTAGTCCGCGCCCAACCGTTCGTGGCTGACCACGCCATAACCACCCATGTTCTCCCCGCCGTGACCGCAGAGGTGGCCGATGTCGTGGAAAAACGCCGCCAGCACCACTTCATCATCAAAGCCTTCAGCCATCGCCAGCTGTGCGGCCTGGGACATGTGTTCGATCTGCGACACCGGCTCGCCGATGTAATCCGCCGTGCCGTGCTGCTCATACAAACCGAAGATTTCGGCTATCGCCTGTTCCGGGGTCATGTTTGCGCGCCCCACAATGCGCTGATATTTCGCTCGGCCAGTGCCGGCCCCACACTCATGCCTACACCACTGTGCATCAATGCTGAGCTCACGCCCGGTGCCGCACGCAGGAATGAAAACGGCGCCGGCCCGCGTGAGCCGTACACGCCTTGCCAGCGCTCCACCACCTGGATCTTGCAGCCCAGGGTTTGCTCGGCCAGTTCGATCAACCAGTCATCAATCTGCTCGGCGTTGAACGGCGAGGCATCGCTGCCGTAGTCGTGGGAGTCGCCGATGATCAGTTCGCCATGGGGCGTCGGGCTGATCAGCAGGTGAATGCCGTGTTCATGCAAGTGCGGCGCTTCACGCAGGATCTGCGCCTGCACCGGCGCAGCTTCCGGCAGGTCGGCAAAGGCGCCGTAATGCACGCAACTCAAGCCCGTGAGCAAGGCGTGTTGCAGGTTCAGATTGATCGCGGGCCGCGCACGCAGCATTTGCAGGCGGCAGATACTCGGGTTGAGTGCGGCAATTGATTCGGCCAGCAGGGTTTGGTAATCATGGCCGGAGCAGACGATGATCTGCTCGCCACGAAAGCTGCCTGCCGTGCTGTGCAGTTGGCCCGGTTCGACGTCGCGTACCAACGTGGAGAAGTGAAACTCCACCTTCAATTCACGGCGAAGGTAGTTGATCAGCGCCGGGATCGCTTCGCGCGAATACAGCTGTTGATCATCCTTGCCGTGCAGCGCCGCGCGGTGATGACGGAACTGGCCGCCATACAAGTCCCGCAGCGCCGCGCCTTGCAGCAGCTCGACGTTGTAGCCGTACGCCTGGGCGCGAGCGGCGCAAAAAACTTCCAACAAATGTTCTTCCGCCTCCGTACGGGCAAACAGGTACGAGCCATTGCGCTTGAGCTGCAAGCCGGCTACTTGCGCCCAGTCCCGCCAGATATCACGGCTTTCCCGGGCCAGGTCGTGCATCGGCCCTGGCGGTTGGCCGGTGACCAGTGCCTGGCCAAAGTTGCGCACCGAGGCGCCCAGCGGCGTGGCGCTGCGCTCGAAGACTTTGACCTTGAGGCCGCGTTTGGCGGCGGCGTAGGCGTGGGACAGGCCGAGGATGCCGGCGCCGATGACTAAGAGATCACTACTCATGCGTTCCTCTCGTTCCCACGCTCCGCGTGGGAATGCATCCGGTGACGCTCTGCGTCACGACGTTCAAGAGCGGACGCGGAGCGTCCAGGGCAGCATTCCCACGCGGAGCGCGGGAACGATCAATCACTGTTTTTCCGACTTACCGTCATAGCGCTTGCGCCACTCGGTCAGGATGCTGTCGCGGTTTTTCGAGGCCCAGGCGAAGTCGTTCTTGATCAGGCGCTGCTCGTAGTCGGCCGGCAATTCAGTCTGCGGCTTGGCGATACCCGGCTGCGCGAGCACGGCAAAGTTGTCTTTGTAGAGGTCCATCGCCGCAGCGCTGGCGGAGAAATCAGCGAGCTTTTTAGCCGCGTCGGCGTGGGCAGTGCCCTTGATCACTGCTGTCGCTTCGATGTCCCAGCCCAGGCCTTCTTTGGGCAGGATGATGTCCAGCGGCGCGCCCTGGCGTTTCAGCTGAACCGCCGGGTATTCAAACGAAATGCCAATCGGGAATTCACCCGAAGCCGCCAGCTTGCACGGCTTGGAGCCGGAGTGAACGTACTGGCCGATGTTCTGGTGCAGGTCGTCCATGTACTGCCAGCCCTGCTTCTCGCCGAAGGTTTGCAACCAGGCGCTGACATCCAGGAAACCGGTGCCGGACGAAGCCGGGTTGGGCATCACGATTTTGCCTTTGTACTCAGGCTTGGTCAGGTCCTGCCAGCTCACCGGCTTGGTCAGGCCTTGTTTCTCGGCTTCGACGGTGTTGAAGCAGATGGTCGCGGCCCATACGTCCATGCCGACCCACGCCGGTGGGTTGGCGGCGTCGCGGTAGTTTTTGCCGATCTTGTCCAAATCCTTTGGCGCGTAGTTATCCAGCATGCCTTGCTGATCGAGAATCGCCAGGCTCGAGGCGGCCAGGCCCCACACCACGTCAGCTTGCGGGCGATCTTTCTCGGCCAGCAGCTTGGCGGTGATGATGCCGGTGGAGTCGCGAACCCATTTGATCTCCACATCGGGGTTGGCTTTCTCGAAAGCCTGTTTATAAGTCTTCAACTGCTCGGCTTCGAGGGCCGTGTACACGGTCAGCTCGGTCTTGGCGAAGGCATTCAGGCTGAATGCAGTGAGTACCGCAGCGACCAGCGCCAGGGGCTTGAACATGGAACACCTCCTACAAGGACGATTATTGGCCGGGCGCGGTCTGGCGCCAGGCTTGGGAGCGGCGCAGCGCGCCACGTGAGGCCCACGCCAGCAGCAGCGAGACGCCGGCTGAGGTGAACAGGATCAGGGTCGACATGGCCGCAGCGCCGCCCACATTGCCGGCGTCGTCCATGTTCAACACGGCGACGGCGGCGAGGATGGTGTCGGGGCTGTAGAGGAAGATCGCGGCGGACACGGTGGTCATCGCCGACACAAACAGGTAGCGCACGATGTCCAGCAGCGCGGGCAGGCAGATCGGCACTGTCACGCGCAAGTAATGGCGATACAACGGCGCCTTGAGGGACAGCGCGGCGGCTTCGAACTCACTGTCCAACTGGCGCAGCGCCGTGGTCGCGGTCATCTGCGCAGTGGTCAAATAGTGCGCAATGGTGCACACCACCAGTAACGTCATGGTTCCGTAGAACACATGCAGCGGGTTGCCGTTGAGGTTGAAAAAGAACACGTAGCCCAGGCCCAGCACCAAACCCGGAACGGCCATCGGCACAAAGCTGAGCATGCGCAGCGCCAGGTTCAGGCCCTTCTGGGTCTTGGTTTTTTCCATCAGGTAGGCGCCGGTGAAGATCAGTACGCTGCCGATCAGTGCCGTGCACAGGGCCATGGTCAGGCTGTTGCGATAGGCCAGCCAGCCGCCGCCCGCCGTGTCTTCGAATTGATAGTGGTTGAGCGACAGCGACAGGTTGTACGGCCAGAACTTCACCAGCGACGAGTACACCGCCATGCCGAACACCAGCAGCAACACTGCGCAAATCAGCAGCACGATGGCCAGGTAGCAGCCATCACGCAGTCGCGACGGTGCCGGTTGAAATACCTGGGCGCGGCCGCTCATGGAATCACCGTGACGGCGACGCAACCACGCATCGACGCCAAAGCTGAACAGCGCCGGCAGCAGCAGGACCATGCCGATCAACGCGCCGCGACCGAACTGTTGCTGGCCGACCACCGCCTTGTAGGCTTCCAGCGCCAGCACTTGGTAATCGCCACCCACCACCACGGGCACGCCGAAGTCGGTGATGGTCAGGGTGAACACCAGGCAAAACGCCGCGAACACGGCTTGGCGCGTGGCGGGCCAAGTAATGCTGCGAAACGCTCGCGCAGGGCTGGCGCCCATGCTCGATGCCGCATCAAAAAGTCGCGCATCCGCCAGCGACAGCGCCGACAGCAGAATCATCAACGCGTGTGGGAAGGTGTAGATCACCTCGCCCAGAACAATGCCCCAGAAGCCGTAAATATTGTCCGAGAGCAGCCCGCGCAACATGCCCTGATTACCGAACAAGTACACCAGCGCAATGCCCGGCAGCATCGACGGCGCCATCAATGGCAACAGTGACAGGCCGCGCCAGATCGCCTTGCCGGGAATCAGCGTGCGTTGCAGGGCGTAGGCAAACAGGTAGGCCAGCGGTACGACGATGGCCGCCACGCTGAGGGAAACTTTCAGGCTATTGCCCAGCAGCCAGTGGAAGTTGGCACTGGTCAGCAGTTCTCGCGCCGCGACCAGCCCACCGCCCTGCCCGGCCTCGCTGCTGAAACCACGCCAGAAGATCGCCAGTAACGGCAGCAATACGGCGATGCCCAACAGCACCAGCCACAGCAGTTTGCCGCCGAGCACAAAAAGGCGGTCGCCATGTTCGGCGCGGGAGACTTGGCGCGGCAATGTCATCACAGTCGCCATCTCAGGCAAACACCTGCAGGCTGCGCGGCGGCAAGGCCACCCAGATGTCCTGGGCGCCCAGGCGCGGCATGGCTTCCGGGGCCAATTCGGCCAGCAACGGGTGGCCGGGCAGTTGCTCCAGTTCAAAGCTCATGCGGCAGCGGTTGCCGAGGAACGTGATCTCGCGGACCTTGGCCGGGAACAGGTTTTCTTCATGCACCGGCGGGTTGACGCTGATGGCTTCCGGGCGGCAGAACAGGCGCCCGGACTTGGCCACGCCGGCATCGTCGGCCAAGCGCATGTTCATGCCGCCGACCTGGGCGTGGCTGGCGCTGTTGCGGCTGAACGGCAGCCAATTGCCCTGGCCGACAAACTCCGCCACAAACGGCGTGGCCGGGCGGTCGTAGATTTGCTGGGGCGTGGCGTATTGCTCGACCTTGCCGTTGTTCATCACGGCAATACGGTCGGCCATCAACATAGCCTCGTCCTGGTTGTGGGTGACCATCAACGTGGTGATGCCCAGGCGCCGTTGCAGCTGGCGCAGCTCGGTGCAAAGGTGCTCGCGGACGCGGGCATCGAGGGCCGACATCGGCTCGTCGAGCAATAACAATGAAGGCGCCGGGGCCAAGGCGCGAGCCAGGGCAACGCGTTGTTGTTGGCCGCCGGAGAGCTGGCCGGGGAATTTCTTTTCGCTGCCAACCAGGCCGACCAGTTCGAGCATCTGGCCAACACGCTTGCGCACTTCATCGCGGCCACTGCCGGTGAGGCCGTAGCCGATGTTGGCTTCAACGGTCAGGTTGGGAAACAGCGCGTAGGACTGGAACAGAATGCCGTAGTCCCGGGCCTGCGGTGGCAGTAGAGACACATCACGGTTACCCAGGCGCAATTCACCGCTGTCCTGGCGTTCCAGGCCGGCGATACAGCGCAGCAAGGTGGTTTTGCCGCAACCGGACGGGCCCAGCAGGCACACCAGCTCGCCGGCGGCGACGTCCAGGGACACATTGTCCAGCGCGGTAAAGGCGCCGAAGCGTTTCTGGATACCGCGCACCGTCATAGGCGCGCCGGGGTTGGTCAGGGCTGTGTTCATGGAGGCACCTCATCAAACTGATGAAGGCCATGCTAGGGGGGCAATGCTTCCCGGATGTGGCAGGAAGGCAAAAGGCGGTGATAGTGGTATTGGTGGATTTTGGTGTAACCGATCGTTCCCACGCTCTGCGTGGGAACGCATCTTGTAACGCTCCGCGTTACGGGACGCGGAGCGTCCTGGGCGGCATTCCCACGCGGAGCGTGGGAACGATCAGCCTCAGAGGGGCGACATTTCCTGCGCCAACCCAAGAAAAGCCGCAGGCAACCGCGCGCCTTTTCTCTCCTTGAGGCAGTACAAATACTCCGCAATCTGCGGCGCATTCTCGATGGTCAGCACCCGCAACTGCGGGTCATGGGGCACTTCCTGGCGGGCAATGATGCTGATGCCGATGTTGCGCAGCACCGCTTCGCGAATCGACTCACGGCTGCCGATCTCCAGCAACGGCCCATAACTCACACCAGCGCCCTGCAGCATTTCTTCGGTCAGCCGCCGGGTGGTGGAGCCGACTTCACGCATCAATAGCGTGTGCCCGGCCAACGCATTGAGCGGCACGTGATCGAGCTTGGCCAACGGGTGATTACGGTGCACTGCCAGCACCAGCGGATCGGTGCCGAGTACGCGGCGAATCAGGCGCGGGTCTTCGAGCAATTGTGAGGACGCGGCAACATCGACGCGGTAGTCGTCCAGCGCTTCAAGCACCTGCTGGGAGTTGCCGATTTCCACCGACACGTCCACTTGAGGCAGACGTTCGCGGAAGGCTTTGACCAGGTCGAGGATGTAATAAGGCGCCGTTGCGGCAATCCTCAAGGCACCTTGGACCTGGCCGTTGTTGCGCAGGAAAAACTCGATATCGGCTTCCTGCTGCAACAGCGCCTTGACCATCGGCAGCAGGCGCGCGCCGTCGTCGCTGACGGTGAGGCGGCGACCGCCACGGTAGAACAGCTCAACGCCGTACTGGCTTTCCAGGTTGCGAATCTGGGTGGTGACCGTGGGCTGGCTCAGGCCGAGCTTCTTCGCCGCCTGGGTAATGCTGCCCAGGCGGGCGACCATAAAAAACGCCTTCAGCTCGGCACTCAGCACACCACCCTCTCATCATCTATTTGCGCAACAGGCGCAGGCCATTGAACACCACCAGCAGGCTCACGCCCATGTCGGCGAACACCGCCATCCACATGGTCGCCATACCCAGGAAAGTGACCGCGAGGAAGATCGCCTTGATCACCAGCGCCAGGGCGATGTTCTGCTTGAGGATACTCGACGTTTGCCGCGACAGACGAATGAATGCCGGAATCTTGCGCAAGTCATCGTCCATCAGCGCCACATCAGCGGTCTCGATGGCGGTGTCGGTGCCGGCGGCGGCCATGGCAAAACCAATCTCCGCACGGGCCAGGGCCGGCGCGTCGTTGATGCCGTCGCCGACCATGCCCACGCGGTGGCCTTGGCCGTAGAGGGTTTCGATGGCTTGCAGCTTGTCGGTGGGCAGCAAGTCGCCTTGAGCCTTGTCGATGCCGACCTGGGCTGCAATCGCCTGGGCGGTGTGGGTGTTGTCGCCGGTGAGCATCAGGGTTTTGATGCCCAGGTCGTGCAGTTGCTGAATGGCTTCGCGGCTGCTGTCTTTGACCGTGTCGGCCACGGCGAACAGCGCCAGCGGGCCGGATTTATCGAGCAGCAACACCACGGATTTGCCTTGTTTCTCCAGGGCGAAGAGCTTTTCTTCCAGCTCGGGCGAGCACAGGCCGAGGTCTTCCACCAGGCGGTGGTTGCCCAGGTGGTAGGTTTCGCCGTTGATATCGCCGCGCACACCCCGACCGGCCAGGGCCTCGAAATTATCCACAACGTGGCTTGGCAGGTTTTTATCCACAGCCGCATTGGCAATGGCCAGCGACACCGGGTGGTCGGACCGCCCGGCCAGGCTGGCGGCCAGGGCCGGCGCGCTGTCTTGAACGGTCGGGAACAGCGCCAGGTAATCGGTTTGCACCGGCTTGCCGTGGGTGATGGTGCCGGTTTTGTCGAGGGCCAGGTAATCGAGCTTATAGCCGCCTTCGAGGTACACGCCGCCCTTGATCAGGATGCCTTTGCGCGCCGCTGCGGCCAGGCCGCTGACGATGGTCACCGGAGTGGAGATCACCAAGGCACACGGGCATGCGACCACCAGCAGCACCAGCGCGCGGTAGATCCAGTCGAACCAGGCGCCAGCCATGAACAGCGGCGGAATCAACGCCACGCCGAGGGCAAACAGGAACACGGCCGGGGTGTAGATTTTCGAGAAGCTGTCGACAAAGCGCTGAGTCGGTGCGCGTGCGCCTTGGGCCTGTTCGACGGCGTGAATGATGCGCGCCAAGGTAGAGTTGTTCGCCGCGGCGGTGACTGTGTATTCCAGGGAACCGGCCTGGTTGATGGTGCCGGCAAAGACTTTATCGCCCACACCCTTTTCAATCGGCAGGCTTTCACCGGTGATTGGCGCTTGGTCGATGGTGGATTGGCCAGCGGTAACTTCACCGTCCAGGCCGATGCGCTCGCCGGGCTTAACCCGCACGATATCGCCCAGCTCAATGCTTTTAACTTCTTTTTCGACCCAGCTGCCGTCGGCTTGCTGCACCGTGGCTTGTTCCGGGGTCATCTGCATCAAGCCGCTGATGGCGTTACGTGCACGGTCCAGGGACTTGGCTTCGATCAACTCGGCCACGGTGAACAGGAACATCACCATCGCCGCTTCCGGCCACTGGCCAATCAGCACTGCACCGGTCACCGCGATGCTCATCAGCGCGTTGATGTTCAGGTTGAGGTTTTTCAGGGCGATCCAGCCCTTTTTATAGGTGGTGAGGCCACCGCTGAGGATCGACACCAGCGCTACCAGCGCAATGACCCAGGTCGGTGCTACGCCGGTGAAATGCAGGACTTCGGCCGCCAATGCGCCAACGCCGGACAGCGCCAACGGCCACCAGTGTTTCTTGGCAGGCGGCGCAGCGGCTGGGGTGCCTTCTTCGATGGGGTCGGCCTGCATGCCGATGGATTTGATCGCCTCGATGATCGGCGCGGTACTCGGCAAGTCATGGGTGACGCCGAGGATGCGGTTGATCAGGTTGAATTCCAGCTGCTGCACACCGGCGAGCTTGCCCAGTTTGTTCTGGATCAGCGTCTGCTCGGTGGGGCAGTCCATGGCTTCGATGCGAAAAGTGCTGAGGCGCGAGCCGGCGGTCGGCGCTTCGCTCAGCGTGACCACGGCAGGCGCAACCTTGCTGGAACAGCAGGAGTCGCCATGACTGCCATGGTCGTGCTGCTTGACCGGCGTCAGTTTGGCGCCGTGGTCGTGGCTATGGTCGTGATCATGATCATGCTTGTGATCATGCTTTTTTGGGGTGTGGATGGAATCGCTCATTCTGTCGCGTCCGTAAAGGTGCCTGTTGCCAAGTAAAGACCCTGTAGCCACTATAGGGTCAAGCACCCATTTGGAGATTGCTGCGATGAAGATCGGCGAATTGGCCAAATTGACCGACTGTCAGGTCGAAACCATCCGTTATTACGAGAAGGAAGGCCTGCTGCCGCCTCCGGCACGCACCGATGCCAACTACCGCGTGTACACCCAGGCGCACACCGAGCGGCTGATCTTTATCCGCAACTGCCGCAGCCTCGACATGACGCTGGAGGAAATCCGCAGCCTGCTCGGGCTACGCGACAGCCCCCAGGACCAGTGCGAAAGTGTGAATGCGTTGATCGACGAGCATATCCACCATGTGAAAGCGCGGATCGACGGGTTGTTGGCGTTGCAGGAGCAACTGCTCGACCTGCGCCAACGCTGCGGCGGCGCGCCGGGGATGGATCAGTGCGGGATTTTGCAGCGGCTGGAGCTCAGCGGGAGTGTGGCGGCCAGTGAGGCGGAGCCTTCGCATGTGGGCAGAAGCCACGGGCATTGATGTGTACACACAATACATGTGGGAGCTGGCTTGCCTGCGATAGCGGTTGATCAGAGGCATTGATGTCGCCTGACACTCCGCAATCGCAGGCAAGCCAGCTCCCACATAAGCCAGCTCCCACATTTTTGACCGAGACCGGCTTTAGATCGCCACGTCAGCCTTGATACTTGGATCAGCGTCATAGCCCACAATTTCGAAGTCTTCGAACTTGTAGTCGTAGATCGACGCCGGTTTGCGCTTGATCACCAGTTCCGGCAGCTTCTTCGGCGTACGCGCCAGTTGGGTGCGGATCTGTTCCATGTGGTTGCTGTAGGCGTGGGTGTCGCCGGTGGTGACGATGATCTCGTGGGGGATCAGGTCGCACTGCTGGGCCAGCATGTGGGTCAGCAACGCCAGCGCGGCGGTGTTGTACGGCAGGCCGAGGAATACATCGGAGCTGCGGATGTACAACTGCATCGACAGGTGACCGTCATGCACAAACGCCTGGTACAGCAGGTGGCACGGCGGCAGGGCTTGCTTGCCGTTGCGGGCGTTTTCCTGCGGGCTCTTGGTTTCGTCCGGCAGGTATTCGACGTTCCAGCCGTGGAACAGGATGCGACGGCTGTTGGGGTTGTTCTTCAACGTGTCGACCATGTAGTCGATCTGGTTGATCTTGCCGCCGTCCTTGGTCGGCCAGGCGGTCCACTGCTCGCCGTACACCGGGCCCAGGTCACCGTCTTCGGTGGCCCATTCGTCCCAGATTTTTACGCCGTTTTCGTTCAGCCACTTGATGTTGGTGTTGCCGCTCAACATCCAGATCAATTCGTTGGCGATGCTTTTGAAATGAAGCTTCTTGGTGGTCAGCAGCGGGAAGCCGTCGGCCAAGTTATGCCGATACTGACGGGCAAACACGGCCTTGGTGCCGGTGCCGGTGCGATCGCCCTTGGTCAATCCATTGGTCACGACGTCGTTCAGTAGTTCGAGATATTGCTTCATTTTAGTACCCGTATCGTTGAAGCCGGGGCTACGCAAAAGCCCCGGCATTCGAATTTAAAGCGCGGTGTTCTTGATGCCTTGCGGGCGATTGTACGCCCACCACAGCAGGCCCAGGCCCGCCAGGATCATCGGCATGCTGAGGATCTGACCCATGGTCAACCAGCCCCACGCCAGGTAGCCCAGCTGTGCATCCGGCACGCGGACGAACTCGACGATAAAGCGGAAGATCCCGTAGAACAACGCGAACATCCCCGACACGGCCATGGTTGGGCGTGGCTTGCGCGAGAAGATGTACAGAATCAGGAACAGCGCCACACCTTCCAGGGCGAACTGGTAGAGCTGCGACGGATGGCGCGGCAATTGCGCCGGGTCGCTGAACGGCGGGAACACCATGGCCCACGGCACGTCGGTTGGCTTGCCCCACAACTCGGCGTTGATGAAGTTACCGATACGCCCGGCGCCCAGGCCAATCGGCACGAACGGTGCGACGAAGTCCATCAGCTGGAAGAACGACTTGCCGTTGCGGCGGCCGAACCACCACGCGGCGATCATCACGCCGACAAAGCCGCCGTGGAACGCCATGCCGCCCTTCCACACTTCAAAGATCAGCGTCGGGTTGGCGATATAGGCCGGCAGGTCGTAGAACAGCACATACCCCAGACGCCCGCCGACAATGACGCCCATCGACATCCAGAACACCATGTCGGAGAGCTTCTCCTTGGTCCAGGTCGGGTCGAAACGGTTCAGGCGCCGGGAAGCCAGCAGCCAGGCACCGCCGATGCCGATCAGGTACATCAACCCGTACCAATGGATTTGCAGCGGACCGATGGCCACGGCCACCGGGTTGATCTGCGGGTAAGGCAGCATTGCGACTCCTCGTTAAATCAATAGTCATGGCGCACCGGACCATGCCGGTGTGGGATTAAGCCTGCGTTACAGCCGCAATTTCAAATTAAGAAGTTCAGACGCGCCCAATAGCCCGGCATGTTAACGGATGGAAGGCATGCGACCCAACTTCGATACGATGGAACGCCCGCCGTTGTGTGGGTAGAGTGAGGGAAAACACAAAAGGGATCGCCTGATGTGCCTGATTGTTTTCGCCTGGCGGCCGGGCCATGCCCAACCGCTGATCGTCGCGGCCAACCGTGATGAATTCTACGCCCGCCCCAGCCTGCCGCTGGCCCAATGGCCGGATGCGCCGCACATCTACGCCGGCCGCGACCAGGAAGCAGGCGGCACCTGGCTTGGCGTAAACGTCGATGGGCGGTTTGCGGCCCTGACCAACATCCGCGACCCGCACCAGCCGCCCGCACGCAAGTCGCGCGGGGAGTTGGTGGCGCGTTTTCTCAGCGGCTCACTGCCGATTGACGACTACTTAGCCGACGTTAACGGCCGTTCGATTGAATATGCCGGATTTAACCTGCTAGTGGGCACGCGTGATGAGCTGTGGCATTACAACGCCAATCAGACTGAGCCGACACGGCTGGAGGCTGGGGTTTATGGGTTATCCAATGCCGGGCTGGATACGCCGTGGCCCAAATTGCTCAAGGCCAAGGCGGCGTTGAGTGAGTTGCTGGAGAACCCACAACCACAGGCCTTGCTGGATATTTTGAGCGACCCACAGACCGCGCCGTTTGCTGACCTGCCGGACACAGGCGTGGGCTTGGCGACCGAAAGTCTGCTGTCGAGCGTGTTCATCGCCAGCCCCAGTTATGGGACGCGGGCGAGTACGGCGTTGATTGTGAATGCGGATGGGACGCGGCGGATGGTGGAGCGCAGCTTCGGGCCGCTGGGTGGGCGGTTGGGTGAAGTAGAACTGAGCATTTAGCGGTAATGTTGATCGTTCCCACGCTCTGCGTGGGAATGCATCCAGTGACGCTCCGCGTCACGCCTTCAAGAGCGGACGCAGAGCGTCCAGGCGGCATTCCCACGCAGAGCGTGGGAACGATCAGTTAGAGGGTCTTCGCCGAAGCCGGGTTGATCATCCGCGTCAGCCCCAGGTTCTTCAGCGCCAACTGCAGCGAGCTGTGGATAACTTGCGGGTTGTCGATGGTCATCAACTCCGCCAGCAAATCCTTGGCCATGCTCAGCTCAACCTGGCGCAGCATCCACTTCACCTTCGGCAAGTTGGTGGCGTTCATCGACAGGCTGTCAAAGCCCATCGCCATCAACAGCACTGCCGCCGCCGGGTCGCCGGCCATTTCACCGCAGATACTTACCGGCTTGCCTTCGGCATGGGCGTCGCGCACCACGTGTTGCAGGGCTTGCAGGACGGCCGGGTGCAGGTAGTCGTAAAGATCGGCTACGCGTGGGTTGTTGCGGTCCACGGCCAGCAGGTACTGGGTCAAGTCGTTGGAGCCGACCGAAAGGAAGTCCACCTGCCGCGCCAGCTCTTTAGCCTGGTACACCGCCGCCGGGATTTCGATCATCACCCCAATCGGCGGCATTGGCACATCGGCGCCTTCGTCGCGGACTTCGCCCCAGGCGCGGTGGATCAAGTGCAGGGCTTCTTCCAGCTCATGGGTGCCGGAGATCATCGGCAGCAGGATGCGCAGGTTGTTCAGGCCTTCGCTGGCCTTGAGCATGGCGCGGGTCTGCACGAGGAAGATTTCAGGGTGGTCGAGGGTCACGCGAATGCCGCGCCAGCCAAGGAAGGGGTTGTCTTCCTTGATTGGGAAGTAGGACAGTGACTTATCGCCGCCGATGTCCAGGCTGCGCATCGTCACCGGCAACGGGTGGAAGGCGGACAGTTGCTCGCGATAAATCGCCAGTTGCTCCTTCTCACTCGGGAAACGCTGGTTGATCATGAACGGCACTTCGGTGCGGTACAGGCCCACGCCTTCAGCGCCGCGCTGTTGCGCGCGGGCCACATCGGCGAGCAGGCCGGTGTTGACCAGCAGCGGCACGCGGTGGCCGTCGAGGGTCACGCACGGCAGCTCGCGCAGCGAATCGAGGCCCAGCGCCAGCTGTTTCTCTTCTTCCACCACCTCGGCGTATTGCTTGCGCAGTACTTCGCTGGGGTTGGTAAAGACTTCGCCGCGATGCCCATCGACGATCATGTCGATGCCGTCGACCTTGGAATACGGCAGGTCCACCAGGCCCATCACCGTCGGAATGCCCATGGCACGGGCCAGGATCGCGACGTGGGAGTTACCCGAACCCAGTACCGAGACCAAACCCACCAGTTTGCCTTCCGGCACTTCGCCGAGCATGGTGGCGGTCAGCTCTTCACTGATCAGGATGGTGTTGTCGGGGTAGACCAGGTTGGTGGTGCGGTCTTCCTGCAGGTAGGCCAGCAGACGGCGACCGAGGTCACGCACATCCGAAGCCCGCTCACGCAGGTAGGCGTCGTCCATCAATTCAAAACGGTTGACGTGATCGGTGACCACCTGGCGCAACGCGCCCTGGGCCCACTGGCCGGTCTTGATCACGGTTTTGACTTCGTTACCCAGCGAGGCGTCGTCGAGCATCATCTGGTACACGTCGAACAGCGCGCGCTCTTCGGGGCGCAGTTGCGTGGCCAGCTTGGTCGACAGGTTGCGCATGTCGGCGCGCACGCCTTCCAGGGCGGTCTTGAACAGTTTGATTTCAGCGTCGATGTCGTTGACGGTCTTGTCCGGCACCACATCGAGGTCGGCCGGTGGCAGCATGACCACGGCCGTACCGACGGCAGCGCCTGGCGAACCCGGCACGCCGACGAACTTGGCTTCCTGGATGCCCTTGCCCTGGCGGCCCAGGCCACGAATCGAGCCCGTGGCTTCGGCGTGGGCAATAACCCCGGCAAGCTGCGCGCTCATGGTCACGAGGAAGGCTTCTTCACCTTCGTCGAACTGGCGACGCTCTTTTTGCTGGATGACCAACACGCCGACAACGCGGCGGTGGTGAATGATCGGTGCGCCGAGGAACGAGGCGTAGCGCTCTTCGCCGGTTTCGGCAAAGTAGCGATAACGCGGGTGATCGGCCGCGTTTTCGAGGTTCAGGGGTTCTTCACGCGTCCCCACCAGGCCCACCAGACCTTCATTGGGCGCCATGCTGACCTTGCCGATGGAGCGCTTGTTCAGGCCCTCGGTGGCCATCAGCACAAAACGGTTGGTCTCGGGGTCCAGCAGGTAAACCGAGCAGACCTGGCTGCCCATGGCTTCCTTGACGCGCAACACAATAATCCCCAACGCCGCCTTGAGATCCTTGGCGGAGTTAACTTCCTGGACGATCTTGCGCAGCGTATTGAGCATGGCTCGGGGTCGAACTCCGTCGTCAGTCGCGCGCTAAAAGGCGCGGGGCAAGCTCTTTGAGAGCGCGACGATAAACCTCGCGCTTGAATGTCACCACCTGGCCCAACGGATACCAATAACTGACCCAGCGCCAGCCATCGAACTCCGGTTTACCGGTCAAATCCATCCGCACCCGCTGCTCGTTGGAGATCAGGCGCAGGAGAAACCATTTCTGCTTCTGGCCGATGCACAGCGGTTGGCTGTGGGTACGCACCAGGCGTTGCGGCAAACGATAGCGCAACCAGCCGCGGGTACAGGCCAGAATTTGCACATCTTCACGCTCAAGGCCGACTTCTTCGTTCAACTCACGGTACAAGGCGTCTTCAGGGGTTTCGTCGGGGTTGATTCCACCTTGAGGAAACTGCCAGGCATCTTGGTTGATTCGGCGAGCCCATAGCACCTGTCCGGCATCATTCGTAAGAATAATCCCGACATTAGGACGGAAACCATCGGGGTCGATCACGGCAACAACCTCGCAAACGCATGTCGCCGCATTGTTCCACAAAGGTTGTTCCAGCGGCAACGAGGCTTCTTACCTTATGTGCACTCTTGTGAAAAGACCGTATTCTGGACGCCTTTTTACAGACTTTTCAGCGAGTAACTGCAATGCGCCTGGCTTTATTCGACTTGGACAACACGCTTCTGGGCGGTGACAGCGATCACGCCTGGGGCGATTACCTCTGCGAACGCGGGATTCTCGACGCGGTGGCCTACAAAGCCCGCAACGATGAGTTTTACCAGGACTACCTGGCCGGCAAGCTGGATAACGCCGAGTACCTGAACTTTTGCCTGGAAATCCTTGGCCGCACCGAGATGGCCCAGTTGAACGAGTGGCACAACGACTATATGCGCGACTGCATCGAGCCAATCGTGCTGCCCCAGGCGCTGGAGTTGCTGGCCAAGCACCGCGCCGCCGGCGACAAGCTGGTGATCATCACCGCCACCAACCGCTTCGTCACCGCGCCGATTGCCGCGCGCCTGGGCGTTGAAACCCTGATCGCCACCGAGTGCGAAATGGAAAATGGCCGCTACACCGGGCGCAGCACCGATGTGCCGTGCTTCCGTGAAGGCAAGGTGACGCGCTTGAATCGTTGGCTGGAAGAAACCGGGTACAGCCTGGAAGACAGCTACTTTTATAGCGATTCGATGAATGATTTGCCGTTGCTGGAGCAGGTGACGCACGCGGTGGCGGTGGATCCCGATCCGAATTTGCGGGCTGAAGCTGAAAAGCGTGGCTGGCCGGTGATTACACTGCGAAGCTGATGGCCCCATCGCAGGCAAGCCAGCTCCCACATTTGAATGCATTCACACATCCAAGTGTGGGAGCTGGCTTGCCTGCGATGAAGTCCCCCGAATCCCAAGCCCTACATCGGCTTAGCCACCATCAAATAGAAAATCACCATAAACGCCAGAAACGCCGGCCAGCCCAGGCCAAACCACCAGCGCATATAGGTCGCCGCCTTGATCGGCATCGCCGTGCCATCGCGTAACGCCTGCTCCGCCATCTTGTGCACTCGAATCTGCAGCCACACCACCGGCAGCCAGCAAATCCCCGCCAGGCAATACAGGCCGACGGTCCATTGCAGCCAACTTTGCTGCATCGACCAACCCGCCAAGTGCATCAAGCCAATGCCACTCAAGGGCTGAAACACTGCCGTGGTCGCGGTAAACGCCCAGTCGGCGAACACCAGATGTTTGAAGGTCACAGCGATGACTTCAACCTTGCCGCTGCGCCAGGCGCGCAAGGCGTAGTACGCCGAGCCCGCGCCCAGCCCGAACAGGATGGTCGACGACAGGATATGCAGGGTTTTCAGCAGCAGGTAGGCGCTCATTGCCGGGGCTCAGTCAAAAAAGTTTCAGTCCAGAACAGCCAAAGGGTCGCGACCATCAGCACCAGGTTCTTGGCGACGGCGGCGTAGGGATCAAACCAGTAATGGGGCAGGACTATGCTGATAACCACCGTATACCCGCCCATCAGCAGCAGTTGCAGGATCAACGCCCGCCTGCGCCAGCGCCTGACTAACAGCCCCAGGCCCAGCAGACCATCGCACACGGCACCGGCGATCACGGCCAGCGTCGCCCACGCGCCTTGCACGCCGGCCTCGGCGAGGATGCGCAGGCCCCAGTCGTAGCCCGGGCCGAGGCACACCGCCGCCGTGCCCAGCCAAATCAGCACCAACACCGCCAACATCAGCGGGCGGATCATCGGCTGGCTGCTCTGGGCAGGCGTCGGCCAGTCTTGCAGTCGCGCGGCCAACGGCGCGGCGGTGTATCCACAGACCGAGGCCAACACGTCGGGGTCGGCCACATTGTCCTGTTGCGCCAGGGCGATGCTTTGTCGATTCAACGCCCGCCAGCCCAGAAGATCGCCCAACCATCCGCCCAAGCCCAGCAGCGGCGCTTGCAGGTAGCGTCCAGGGCCCCAGCCCTGAGCGGTGCGCAGGTGATCAATCAGCTGGGAGAGCCTCATCGGCTCAGGCCCCACCAGCGGCAAGACCATCGATTCGGCAGGCCACTGGCGCATCAAGGCGAGTACCGCGCCGACCACGTCGTCGATATGCACCGGCTGCGCCTGCGCGGTGAGGTTCAGTAATGGAATGAGCGGCAGAGGCGAAAGCCCGGCCAACCAGCCACTGCTGGTACCGCCCGCGCCCACCACCAATGAAGGCCGCAACACCACAGCGCTTATGCCCAGGCCGAGCAGGTAGTCGTCCGCCGAGCCTTTGCTGGCCAGAAAAGGCAGGTCGGAGTGCGCCGAAGCGCCCAGGGCGGAAATCTGCAACACCCGCACACCACGCTGGGCGGCCAGATCAAACAGCACGCGCGCGCCTTGATCCTGCACCCGGCTCAGTTCAGCCGCATCCACACTCAGCAGGCCGGCCGCATTGATCAATAAATCAACAGTCGCAGGAAACACGAAATGTTCGGGATCGACAGCCAGCTGGCCTAAATCCAGCGCACGCCACTCCACGCCTGGAAAATCCAGATGTTGAGGTTTTCGAGAGGTGGCAATCACGCAATGCCCTGCTTGCTGCAAGGCGCGCAATAGATGGCGGCCCACAAACCCTGTGGCGCCGACCAGAAGTACGTTCATGAAGCTCCTTTAGACCGGCTTGGCGCCCATCAGCCCGGCAATCGCCACAAACCCAACCAGGCTGACGACTGCCAGCACCAAGGTGAAATTCAGGCTGCCGCCACCGCCCAGTCGCAGGCGATTAAGCCGCGCCACCAGCCAGAACCACGCCAGCGCCGCCACGGTATAGAGGATGCTGGAACCCAGAATCCAGGTTTGCCCCAGCGGCCAGCCGGTCAGATGCACCAGCCACCAGCCGGTAAACGGCATGCTGACCACGCAAATTCCCATCAGCAACCACACAAACGCCCACGGGCGTTGCACGGTAACCGTTGGCCCGGCGCTGCGTTTGCGCCAGGCCAGCACCGCCAGGCCGAGGCCGCTGAGCAACAGCAACACGGTGGCGGTGATGTGGATAACCTTGAGGGTGGTCAGCGTTTCCATGATCTCGATTCCTTGATAGGCCGCTCAGTCAGCGTAGTCGCTCAACCGAGGAACAGCTGGTAGGCCGGGTTTTCGCTCTCATCCCAATACGGGTAGCCGATTTCTGCCAACGCGGCCGGCACCAGGTGGCGCTCGTCCGCCGGCACTTGCAGGCCGGCGACCACACGGCCGTCGGCCGCGCCGTGGTTGCGATAGTGGAACATCGAGATGTTCCAGCGCCCGCCCAACTTGTTAAGAAAGTTGAACAGCGCCCCCGGACGCTCCGGAAACTCGAAGCGGAACACCAGCTCGTCGCTGACTTTCGCCGCATGCCCGCCGACCATATGACGGATGTGCAACTTGGCCAGCTCGTTCTCGGTCAGGTCCAGCACCGGGAAACCCTGACTGGTGAGGCTGGCGATCAGCGCGCTGCGCGGGTCGTTTTCCGGGTGCGTCTGCACGCCGACGAAGATGTGCGCCTCGCGGCCGGAGTGGTAGCGGTAGTTGAATTCGGTGATCTGGCGCTTGCCCACGGCCTCGCAGAACGCCTTGAAGCTGCCCGGTTGTTCGGGAATGGTCACGGCGATAATGGCTTCGCGGCCTTCACCCAGCTCGGCGCGCTCGGCCACATGACGCAGGCGGTCGAAGTTGACGTTGGCGCCGGAGTCAATGGCCACCAGGGTTTGCCCGGTAACGCCACGGGTTTCCACGTATTTCTTGATCCCGGCCACGCCCAGCGCACCGGCCGGCTCGGTGATCGAGCGGGTGTCGTCGTAGATGTCCTTGATCGCCGCGCAGATTTCATCGGTGCTGACGGTGATCACTTCATCCACATAGTCTTTACAGATTTCGAAGGTGTGCTGGCCGATCTGCGCCACCGCCACGCCATCGGCAAAGATACCGACGGTCGGCAACACCACACGCTCGCCGGCAGCCATGGCGGCTTGCAGGCAGTTGGAATCGTCCGGCTCGACGCCGATGATCTTGATTTCCGGGCGCAGGTATTTCACGTACGCCGCGATACCGGCGATCAGCCCGCCGCCGCCCACCGGCACGAAAATCGCGTCCAGCGGCCCAGGGTGCTGGCGCAGAATCTCCATCGCCACGGTGCCCTGCCCGGCAATGGTGTGCGGATCATCGTAGGGGTGAATGTAGACGTAGCCTTTTTCGTCGACCAGCTTCAGCGAGTAGGCCAGGGCTTCCGGGAAGGAATCACCGTGCAACACCACTTTGCCGCCGCGTGAGCGCACGCCTTCGACCTTGATTTCCGGGGTGGTCTTGGGCATCACGATCGTCGCCTTGACCCCCAGCACCTTGGCCGCCAGCGCCAGGCCCTGGGCGTGGTTGCCGGCAGACGCGGTGACCACGCCGCGTGCGCGCTCCTCGCTGCTCAGTTGGGTCAGCTTGTTGTAGGCGCCGCGAATCTTGAACGAGAACACCGGCTGCAAGTCTTCACGCTTGAGCCAGACCTTGTTGCCCAGCCGCTCGGAGAGCTGGCGAGCGGTCTGCAAGGGGGTTTCGACGGCAACGTCGTAAACGCGCGAGGTGAGGATCTTTTTGACGTACTGTTCAAGCATCGGCGGGCATCACTGAGCAGGTTGGGCAGGGCCAAGGAGTCTAACCCAGCGTTTGGCCGGGCGACCACACGAATCCCGAGGTTTTGTTGGGTTATACTCGCCGCCCTCGATAACTCCCCGCCCGTTCCGGAGCCCGCATGACCCAGGATCAACTCAAACAGGCAGTGGCCCAAGCCGCCGTCGATTTAATCCTTCCTAAACTCGACGACAAGAGCATCGTCGGTGTCGGCACCGGCTCCACCGCCAACTGCTTTATCGACGCGCTGGCCCTGCACAAGGGCGCGTTCGACGGCGCCGTGGCCAGCTCCGAAGCCACCGCCGCACGCCTCAAGGGCCATGGCATTCCGGTGTATGAGCTCAACACCGTGAGCGACCTGGAGTTCTACGTCGACGGCGCCGATGAAAGCGACGCGCACCTGAACCTGATCAAAGGCGGCGGCGCCGCCCTGACCCGTGAGAAGATCGTCGCGGCCGTGGCCAAGACCTTTATCTGCATCGCCGACGCCAGCAAATTGGTGCCGGTACTCGGCGCGTTCCCGCTGCCGGTGGAAGTGATCCCGATGGCCCGCAGCCACGTGGCCCGCGAGCTGGTGAAACTGGGCGGCGACCCGGTGTACCGCGAAGGTGTGCTGACCGACAACGGCAATATCATCATTGATGTGTTCAACATGCAGATCACCAACCCGGTGGAGCTGGAGACGCAGATCAATGCGATCGTGGGCGTAGTGACCAATGGTTTGTTCGCCGCGCGCCCGGCGGATGTGTTGTTGCTGGGCACTTCTGAAGGCGTGAAAACCCTCAAGGCCTAAAGCTCACAGCTTTGCTTTCTGTGGGAGCTGGCTTGCCTGCGATGCAAACAACTCGGTCTTTCAGCAAGATTGAGGTGCTGCCATTGCAGGCAAGCCAGCTCCCACAGGTGATCTCACCGTTCAGAAGATCCGTGTAACAAAAACGCTACCTTTCGCTGCACCCCTCGCCAAAATCGTGCGCCACATTACGGCATGTCACGCCTGCATTAGTATCAAACCTGTTACAAATTACAGCCAAGCGACCCACGCGTTTAACAATGCGCCACTTCGCAATCGCCCAGGGAATAAGGCGCGCATTGTGCAATGGGTCTGGACTCGAACCTCCCTATCACCTCAAGGACGACCTTGTGATAAAGCCCCTAGCCCTCGCCATCAGCGTTGTCGGCAGCCTGCTGTCGACGCAAACCCAGGCCTACGATTACGGCCAGCACGCCAACACCACTCTGGAAAAGCTGATCAACGACTACCCCGGCCGGTATCGCGGCACCGCCAACTTCGCCGGGGCTGCAGACTGGATGCAGAGCCAGATGGGCTCGGCCTACAGTCTCAGCCGCCAGAACTTCACCTGGAACAACGGCAGTCGCGCCTCGCAAAACGTGGTGGCCTACGCCGCCGGCACCAAAGCGCAGTACGTGGTGATTGGCGCGCATTTCGACACCTACTTCGGCCGCCCGACCCTGCAAGGCCTGGACGACAACGGTTCCGGCGCCAGCGTGCTGACCGAAGTGGCGAAGAACCTCGGCGGCCTGCAATTGGAGAACGGCTTGCAGATTGTCGGCTTTGGCGCGGAAGAAGAAGGCCTGCGCGGCTCCAAGGCATTTGTCGACTCACTGAGCGCCAGCCAGCGCGCAAACATGCTGGCGATGATCAACCTCGACAGCCTGATCACCGGCGACATGATGTACGCCCACGCCGGCCAGAACAGCACCGCCAACCCGGCCTTGGCGTCATTGCGCGAGCACGCTTTCCAGATTGCCAAGGAGTTGAATATCCCACTGTTCACCAACCCGGGCCTGGACCCGCAATACCCCAAGGGCACAGGCTGCTGCAGCGATGGCGAGCCTTTTGAACCGCTGAAAATCCCGATTCTGTACATAGAAGCCACCAACTGGGAGCTGGGCGACCTCGACGGTTATACCCAGACCAACAACCCGAAAATCCCCGGCGGTTCCACCTGGCACGACCCGGCCGAGGACAACAAAGCCGTGCTCACCGACGCCTTCGGCCAGGCGCGCATCGACCAGCGCCTGCGCGATTATTCGCGCCTGCTCAGCCGCCTGGTGCTGGAGCTGACCAACGCCGACCTGATGGCCTCCACTGCTTCGGGCGGCGCGGTTGCGCGCAATATGCAGGACAACCTGCAGCGCCAGCACCAGGCCATGGTGCGCCTGCATGATCGCCGCTGGCTGACGTTGCAGGCGGCCAGCCGCGAGGTGGGCAGCTTCGATGGAGAAGTCGGCGTGGACGGTGAATTCACCCCGGACAGCGGCTTCGACAGCCCGCTGAACCGCGACGCCCGCCGCCTGGGCGTGCATGCCCTCGGCGACTATCAACTCACTTCCAGCCTGAACATCGGCGCGAGCCTGAGCTACCTCAACGGCCGCGACACACTCGAACACCGCGGCAAACTCGACAGCGACACCTGGCAGGCCGCGGCCTATGCCTTGCTCAACGACGGCGGGCCGAGCTGGCTGGCCGGTGACCTGAGCGTCGGCCATACGCGGTTCGACGCCAAGCGCAACCTGCTGATCCAGGCCAACGGCGGCCCGGTGCTGCTCAACCAGCAACTGAGCGGCAACACCGACGCCCTGACATTAGGCGCGCGCGTATTGGGTGGTTATGACTTCGACTTCGGCGCGATCAAGAGCGGGCCGTTTGCCGGCCTGGACTACAGCCACTCGCGCATCGATAAATTCCACGAAAAACAGAACCTGCGCACGGCGCTGGAATACGAAGAGCAGTCTTTCGACTCCGTGGAAGCCAGCCTCGGTTGGCGTGTGCGCGGCGCGGTCGCCCTGCCCTATGGCTTGAGTCTGTTGCCTTACGGCGATATCGCCTGGGTCAGGGAGCTGGCCGACGGGCGCCTCGACGACCTGCAATTGACTGCCCACGCCGATGGCCAGGCACGCACCGCCAAATTGGGCTCAGTGGATAAAAGTTTTGGCCGCGCACAAGTCGGCAGCCAGTTGGCGATCACCCCGCAGCTGGGCGTTTACGCCGAGGTGAACAGCCGCCTTGGGCACACCGAAGGCAGCCAGATCGGCTATTCACTGGGCGTGCAATGGATGTTCTGATCAGGGCTTCTTGAACACGTAAAACAGGTTCGGCTCGCTGACCACGTAGAGCGAGCCTTCGTCATCCATGGCGATGCCTTCGGCCTGGGGCACGCGTTTTTGCAGACCATGGCGCCCGTTGAGCAGAGAAAGACTGCTCAATGGGCGACCGTCGATGTCCAGTTCCAGCACCAGAAACGACTCATCCGACAGCGCCAGCAAATGCCCGCTGCGCTCGTCGTATTGCAGGCTCGACAGGTCGCGCACAAACAGCCCGGCATCGCGCTTGGGGTTGTTGATTACGTGCACCGAGTAGGTTTTTTCCGGCTTGAAGTGGGGGAAACCGTGGACCTCGTAGATCAGCATCGGGTCGCGCTCCTTGGCCACGAACAGGCGCTTGCCCACCGAGTCGTAGGCCAGGCCCTCAAAGCCCTTGTTGCCACCGACGTGCACGCCCAGCGTCATCTGCTCCGCGTCGGCGGCGTCGAGAAACTGGGTGTCGTCATTCACATGCACTTTGATCAGCCGCTGCTGGGCTTCATCGCTGATCACGTAGATGTTGTCGCTGATGAACTCCACCGCTTCCGCATCACCAAAACCCACCAGGGGAATGCGCCGCAGAATCTTGCCGTCCAGGGACAGTTCGATCAGCTCGGCGTTTTTGTTGGTGACGGTAAACAGGCTTTTGCGCACCGGGTCGTAGGTGAGCGCCGAGACATCATCGTCGAGGCCGTCGATCACCTTGGCCTCCAGGCTGACGCGGTAATCGGCCAAGCCAATCGAGCGCTCGTCGGCGGGCTGGCGCCAAGCCTGCCAGTTAAACCACGCGCGCTCGAACAAGCGCAATTGCTGTGCGACCACCCCGGCAGCCACTAGGGCGATCAGCAACACAATCAAAAACGCGGGTTTGGGGCGGGCAAATCGACGCATCAGGGCAGCTCGAAGTCAAAAAGTGGCGAATGAATATCACGCCTGTCTGAATTTAAACTTAAACGCTGCCGGATGTGTGGCGAATGCCGCTATTGGAGAAATACTCGACGTAAACCTGGGTTATTTCTGTTTTTCGAAACGGTAAAACAGGTTTGGCTCACTGACCATGTACAACGTGCCGTCCTCATCCATGGTCACGCCTTCGGCACGCGGAATGGTGTGCTTGAGGCCGTTGAAGCCGCCGAGCAGGGTCATGAAGCTGACTTGCTCGCCCTTTTCATCCAGCTCCAGCAACAGGTGTGAGTCGGCCGACAACACCAGCAAGTGCCCGGTGTGCGGGTCGACGGCCAGGGCCGAGAGGTTGCGCATGTCCAATTCGGTGTTGGCGATTTTTTGCTTGTCGCCCGTCAGCGTGGCGCCATCGCTTTTCCAGGTGAACAGCGCCGGTGGGCGCTCTTCGCCGAGCACGATCTGTTGGTTGCGCTTGTCCCAGGTCACGCCTTCGAAGGCTTTGTTCTGGTCCTTGGAGGGGCCCAGGTCGTAGCTTTTGAAGTCGGCGATATTCAGTTGTTTGGTGTCTGCGTCGACCTTCACCACGGTCAGGGTGTGCATGCGCTCATCGACGATGGCCATCAGGCCGTTTTCCATCACCGTCACGCCTTCCGCGTTGTTCCAGCCGTTGAGGGGCATTTTGCGCAGCACGTCACCTTGCAGGTTCAGCTCGACCAGAAAAGGGTTTTTGCCCATGACGGAAAACAGGGTTTTGGTCTGCGGGTTGTAGGACAGGTCGGAAGCCTCGTCCTTCTCCATGCCCGGCAGCAACTTGGCGTCGATGACGACGTGGTAGTTCGGCAGCCACACGCTGGCTTGTCGCTCGGCCGGCGATTCAAAGCGCTCCGCCACCCACAGCACGCCACGGTCGTCCCAATGCATCAGCCAGGCAACGCCATACACAATCGCACCGGCCAGGAACAGCCAGGAATACCAGCGCAGGGCAAAGCGTGAACGGGGCTTGGGTGCAGCGGAGGGCAAAGTCACGGCCATTGAGCGCTTTTCCGGGAAGTCAGCGTTAGGTGATAGCACAGGATCAACGGGCCCGCGCGCAGGAGGCTGAGGATTATCCGGATGGCGTGTGAAAAAAATGCAAAAGCAGGGATCCAGAACGTACTGATCGTTCCTACGCTCCGCGTGGGAATGCCTCTTGTGACGCTCCGCGTCACGAACTCAAGGGCGGACGCGGAGCGTCCAGGGCTGCATTCCCACGCAAAGCGTGGGAACGATCGGCGCTGATGCTAGCGAACGCTGCTTTCGAAGCGGCTCACGCCCGCCAATTCCAGCACCAGCTCATCACCCACATTCAACGGCCCAACACCGGCCGGTGTGCCGGTGAGAATCACGTCGCCAGCCTGCAGCGAGAAGCAGCCGGCCATGTGCTGGATCATCGGGATGATCGGGTTGAGCATCTGTGAGCTGTTGCCGTCCTGGCGCACTTCGCCGTTGATGGTCAGGCGAATGCCGATGTCGGTCACGTCGGCAAACGTGCTGCTGACCACAAACGGTGCAATCACCGCCGCGCCGTCGAAGGATTTGGCGATTTCCCACGGCAGGCCCTTGGCTTTCAGCTCGGCCTGCTTGTCGCGCAGGGTCAGGTCCAGGGCCGGGGCGAAGCCGGAGATGGCGTCCAGCACTTCTTCACGGCTGGGTTTGGTCGACAACGGCTTGCCGATCAACACCGCGATTTCCGCTTCGTAGTGCACCGAACCGCGCTCGGTTGGGATGGCGAAGCCGCCTTCCAGCGCGACCACGCAACTGCCCGGTTTGATGAACAGCAACGGCTCGGTCGGCACCGGGTTGTCCAGTTCCTTGGCATGTTCGGCGTAGTTACGCCCGATGCACACCACTTTGCCGAGTGGAAAGTGGATGTTGGTGCCGTCGACATACTTGTGCTGGTAGCTCATGAAACGACTCCTTCAGGGCGGTTAAACAGCGAAGATCTTGCCAGGGTTCATGATCCCGTTCGGGTCGAACACCGCCTTCACTGCCTTCATGTATTCGATTTCAACCGGCGAGCGGCTGTAGGTCAGGTAATCGCGCTTGGTCATGCCCACGCCGTGTTCAGCGGAGATCGAGCCGTTGTACTTCTCGACGGTTTCAAACACCCACTTGTTCACAGTGGCGCACTTGGCGAAGAACTCGTCCTTGCTCAGGTTTTCCGGCTTGAGGATGTTCAAGTGCAGGTTGCCGTCGCCGATATGGCCGAACCAGACAATTTCGAAATCCGGGTAGTGTTCGCCGACGATCGCGTCAATTTCCTTCAAGAACGCGGGAACTTTGGAGACAGTCACCGAGATGTCGTTCTTGTAGGGCGTCCAGTGGGAAATGGTCTCGGAGATGTACTCGCGCAGTTTCCACAGGTTGTGCAGTTGGGTTTCGCTCTGACTCATCACGCCGTCCAGCACCCAGCCCTGCTCGACGCAGTGTTCGAAGGTTTCCAGCGCGTGGTTGGCGACTTCTTCGGTGGTGGCTTCGAATTCCAGCAGTGCGTAGAACGGGCACTCGGTTTCGAACGGCGCCGGTACGTCGCCACGGCCCATCACTTTGGCCAGGGCTTTGTCGGAGAAGAATTCGAAGGCGGTCAGGTCGAGCTTGCTCTGGAATGCGTGCAGCACCGGCATGATCGAGTCGAAATCGGTAGTACCGAGCACCATCGCGGTGAGGTTTTTCGGCGCCCGGTCCAGGCGCATGGTGGCTTCGACCACAAAGCCCAGCGTGCCTTCGGCGCCGATAAACAGCTGGCGCATGTCGTAGCCGGTGGCGTTCTTGATCAGGTCGCGGTTCAGTTCCAGCACGTCACCTTTGCCGGTGACCACTTTCATACCGGCCACCCAGTTGCGGGTCATGCCGTAGCGAATCACCTTGATCCCGCCGGCATTGGTGCCGATATTGCCGCCAATCTGGCTCGAACCCGACGACGCGAAGTCCACCGGGTAGTACAGGCCTTTTTCTTCGGCGACGTTCTGCAATTGCTTGGTGACCACACCCGGCTGGCACACGGCGGTGCGGTCGGTGAGGTTCACGTCGAGAATCTGGTTCATGTAGTCGAACGACACCACCACTTCGCCATTAGCCGCCACAGCAGCAGCCGACAGGCCAGTACGGCCACCGGATGGCACCAGCGCGACCTTGTGTTCATTGGCCCAACGCACGATGGCTTGCACCTGCTCGGTGGTCTTGGGGAACACGATGGCGCTAGGCGCGGGTGCGAAGTGCTTGGTCCAATCCTTGCCGTAAGCCTCCAGGGAGTCTGCATCGGTCAGCACTTTACCGGGCTCAACCAGGGTCTTTAGCTCATCAATCAGGGCAGGATGGGTCATCGACAGAACTCTCGAACAATTCATGGTCATCCTGAGAACGCTTCACGTCGCAGGAATAGGTGTTTAGCGGGGCGCGTATGCTAGCATACCGCCCCCGCAGGACAGAGCCCAAGGGCGTTCTGCGGTGACGGCTTTCCTGCCGTCCGGGTCAGCTCTTGTGCACTGATTCAAGGCACTAACTGCTCGATTCCCTGCCATTTTTCTCCGGGATACAGGTTTACGCAGATGAGCAAGACTTCTCTCGATAAGAGCAAGATCAAGTTCCTTCTTCTGGAAGGCGTCCACCCATCGGCTGTCGACGTACTGAAAGCCGCTGGGTACTCCAGCATTGAGTACATCACCAGTTCTCTGCCGGAAGCCCAGTTAAAGGAAAAGATCGCCGACGCGCACTTTATCGGCATTCGCTCCCGCACTCAGCTGACCGAAGAGATCTTCGACCACGCCAAGAAACTCGTGGCTGTCGGCTGTTTCTGCATCGGCACCAACCAGGTCGACCTCAACGCAGCGCGCGAGCGCGGCATCGCGGTGTTCAACGCACCGTACTCCAACACCCGTTCCGTTGCGGAGCTTGTGTTAGCGGAAGCCATCCTGCTGTTGCGCGGTATCCCTGAGAAGAACGCTTCCTGCCACCGTGGCGGCTGGATCAAAAGCGCGGCCAACTCCTTCGAAATCCGCGGCAAGAAGCTGGGTATCGTCGGTTACGGCTCGATCGGCACGCAGTTGTCCGTCCTGGCCGAAGGCCTGGGCATGCAGGTGTTCTTCTACGACACCCTGACCAAGCTGCCATTGGGCAACGCCACCCAGGTGTCGAGCCTGACCGAACTGCTGGGCATGTCCGACATCGTCACCCTGCACGTGCCGGAAACCGCTGAGACCCAGTGGATGATCGGCGAGAAGGAAATCCGCGCCATCAAGAAAGGCGGCATCCTGATCAACGCGGCACGCGGCACTGTGGTTGAGCTGGACGCCCTGGCCGACGCGATCAAGGACAAGCACCTGATCGGCGCCGCCATCGACGTGTTCCCGGTTGAGCCACGCTCCAACGACGACATCTTCGAAAGCCCGCTGCGTGGCCTGGACAACGTGATCCTGACCCCGCACATCGGCGGTTCCACTGCTGAAGCCCAAGCCAACATCGGCCTGGAAGTGTCGGAGAAGCTGGTCAAGTACAGCGACAACGGTACGTCGGTTTCGTCCGTCAACTTCCCGGAAGTGGCGCTGCCGGCTCACCCTGGCAAGCACCGTTTGCTGCACATCCACCAGAACATTCCTGGCGTGATGATGGAGATCAACAAGGTCTTCGCGGAAAACGGCATCAACATCTCCGGTCAGTTCCTGCAGACCAACGAGAAGGTTGGCTACGTGGTAATCGACGTCGACGCCGAGTACTCGGACCTGGCGCAAGAGAAGCTGCAGCACATCAACGGCACGATTCGTAGCCGCGTGTTGTTCTAAGGCTTCAACGCTGCACAAAAAAGGAGCCCTTAGGGCTCCCTTTTTTTCATCTCAACAACGCTTACTTGACGTTAACCGTGATGACTTTCGAGGCTACGGTCGGGTTGAACTGCATGTGCAGTTTGTCGCCCGCGACCAGTTGCAGCGTGTGCTTGCCTGGGGTGAGGGTCAGCTCGGTTTCGGTCTGGGCCTTGCCGTAGTGGATCACGGTGTCGGTGGCCGGGATCGGTACGCTGGCGTCAGGCAGCTCTTTCTGGTCGATCAGCAGGTGATGGTGACCGGTGCCTGGGTCCTGGCTGGTAGCCGGGGCCAGTTTGAGGCCTTCCATGCCGAATTTGACGGTGAAGGTTTTATCCACGGTGGCGCCGTCTTTTGGCGACACGATAAAGACTTTGGCACCTTCAGGTGGCGCGCTGCGCGGAATACCGTCAGCAGCAGTGGCCAACATCGAGGCACCCAGCAGCAGGCTGGCAATCGTTGCACGGGACAATAGAGCTTTCATTCACTTCTCCAGTTTCTGCAGGAAATCTGTTGGGTTATGACAACTTCGCGACAAATTGCTGTCCAAGGCACTCAACACCATAGCAAAGCGATGCTGAATGGCGCCTCGCATTACGAATTCTTTAGGAGTGACCATGCGCTTTTCGCCTGGCCTTGTACTGTTGTTACCCCTTCTGAGTCCTTTGGCTCACGCCGAATTGATCGATGATGTGTTTGATCGCGGCGAACTGCGCATTGCCCTGGAAGCCAACACGCCGCCGTTCAACTTCAAGGACGGTGACAAGCTCACCGGGTTTGAAGTGGAACTGGGCGAGCAACTGGCGAAGGAAATGGATGTGCGCCCCTCGTTCATCACCACCGATGACACCGATTTGCTGCCAGGCGTTGAAACCGGCAAATACGACGTAGCCATCAACCATATCGCTATGACTGCCGAGCTACGGGATCGTTTCGATTTCAGTGCACCCTATAAGGAAACACCTGAGCTGGCGATTCCATTCCAAAAGGGTAACCCGGCGTTCAAAAGTAGCCTGGACAAGGCGTTGCAGCACATCAAGGCCGATGGCCGACTGAAGGCGTTGACGCAGAAGTGGTTTGAAGGCGACACACCGGTCGTCAAAGCACCCTAGATCAACTGTGGGAGCGGGCTTGCTCGCGAATACGGACTGTCAGCCGGCAAATCAGTTGACTGACACTGCGCTTTCGCGAGCAAGCCCGCTCCCACATTTTGATTTAGGTAAGGCTTGAGAGATGGGCCAAGGCGACAGCCGCCTCAGGCAACTCCAGCTCACTGAACACCAACACCCCATGGCGCTTGAGCAACGCCGCCGTCACCCCTTCGCCGCTGACCTTCACACCGCTGAACGTGCCGTCATAGGTCAGCACGTTGCCGCAGGACGGGCTATTGGCCTTGAGAATGGCAATGCGGATGCCGTGGCGCTGCACCAACGCCAACGCCTGGCGGGCGCCATCGAGAAAGGCGGCACTGAAATCTTCGCCGTCGGCCGTCAGCACCTGGGCGCGGCCTTCCCACACATCAATGCCCTGCCCGCCCGGGATCTCGGCGGAGGGCCGCGGCGTAGGCAAACCGCCCGACACTTCCGGGCAGATCGCAACCACACGGCCTTCAGCCTGCCACGCCGCCAGTTGGTCGAACGGGCCGCTGGCCCCGCCGTCGTAGCGCACTTTGTGCCCGAGCAGGCAGCGGCTGATCAGAATCTTTTCCATGTTTAAAACGGCTCGTTACCCCGCCGGCGAAACCAGCCGGTCAAGGACAGTCGTTCGCGCGTGGCGGGCAGGACTTCGTGGGGCACTTCACCCGACAGGAACACCACCAGGCAACCGCCCGAGGGCACCACATCGTATTCGACGCCGTCCTTGAGGTACATGCGCAGTTGGCCGCCGTGTTCGGGCAGCCACGCGTCATTCAGGTACACCACCGCCGAGACCATGCGGCGGTCATCGTCGCGAAAACGGTCCACGTGCTTGAGGTAAAACGCACCCGGCGGGTACATCGCAAAGTGGCTTTCAAAATCTTCCAGGCCGAGGAACAAGCCACGATTCATCGCCTGGCGCAGGCTGTCCATCACGCCCATGTAGGTCTCGCAGACGGCCGCATCGCCTTCTTCCAGCCACTGGATATGGTCACCGCGAATGCCCTCGCGGATCTCCTGGGCCGGGCCGCGTCCTACAGCAGCAGGTGCCAATTCCCCCTGCGCCGCACGTTTACGGCACTCAGCCGCCAGTTCCAGGGTCAGAGCCTGGGGCAGGAAGCCGTTCTGCTGCGACCAACCTTTTTCGGCCAGGTCGTCGACAATGCGTTGCAGCAGAGGATGATCGAGGGGTATTTGCATGGCGCGCATAGTATCCATACGCCTGTAAATCCGACAGAGCCGCCGAGCGTCTGAATACACTTTAGTCAGGTGACCGATAGGATTTCTCGACAAATCCTACGCCCGACACGGACAATAGTGGCCGACTGACAGGAGTCCATATGCGTCGTTTGTTTTTTTCCATGCTGATGTTCTGCGTTTTGCCCGCTTGGGCAGACGGCCATGACCAGTTGTACAAGGTCGCCGGCTGGGCCGAACAACGTGCGCATTTCAATGACGCCCTCACTGCCGCCCAGCAACGCTACCGCAATAGCCTGCCGCCGGCGGTGTACCAGGCGCTGGTGGACAACAGCAATAAACGCTTCGCCGCCCAGGCCGTGGACCAGCGCGCCGAGGCGCAATTGCGCAAGAACCTCGCGGACCCGAAACCCGCCCTGGCGTTTTTCCAGTCGCCGCTGGGCCGCAAGATTGTCGCCGCCGAGTTGCTGGCCACGCGCCGCGACCAGTTGGCGAAAAACGCCCAAGGCCTGCCACACATCGAGGCCGACGCCACCCGCAGCCTGATCATCGGCCACCTGGCCCAGGCGCTGCCTGCGCGCGAAGCCGGTGCGGAAGTCAGCCTGGCGATTGCCGGCGTGGCCGCCGACAGCTTGAGCCAGATGATTCCCGGCCTGTTGGGCGGCGGTCAGGCGCAGGGCATGTTGAATGGTCAGCGTGAGCGGCTGATGCAGCAGATTGGCAATGACCTGAATAACACGCTGCTGTACGTCTATCGGGATTTGTCTGACCCGGAGCTGGAGGAATTCGCCACGTTTGCGGAGTCGCCGGACGGTCGGGCGTATTACAAGGCGGCGCTGGCAGCGATTCGCGCAGGCCTTGCCGTCGGCCAGAGCACCTCAAGCCTGGCACCGTAATCATTGTGGGAGCTGGCTTGCCTGCGATAGCGGTGGGACAGCACCTCAAAGGCTAACTGGCATACCGTTATCGCAGGCAAGCCAGCTCCCACATTTGAAGGGTGCTTACTTCAGATGGTCGGTGAGGTACTTGAAATACTCCTGGCGAATCTCCGCAATCTCATTCGCCAAATGATGCCTGCCACGCGGGATCATCAACACCTCGGGCTGATCAAACTTGCCCCGCAGCACCTGCAAGTTGTGCTGCCAGTCCACCGTCATGTCTTCCTCACCCTGCACAATCAGCGGCCGCCGCGGGCTGCGCGGTGCGGCTTCGATGCGCTTGATCCAGTGCGCCAACGCCCCCACCCAGGCCGTGGGCAGTTGGCGCGGCTGCAACGGGTCGGCTTCCAGGAACGGCTTGAACGTGGGGTCATGGGTGTTTTCGCTGAAACGTCGCGCGATGCCTTTGACGAACGGCCGCAGCAAGTAATAGCTGACCTGCGACCAACCCCACGCACGCGGGCGCACCAAAGGTGACAACAGGAAGGTCTTGCCCTGTGCCGGGCTGTCGGCGCCGTGATGGAGCAAATGGTCGACCACCACCGCGCCACCGGTGCTTTGCCCGAACAGGTGCCAGGGCTGCGGCAACTGCAGCGCCTTGGCCTGCGCAAACAGCGCCTGCACCACGTGCTGATACACCGCAAAATCGTCGATGCTCGCGCGTGCGCCGCTGGACAGGCCATGGCCGGGCAAATCGCAGGCAATCACCACGAAGTTCTGGTCCAGTGCCCAGTCCACCACGTTACGGTACAGGCCCATGTGGTCGTAGAAGCCGTGGAACATGAACAGCGTCGCCACAGGCGCAGGCGGCCACCACACCTGGGCGACCACGTGGTAGCCATCCACCTCAAAGCGCCCCAGACGGCTCACGGCAGGTACTTTGCGCGCGGCCAGGTCCAGCCCGTAGAAACGCTGGTAGACCCGCGCCTCGGCGCTGAGCGGTTGCGCATCCACAAGTGGCCGCAAGCTGTCGCGCAGATGATCGGGGTCAAAGCTCACAGGCATAAAGGGTTCCAGACTGACGGTGAAGATGAATATCGAGCGGTGATATTCATCTGTCAGGGCAAGCATGGCAAGCTACGCGACCTTCGAGGATTGATCTGAATGCGACAGCCCTACCGTTCCGCCCTGTTCGCCAGCCTGATCCTGGTCATCTGCGCCGGCGTGCTGTGGGCGGCGTATGACTGGTTCCAGGGCCGCTACTTGCGCGCATTCAGCGAACACACGGCGGTGTTCTCCGGCGACGCCCTGCGCCTGCCCGCCGAACTCGCCGGCCCCGGCCCGATCCGCCTGGTGCACTTCTGGGACCCGGCCTGCCCGTGCAACGTCGGCAACCAGCAACACCTGGGCGAGCTGATCGAGCATTACGCGCCCCAAGGCGTCGAGTTCTACGCCCTGCAAAAGGCCGGCAGCCACGGCCAACTGCCCGACAACCTGCGCAAAATGAAAACCCTTAATTCCCTGTTCGGTGCCGACCACGTGCCGGCGACCCCGGCTGTCGGGATCTGGGACCGTACGGGCAAACTTGCGTATTTCGGGCCGTACAGCGAAGGGCTCACGTGTAACTCCAGCAACAGTTTTATCGAGCCGATCCTGCAAGCCCTTCAGGCCGGGCGCGAGGTCGATGCCACTCATACGCTGGCGGTGGGCTGCTATTGCGAGTGGAGCAAGGCACCAAACTGAACACAGCCTGTTCAACCGGCAAACTCCAATCACCCGAGCATTGGGCTGCTGTATCGTACGTTTTCAGCAAGATTGTAAGCGTAGGAATACATGAGCCAGTTAACCATCATCCTCTGGATGCTCAACGTTATCGTTGATACGTCCGGCCAGTTGGCTTTTAAAACCGCCGCCTCGGCCAGCGCCGAGCATGATGGCATGGCCCACTGGAAGCACATGCTCAAGCGGCCGTGGATCTGGCTGGGGGTAATCTGCTACGTCTTCGAATTCGTGTTGTGGCTGGCGTTCCTGACCCTGGTGCCGCTGTCGGTGGGCGTGATGCTGGGCTCGATCAATATTGTCGTGATCATGATTGCCGGACGGTTCCTGTTCAAAGAGAGCCTGAGCAAATGGCGCCTGATCGGCATCATGCTGATCGCCTGTGGTGTGACTGTCGTAGGGTTTGAATGATGAAACGCTTTTACATCCTGGGTTTTCTCGCGCTGATCATTTTCGACACCTTGGCGCAGGTCAGCTTCAAATTCGCCTCGGTGCATGCCGAGCCGCTGACCATGGACGCCGCCTGGCTGGTTCGCGTATTTGGCGCGCCGTGGATCTACGGCGCCTTTGTCGGCTATATCGGCGCCTTCTTCACCTGGATGACGCTGCTCAAATACGCCCCGGTGGGCCCGGCGTTTGCGGCCTCGCACTTGGAGCTGATCAGTGTGACGCTGATCTCTGTCTGGCTGTTCGATGACACCTTGACCCTGCCTAAAATCATCGGTGGCGCACTGATTATCGCGGGCATTCTGTGCCTGGCACGCAGCGAAGACAAAGAGAGCAAACCGGCCGAGGTCGAGCCGTTGCAGGCCCCGGTGTCATGACACGCCGATGGGAGATTCCGCCGACCGCAGGGCTGCCTTTGCGCTGGCGGGATTTGCTCGGAAGCTCCGCAGACCTGGCCGATTCGCTGGCCCGCCAATTCTCGATTCCAACGCCGGCGCTGCCCTGCTCCGGCACGGCGGCGTTGATCATCGCGCTGCGCACCTTGCAGCAGCGCATGCCCGGCCGCACCCAACTCATCGTGCCCGCCTACACCTGCCCCTTGGTGGCATTGGCCGCGCATTACTGCCCGCCGTTGCGGGTGGTGCCCTGTGACTTGCAACCGGGCGGCATTGACCTGGACGAACAACACCTCAAGCAGCTGTGCGATGAAAGCACACTGGCCGTGGTGGTTACCCACTTGGCGGGGCGCGTGGCAGATGTCGACACCGCCAAACGTATTGCTGACTCAGTCGGCGCGGCGGTCATCGAAGATGCCGCGCAAGCCATGGGCGCACTCGACGATGGCCACAGCGTCGGGCTCAAAGGCGATGTAGGTTTTTTCAGCATGGCGCTGGGCAAAGGCCTGACGACGGCAGAAGGCGGCGTGCTGTTCAGCCGCGACCCGGTGTTGCATCAGGCATTGCACCGCCAGTGCCGCCACGACCTGCCCTTCAGCCTGCGCTGGGAGCTGCAACGCAGCGCCGAATTGTGGGGTTACGCCCTGGCCTACCAGCCGCGCGGTTTGCATTACGTGTATGGGATGGCGCTGCGCAAGGCGCTGGCCCAAGGCGATGAAGTGGCGGCCGTGGGCGACGACTTTTCGGTCAATGACATCCCGCTACACCGCCTCGGCACCTATCGCCAGAAGGTCGGTGCCGCCGCGCTGGCGCGCTTGCCCGATCACTTGCAGCAAGGCCGCAACCGGGCACTGCGCCGCGCCGCACGCCTGAATGCATTGCCCGGCGTTTCGGTGGTGATGGACCGGCCGGGGCAGCAAGGCACCTGGCCGTTTCTGATGGTGATAATGCCGTCGGCACCGATGCGTGATGCAGCAATGGCGCAGCTGTGGACCTCGGGGCTGGGCGTGACCCGCCTGTTTATCCACACCTTGCCGGACTACCCGGCCGTGGCCCCGCTGTTGCAGCCTGGCAGCGACATGACCCAGGCCCAGGCCTTCGCCACTCGCACGCTGTCGATCAGCAACAGCCACTGGCTGACGGACGCCCTCTTCGAGCAGATACTGGCCCAGCTAAAAGCTATCGTCGCCAGCCCTCGTTGATACGCGCCACCAAACGGCTGTTCAGCTCGTTCTGCTGCTGTTGCCAGATCTGCACTTGCGCCTCAGGCAGTTCCTCCTGGCCATCGGAGGCACTCAACCAGCGCTTGAACTTGCTTTCGTAGTGGTAGGCCGACACATCACCGGTGACATCCGCGCCGATGATCCGGCCCTGGCAGGCGCTGATCAGGTCATTCAAATGCTGCTCGAGGAATTCACCCTGGTCCCAGTTGGTATTGACCACTTCGGGGCTCAACACGTCTTTATCGATGGACAAGTAAACCGGCAGCGAACGGTCTAACTGCGCCAGGAACGCGCGCATCAGCTCATCCGGGTGGCTGAACGCGCGGTTGCTGCGGCCGGCGCCGATCCAGTTCATCCAGCGCGTGTCGACGTTGACGTTCCAGTAGGTCAGCTTGCGCTTGAGCAGCGGCGACCAGTGATTCTCCCAGGCGTGGCCCAGGCCGATGTCCTGCGAGCCGATGCCCAGCACATGCACGTGCTCGACCTGCGGCAAACGGCTGGCCCAATAGACCCACGAGCCGCAATGAATGCCGAACGGGTAGCGCATGTTGTCCGGGTGGTTGTCGCAAATGATCAGCTGGAACTTCTGCTGGCTGGGCAGTCGGTTCAACAGCAGCTGGCTGAGGTGGTGATAGTCGCCGCTGCCGGTAAATACGCAGCCGTAGTCGCTGGGCATCTGCGCGTGCAGTGCGGTCTCCAGCTCTTTGAACTGCGCCCAGCGGCAGCCGAAGCGGATTTTTTCCTGCCAGGCCTGCAACGGCAAGGTGATCGCGCCGGGAATGTCGCTGACGGCGCCATCGAAATCCAGAATCAGCGGTGCTCGATCCTGGCTCATGACGCCTGCTCCTGTTGCCACTGGGCATCGCTTTCGAAGTGATGACGGAATCGATTGCCCAGCTTGCGCAACAGCGGGTTGCGCACCCAGACCAGATGGCGGGTAAAGGTAAAGTCAGCGCCGAGGCTGGCCTTGACCTGTGGGTCGGTCCAGCCGGCCACGTAAAACTTCAGGCCGTTGGCAACGGCGTACTCCAGGTTTACAAACCAACTGACGAAGTACAGGTTGAACTCCAGCGCCTGCGGGTAATTCAGGCCGATGTACTTGTCGAGCAGCTTGTCGCCCTCCACGTAGCAGAGGTTGTAGCCGATCAATTCATCGCAGTGCCAGTAGCAAAAGACCCGCCCAGTGCTGGCGGCGTCCCTCAATAGGCCGCTGAAAAACTCCGGCGTGAGCAGGTCAAAATGGATCTCGCTCTGGTCGTAGACGGCCCGGTACAGCGCGTACAAGTGCGCCAGCCAGGCGTCATCGTTGAAGCGTGCGTCGCCGGTGTCCAGGACTTCCACGCGCAATGCCTCGCGACTGCGCAATTTGCGTCGGATATTGCGCCGACGGCTGTGGGACAAACGCGCAAGGTATTCGTCGATGGTGGTGAAGTCGATTGGCACATACGCCAGCGCCTGGCCTTCGAGGCTGATGAAGCCACGCCGGGTGCAGTCATCGATCAGGTCTTGCGCGTAGCGGTTATCGGCGTCGCTGAGCAGCGGCGAGTTGCACGGCACATCTTTGATCACGGTGAGTTTGCGTTGCGGCGCACATTCATATTGCAGCCACTGCGCGAGGTCCTGCGGCGACACGCCTTGGGGCAACGGCGAGTATTCGCTGACCGTGGTGCCGACAAAACAGCTGTCGATGCGCAGCCACGTATGCCAGAAACGATACCCCGGCCAACCACGCACGCGTTTTTCGAACTCATCGTCGGCGGTGGTCAGCAGGTCGAAGGGCGTGAAGAAGTACGGCAGGCCCTGTTCGGACAGGTGCACCTCGAAACCCACCGGCGGGTGCTGCAAAAAGCGCTCGATCAGCGATTGCGCCTCCAGGCAGCACGCGTAGGTAGCCTCGGGGCGGCTGGAGTCTGGCAGTGGTTGCGTGGCGCAAGTCATGACAAAAAGCTCAAAGATGACAGGTGGAATAATACTGCCTATGGGGTGTTCTCCACTTGAACCTCGGCTGTCGACAAGGCACATCAGCATTTCCCTCAGCCCTCGTCAAAAACCTATTAGACTCCGCTGACTTGAAAGGTGAATGACCAAGGACCGTCCATGAAACGCAGCCTGACCGTGCTCGCTATCCTGATTGCCGCCCTCATGGCCGGCGCCGGCTGGTATGTCTACAGCAAGCAGCCCACTCGCCAGGGCACCGAAACACTGGCCAACCTGCAGGGCACGGTCACCGTGCGTTATGACGACCGTGGCGTGCCGCACATCCGCGCCGAGAACGAGACCGACCTGTACCGAGCCTTGGGCTACGTGCATGCCCAGGACCGGCTGTTCCAGATGGAGATCATGCGGCGCCTGGCCCGTGGCGAACTCGCCGAGGTGCTGGGGCCGAAAGTGCTGGAGACCGACAAGCTGTTCCGCAGCCTGCGCATCCGTGAACGCGCCTTGAGTTACGTGGAACACATTGACCACGACTCCAAGGCGTGGAAAGCCTTGCAAGCCTACCTGGACGGCATCAACCAATATCAGGACAGCCACGCCAGCCCCATGGAGTTCGACGTGCTGGGCATCCCCAAGCGGCCGTTTACCGCCGAGGACACCATCAGCGTCGCCGGGTACATGGCCTATAGCTTTGCTGCAGCGTTTCGTACCGAGCCGTTGCTGACGTACGTTCGCGACCAGTTGGGCAGCGATTACCTGAAAGTCTTTGACCTCGACTGGCAACCCAAGGGCGCGCTGAACCTGGCCGCCAGCGACTGGCAAACCCTCGGCGCCATCGCCTCTCTGAGCGATCAGGCTTTGGCCGACAACGGTTTGCCGCAGTTCGAAGGCAGCAACGCCTGGGCCATCAGCGGCAGCCGCACCAAAAGTGGCAAGCCCTTGCTGGCGGGCGACCCGCATATCCGCTTCTCGGTGCCGTCGGTGTGGTACGAAGCGCAGCTCTCGGCGCCTGGCTTTGAGCTCTACGGTTATCACAACGCGCTGGTGCCGGTGGCGTTCCTGGGCCACAACCTGGATTTCGGCTGGAGCCTGACCATGTTCCAGAACGATGACCTCGACCTGATCGCCGAAAAGGTCAACCCGGACAACCCCAACCAGGTCTGGTATCACGGCCAGTGGGTCGACATGACCAGCAGCGAGCAGCAGATTGCGGTCAAAGGCCAGGACCCGGTGATACTCACCCTGCGTCGCTCGCCCCACGGCCCGATCATCAATGATGTGCTCGGCGAGAGCGCCGGCAAGACACCGATTGCGATGTGGTGGGCGTTCCTCGACACCGAAAACCCGATCCTCGAAGGTTTCTACCAACTCAACCGCGCCGACACCCTGGCCAAGGCACGCGCGGCGGCGGCCATGGTGTCGGCGCCGGGGCTGAATATCGTGTGGGCGAACGCCAAGGGTGATATCGGCTGGTGGGCGGCCGCGCAGTTGCCGATTCGCCCGGCTGGGGTCAACCCCGGTTTTATCCTCGACGGCAGCACCGCCCAGGCCGACAAGCTCGGCTTCTACCCGTTCAGCGCCAACCCGCAGGAAGAAAACCCGGCGCGCGGTTATGTGGTGTCGGCGAATGCCCAGCCGGTGTCGCCCACCGGCATGGAAATTCCCGGTTACTACAACCTGGCCGACCGTGGCCAGCAGTTGAACACGCAGTTGAGCGACAAAAGCGTGAAGTGGGACGTGAACAACAGCCAGGCCCTGCAACTGGGCACCACCACCGCCTATGGCCCGCACTTGCTGGCGCCGCTGTTGCCGGTGCTGCGTGAGGTGGTCAAAGACCCGGCACAGCTGAAACTGGTGGAGCAGCTTGCCGCCTGGAAAGACGACTACCCACTGGATTCCACCAGCGCCACAGTGTTCAACCAGTTCCTATTCAACCTCACCGACGCGGCCTTTCACCCGAAACTGGGCGACGCAATGTTCAAGACCCTGCTCACCACACGAGTGATTGATGCGGCGCTGCCGCGCCTGGCAGCCTCAGCGGACTCGCCGTGGTGGGACGGCAAGCGCGCCGACACGGTCAAGCTCGCGTGGGACAACAGCCTGGCGCATCTGAAAGCCACCTTCGGCGACGACCCGAGCCAGTGGCAATGGGGCAAGGCGCACACCCTGACCCACGGCCACCCGCTGGGCATGCAGAAGCCGCTGGACAAGCTCTTGAACGTCGGCCCCTTCCCCGCCCCCGGCACCCACGAGGTGCCGAACAACCAGTCCGCCATGATCGGTCCCGCGCCGTGGCCGGTGACGTACGGGCCATCGACGCGCCGGCTGATCGACTTCGCCGACCCGGCCCACGCCCTGACCATCAACCCGGTGGGGCAAAGCGGCGTGCCGTTTGATTCGCACTATGGCGATCAGGCGGAAACCTACATCGAAGGCGGGTATGAGCAGGCGCATTTCAGTGATGAGGAAGTGACGGCGAATACGCGGGGTACGTTGAAGCTGTTGCCGGCGCGGTAAACCCGATCACTGTGGGAGCTGGCCTTTGTGGGAGCTGGCTTGTGTGGGAGCTGGCTTGCCTGCGATAGCATCACCGCAGTTTTTCAGTAATACCGAGGCGCTCGCATCGCAGGCAAGCCAGCTCCCACATGTGCCCGCGCCCACATTTAGTCTGCGCGTGTGCGCATTCGCCCCGGCGCCTCGCCATAGGTTTCCTTGAACTTCTTGCTGAACGCCGCCTGCGACTGATAACCCACCTGGGCGGCGATATCCAGCAGGCTCAGGCGCGACTGGCGCAGCAGGTTGAACGCCCGCTCCATGCGCAGCTGGGTCAGCAGCACCCACGGCGACACACCCGCCACTTTCACAAACGCGCGCATAAAGGTCGCCCGCGACATGCTCGCCGCAGCTGCCAGGCTGTCGATGGTCCACTCGTGGCCGGGCTCGGCCAGCATCGCCTGCCAGGCCTTGCCCAGGCGCTTGTCGGCGAGTAAAGCGAAGGTGCCTGCCACGGGTCCCTGACGGGTCAGCCAAGTGCGCAGAATAAGGGTGAACAAGGCCGACGACAGCGCGTCGATAAACGAGCGTGCGCCCAGTTGCTGGCCGTCCGCCTCGCTGCGCAACAGCGCGATCAGTGCCGCCAGTTGCCCATCGCCCTGCCATTGGCGGCTGGACACCACCAGGTACTCCGGCAACGCGCCGAACAGCAGCGACTGGCGGTTGTAGTGAAAGCTGCCACAGAGCATGTCCACTTCCGTTCGCTCGCCGCCCAGGCGATACACCGGCAGCACACCACCTTCGATCACCGTTGGCTGCATCGGCCGGATACGCGCGCCCTGGCTGCGCAACAAATGCGTAGCGCCACCGGGCATCAGCAGGATATCGCCTTCCTCCAGCGTCACCTGCTGCCCGCCCGACAGCTCGGCACGGCACGTGCCGCTGAGCACGATGTGGTACGGCGCCACGCCGAGGTTTTCTGGCGGGTGATCCAGTGCCCAGTCGCCCTGGAACTGGCAACGCAAATCCAGACTGCCGCGCAGGTTGGCCAGCGCAATAAGAGTGTCGATCGAATTCATTTGCGAGCATCGGTCAAAAAGATGAGCGGATTGAACAATAACGCCAACACCGAACAGCAGACACTGGCTTCACACCCCACCTGTTCAGGAGTTACCGCAATGTTCAATAACTGGTCCGACTTGCTGCCTACCGTGAAAAAAGCCTTTGGTGCGCTGGGCAAGAGCAACCCGAAGCTGGTCAAAGCCTACATGGCGTTGGGCGAGGCTGCCGAGGAAAACAACGTGCTCGACGCCAAGACCCGCGAGCTGATTTCCATCGCCGTGGCCATTACCACGCGTTGCGACGGTTGCATCGGCGTGCATGCCGACGCGGCGATCAAGGCCGGCGCGACCCGCGAAGAAGTGGCGGCAACGCTGGCCACGGCAATCTCGATGAATGCCGGCGCCGCGTACATCTACTCGCTACGCGCGCTGGAAGCCTACGACACGCTCAAACCGGCGCCGCAAAGTTAAGCCGGAACTGTTGCGGCGTCACGCCCAGCCTGCGGTTGAACACACTGCGCATGTGCTGGGCGTCGCGAAAGCCGCATTGATAGGCCACGGTTTTGAGCGGCGCGGGGCTGCTTTCGAGCATCACCCGCGCCGCATCCACCCGCGCCCGCTCAACAAACTCCGCTGGCGTGATGCGCGCTTCACGGGCAAACACCCGGGAGAAATTTCGCGCACTCATATTGGCCGCCTTGGCCAGGTCGGCGATGGTCAAATCCCCGGTCAGGTTCGCCAGCACGTACAACTGCACCAACGCCACCGCCGAGGTGCTTTCGGCGTGGGGTGTAAGAAACGGGCTGAACTGCGACTGCCCGCCCGAACGCTGGGTAAACACCACCAGGCGCTTGGCCACGCTCAGCGCGACTTCCGGGCCGTGGTCCTGGGCCAGCAGGAACAGCGACAAGTCGATACCTGCGGTGACCCCAGCCGAGGTGTAGAGGTTGCCGTCCTGCACGTAAAGGCGGTCGGCGTCGACCTGTGCCGAGGGGCACAAGCGCGCCAGGTCGGCGGCGTCGTTCCAATGGGTGGTGACGGTTTTGCCATCCAGCAAGCCGGCACGGGCCAGCATAAAGGCGCCGTTGCAGATCGAGCCGAAGCGTTGCGCGCGGGCGGCGGCGGCGCGCAGCCAATCATCAAATGGCGCGCCGAAATCTTCGAAGGGCAGTTGCGGGCCACCGGCGACCAACAGCAGGTCGTAGGCTTGCAGCGCTTCGCTGTAGTGCTTGTGAGCCTGCAACGACAAGCCGTTTGAGGCCGCCATGCTGCCGTGGCCCAGGCCAAGTACTTCAAGCCGGTAATGGTCGTGCGGCGGCAAAAAACGGTTGGCCTCGCAGAACACATCCATGGGGCCGGTCACGTCCAGTGACTGGACGCCGGGGAAGATCAGGATGGCGACGGTTCTATGCATGGCGAAACCTTATGTCTGACAGGCACGAAACCCTGTGGGAGCTGGCTTGCCTGCGATGCAGGCACCTTGGTGTATCAGGTATACCGAGGTGATGTTATCGCAGGCAAGCCAGCTCCCACAGTTGACCCTGTACAACCTTGGCGCGATATCGCGCCACATTGGCCGACATCGCACCCTCGCCGCGATAGCCCCGTCGCGGGCGCGCGACCAGACTGGACTCATCGGCGCCACCCCCGGCGCTTTGTTGAGGAGAACGACCATGAGCACCATCATCGCCGGCATCCAGATCCCGGACAGCGCCTTGGCCAAGGCCACCACCGAATACATCCGTGACGTCGAATCCGACCTGCTCTACCACCACTCCCGCCGGGTATTCCTGTTCGGCGCATTGAGCGGTGAGCGCAAGCAATTGGCCTACAACCCGGAGCTGCTGTACGTCGGCGCGATGTTCCATGACCTCGGCCTGGTCGAAGGTCATCGCAGTGACAACGAGCGTTTCGAAGTGGACGGCGCCAACGCCGCGGCGGCGTTCCTCAAGCCTTACGGGCTGAGCGATGACGATATCGAGCAAGTGTGGCTGTCCATCGCCCTGCACACCACGCCCGGCGTGCCGCAGCACCTGCGCCCGACGGTGGCACTGGTGACTGCCGGCGTGGAAATGGACGTGCTGGGCATGGACTACGCGGCGTTTTCCAGCGTGCAGCGCGAAGCCGTGGTGCATGCGCATCCACGCGGTGAAGGGTTCAAGGAATGCATCATCTGCGCGTTTGCCGACGGCTTGCGCCATCGCCCGCAGACCACGTTTGGCAACGTGAAGACCGATGTGCTGGTGGATCAGGAGCCGGGGTTCAAGCCGATGAACTTTGTCGAGGTGATTCGCAAGTCGCCGTGGGCCTGACCAGATCATTCCCACGCTCTGCGTGGGAATGCAGCCCTGGACGCTCTGCGTCCGCTCTTGGAAGCATGACGCGGAGCATCACAGGAGGCATTCCCACGCGGAGCGTGGGAACGATCAGTGCGGGTTAGACCGGTGCAGGCGCCCGGCGCTTGTCCGGCTGTTGCCAGCCATCCGCCGCCGCTTCTTCAATCGCTTGCTGGATGGCTTTCTTGCGGTGTTCTTCGGCACGGCGGCTGAAGAACCACACCAGGAAAGTCACCAGCGACACCGCCAACAGAATCAGGCTGGCCACGGCGTTGATCTCGGGTTTAACCCCAAGACGTACGGCCGAGAACACTTCCATCGGCAAGGTGGTCGAGCCCGGGCCGGACACGAAGCTGGCCAGTACCAGGTCATCCAGCGACAGCGCGAACGACATCATGCCGCCCGCCGCCAACGACGGCGCGATCATCGGGATGGTGATCAGGAAGAACACCTTCCACGGCCGCGCGCCCAGGTCCATCGCCGCTTCTTCGATCGACAGGTCCAGCTCACGCAAGCGCGCCGACACCACCACCGCCACATACGCCGCACAGAACGTGGTGTGGGCTATCCAAATGGTGACAATGCCACGCTCCTGGGGCCAACCGATCATCTGCGCCATGGCCACGAACAGCAGCAACAGCGACAGACCGGTGATCACCTCGGGCATTACCAGCGGCGCGGTCACCAGCCCGCCGAACAGCGTGCGGCCCTTGAACTGGCTGATGCGCGTCAGCACGAACGCTGCCAACGTACCCAACGCGACGGCGGCCACCGCCGTGTAGCAGGCGATTTCCAGGGAACGTGCCACCGAGCCCATCAACTGGGTGTTGTCCAGCAGGCCCACGTACCACTTGATCGACCAACCGCCCCACACCGTCACCAGTTTGGACTCGTTGAACGAGTAGATCACCAGGATCAGCATCGGCAGGTAGATGAACAACAACCCCGCCACCAGCATAAAACTCGAGAAACTGAAGCGCTTCATATCTTGCCCTCCATCTCTTTGGCTTGGCTGCGGTTGAACAGGATGATCGGCACGATCAGGATCGCCAGCATCACCACCGCCAGGGCAGACGCCACCGGCCAGTCACGGTTGTTGAAGAATTCTTGCCACAACACTTTACCGATCATCAGGGTTTCCGGGCCGCCGAGCAGTTCCGGTATCACGAACTCGCCCACCACTGGAATGAACACCAGCATGCAGCCAGCGATGATGCCGTTCTTGGACAGCGGCACGGTGATTTTCCAGAAGCTGTTGAAAGTGCTCGAACCCAGGTCGGACGCGGCTTCCAGCAGGCTTTGATCGTGTTTGACCAGGTTGGCGTACAGCGGCAGGATCATGAACGGCAGGTACGAATAGACCACGCCGATGTACACCGCGATGTTGGTGTTGAGGATCTGCAGCGGCTCGTTGATCAACCCCATGGACAACAGGAAGCCGTTGAGCAAGCCGTTGTTGCTGAGGATGCCCATCCACGCATACACGCGGATCAGGATCGCGGTCCAGGTCGGCATCATGATCAGCAGCACCAGCACGGTCTGCATCTCTTTGCGCGCGCTGGCAATCGCGTAGGCCATCGGATAGCCGATCAACAGGCACAGGATCGTGCTGAAAAACGCCATCTTCAGCGAGCCCAGGTACGCGGCGATGTACAACTCGTCGTCGCCGAGCATCGCGTAGTTGCCCAGGTTGAGCACCAATTGCAGCTTTTGCTCAACGAAGGTGTAGATCTCGGTGTAAGGCGGGATCGCGACGTCGGCTTCGGCAAAGCTGATCTTCAAGACGATGAAGAACGGCAGTGCGAAAAACAGGAACAGCCAGAGGAAAGGGATCCCGATGACCACATGCCGGCCACCGGGTGTTATTCGCTGCAGCTGGCGTTTGAACTTCTTCATATTCATGAGCGAAGTACCACGCCGCTGTCGTCTTCCCACCACACGTACACCTGGTCACCCCAGGTTGGGCGCTGGCCACGGCGTTCGGCGTTGGCGACGAAGGACTGCACCAGCTTGCCGCTTGGCAGTTCCACGTAGAACACCGAGTGGCCGCCGAGGTAGGCGATGTCGTGCACCTTGCCGCTGGACCAGTTGTGCTCGCAGGTCGGCATTTCGGTGGTCACCAGCAGCTTTTCCGGGCGAATCGCGTAGGTCACCGACTTGTCTTCCACCGAGGTGGCGATGCCGTAGCCCACGTAGATGTCGCGGTCCAGGTCCGGGCACTTGAGTACCGCGTGGCCTTCGGCGTCGTCCACCACTTGGGTGTCGAAGATGTTCACGTTGCCGATGAACTCGCACACCAGGCGGCTGGTAGGCGTCTCGTAGATGTCGATCGGGCTGCCGATCTGGGCGATCCAGCCCAGGTGCATGATCGCGATGCGCTCGGCCATGGTCATGGCCTCTTCCTGGTCGTGGGTCACCATCACGCAGGTCACGCCTACGCGCTCGATGATCTCCACCAGCTCCAGTTGCATCTGCGAACGCAGCTTCTTGTCGAGCGCGCCCATCGGCTCATCGAGCAGCAGCAGTTTCGGGCGCTTGGCCAGCGAGCGCGCCAGCGCCACACGCTGACGTTGACCGCCCGACAGTTGATGCGGCTTGCGCTTGGCGTACTGGCTCATCTGCACCAGCTTGAGCATCTCGGCCACGCGGGCGTCGACCTCGGCCTTGGGGATCTTGTCCTGTTGCAGACCGAAGGCGATGTTCTGCGCCACGGTCATGTGCGGGAACAAGGCGTAGGACTGGAACATCATGTTGATCGGCCGCTCGTAGGGCGGCATGTCGGTGATGTCCACACCGTCGAGGTAAATGCGACCTTCAGTTGGGCGCTCGAAGCCTGCGAGCATGCGCAGCAAAGTGGATTTGCCCGAACCCGAACCGCCGAGCAAGGCGAAGATCTCGCCTTTTTTGATTTCCAGGGACACATCGTCCACGGCAATCGTCTCGTCGAACTTCTTCGTGACCCGGTCGATTTTGACCAACACCTTTTTCGGTGTCTGGTCGCCCTCGAGGGCTTTCTTATAGGCGCCGGAGGCAACTGCCATTTACGAAACTCCCAACAAAATTTGAGGTTCGCCCAATACAGGCGAAACCTTGGATAGTTTGAGCCTTAAGCCTTACTTGCCCGTCTTGACCTTGGTCCAGCTACGGGTCATTAAACGTTGCACGTTCGGGGGTAACTCGAAGTTGACAAACGTCCGGTCGAGAACCGCCTGCGGTGGGTAAACCGCTGCGTCGGTGCGTATCGATTGCTCCATCAGTTTGTCCGCCCATGGGTTAGGGTTGGCGTAACCGACGTAATCACTGACCTGAGCGATCACCTCAGGTTGCAGTAAATAGTTGATGAAGGCGTGGGCCTCTTTGACGTTGGCCGCGTCCGCCGGGATGGCCAGCACGTCAAACCACAAATTGCCGCCTTCTTTCGGAATCGTGTAGGCGATGTTCACGCCCTTGCCCGCCTCGGCCGCACGGGCCTTGGCCTGGAACACATCCCCGGAAAAGCCTGCTGCTACGCAGATGTTGCCGTTGGCCAGGTCCGAGATGTACTTGGAAGAATGGAAGTAGGTCACATAAGGACGCACTTTCAGCAGTTTCTCTTCGGCTTTTTTGTAGTCAGCCGGGTTGGTGCTGTTGGGGTTCAGGCCCATGTAGTTGAGCACTGCCGGCAGCATTTCATCTGCCGAGTCCATGAACGAGACGCCGCAGGTCGCCAGCTTCTTCATGTTCTCCGGCTCGAACAGCACGGCCCAGGAATCGATATGGTCGATGCCCAGCACTTCTTTGACCTTATCGACGTTGTAACCGATGCCATTGGTGCCCCACAGGTACGGCACCGCGTACTGGTTGCCCGGGTCGTTCTTTTCCAGGCGTTTGAGCAGCGCCGGGTCAAGGTTGGAATAGTTAGTCAGCAATGACTTGTCGAGCTTCTGGAACGCCCCGGCCTTGATCTGCTTGCCGAGGAAATGGTTGGACGGCACGACCACGTCGTAACCGGTATGCCCGGCGAGCAACTTGCCTTCCAGGGTTTCATTGGAGTCAAACACGTCATACACCGGCTTGATACCGCTGGCCTTTTCGAAGTTCGCCAGGGTCTCGGGGCCGATGTAATCCGACCAGTTATAAATATGCACAGTCGGCGCGGCCTGCACGCTGACAGCCAGCGTGATACCTGCACCCACCAGCACCGCTTTGCGAAATAAAGAAATTGGCAAGTGGAGGTCCTCTTAAATAGTTGGGCCTTAAAGTTGTTGCCCGGCAACAAAACCGGCGCGCAACTTACCCTCGATAAACCGATCCGGCAAAACTTTCTGTCATTTAATTTGTGGGAGTCGGTTTAGGTGGGAGCGGGCTTGCTCGCGAAGGCGGTGTGTCAGCCAGCAGGTGTATCAACTGATACACCGCTTTCGCGAGCAAGCCCGCTCCCACACAAGCCCGCTCCCACAGGTTTTAAGGCTTATTTACCCGATTTGATTTTGGTCCAGCTGCGGGTCATTTCACGCTGGGTTGCAGCCGGCAAGTCAGCAATGGCGTAGAGCTTGGCCTGCACATCGGCGGACGGGTAGATGCCCGGGTCGCTGGTGATGTCTTTGTCGACCAATGGGGTCGCCTTCTCGTTACCGTTCGGGAAACGTACGCTGTTGGTGATGGCCGCCATGACTTTTGGCTCCAGCAGGTAGTTCATGAACTTGTAGGCAGCATCGACGTTTTCGGCATCTTTAGGGATAGCGACCATGTCATAGAAGCTGCCGGCGCCTTCTTTCGGAATGTCGTAGGCAACCTTGACCTTGCCACCGGCTTCAGCCGCGCGGGATTTGGCCTGCTGGATGTCACCCGAGTAACCCACGGCGACGCAGATGTTGCCGTTGGCAAGGTCCGAGATGTACTTGGACGAGTGGAAGTAGCCGATCGATGGGCGCAGCTTGAGGAAGAGGTCCTCGGCTTGCTTCAGGTCAGCTTTCTTTTGCGTGTCGGTCGGCAGGCCCAGGTAGTGCAATGCCACCGGCAGCATTTCGGTTGGCGAATCAAGGAAGCTCACGCCGCAGCTTTTCAGCTTGGCGATGTTTTCCGGCTTCATCAGCACGTCCCAGGAATCGATCTTGTCCACGCCCAGTGCAGCCTTGACCTTCTCCGGGTTGTAGCCGATGCCGATGGAACCCCACATGTACGGGAACGCGTGCTTGTTGTCCGGGTCGCTGACCGACACGGCTTTAAGCAGGGATTTGTTCAGGTTGTCGTAGTTCGACAGCTTGGACTTGTCCAGCTCCTGATAGACACCTGCCTTGATTTGCTTGGCCAGGAAGTTGTTCGACGGTACGACGATGTCGTAACCGGATTTGCCTGCCAGCAACTTGGCTTCGAGGGTCTCGTTGCTGTCGAAAACGTCGTACACCACTTTAATGCCCGACTCTTTTTCAAAGTTGGCGATGGTGTCCGGAGCAATGTAGTCGGACCAGTTATAGACATGCAGCACTTTGCTGTCTGCCTGGGCCGCGCCCGCCATTGCGCCCATCAGGGACAAGGCGAGGAGTGTCTTGCCAGCGTTCTTCAAACCTAATGCCTTCATTTGGTGATGCTCCAATTTTTTCTTTTTTGGGCCACGTTCTTTAGTCGTCTCACGGCCCTTCCAAAGGGCAACAAAACAGGGCGACAGTCTGGCAAGTTCAGGGGCCGGCTTTCAACCAAAGCCCCCTTTAATACTGCTATTTTTAACTGTCCAGACGCAGCGCCCGAAGCCGCTGCGCACTGAGCCTAGCACTTAGCCCTGCAATGCCGCCAAAGTCAGGTCCAGGCACTGGCGAGCCTTGGTCACCAGCTCGTCGATTTCCGCCTTGCTGATCACCAGCGACGGCGAAATGATCATGGTGTCGCCCACGGCGCGCATGATCAGGCCATTCTCGAAGCAGAACGTGCGGCAGATCATGCCCACACCACGGCCTTCGTAACGTTTGCGCGTGGCCTTGTCCTGCACCAGCTCAATCGCACCGAGCATGCCCACACCGCGCACTTCACCCACCAACGGATGATCAGCCAGTTCCCTCAGAAGTTTCTGCAAATACGGTGCCGTTTCGTCGTGCACACGCTTAACGATTTTTTCATCGCGCATGATGCGGATGTTTTCCAGGGCTACCGCAGCCGCCACCGGGTGACCGGAATAGGTGAAGCCGTGGTTGAAATCGCCACCTTCGTTGAGCACCGCGACCACGTCGTCGTGCACGATCAGGCCGCCCATCGGGATGTAGCCCGAGGTCAGGCCTTTGGCGATGGTCATCATGTGGGGCTTGAGGCCGTAGAAGTCGCTACCGAACCACTCACCGGTACGGCCGAAACCGCAGATCACTTCGTCGGCGACGAACAGAATGTCGTACTTGGCGAGGATTTCCTTGATGCGCGGCCAGTAGGTCTCAGGCGGCACGATCACGCCACCGGCGCCCTGGATCGGCTCGGCAATAAAGGCACCGACGTTGTCCACGCCCAGTTCCAGAATCTTCTCTTCCAACTGGTTGGCGGCCCACACCCCGAACTCTTCCGGGCTCATGTCGCCGCCTTCGCCATACCAGTACGGCTGGGCGATGTGGGTGATGCCCGGAATCGGCAAGTCGCCCTGCTCATGCATATAAGTCATGCCGCCCAGGCTGGCGCCGGCCACGGTGGAACCGTGGTAGCCATTCTTGCGGCTGATGATGGTTTTCTTGTTCGGCTGGCCCTTGATCGCCCAGTAGTGGCGGACCATACGCAGCATGGTGTCGTTGCCTTCCGAGCCCGAACCGGTGAAGAACACATGGTTCATGCCGGCCGGCGCGATGTCGGAGATGACCTTGGCCAGTTCCAGCACCGGCGGGTGCGCGGTCTGGAAGAACAGGTTGTAGTACGGCAGTTCTTTCATCTGCTTGGCGGCGGCGTCAGCCAGTTCATCGCGACCGTAACCGATCGCCACGCACCACAGGCCGGCCATGCCGTCGAGGATCTTGTTGCCTTCGCTGTCCCACAGGTAAACGCCGTGGGCTTTGGTGATGATCCGTGGGCCTTTCACTTTCAATTGCTTGAAGTCGCTGAACGGCGCCAGGTGGTGATCATTGCTCAAGGCTTGCCATTCACGGGTTTGCGGGTTGTTGCTGGACATACCAATCTCCTAGACTTTTTCAGGTGAGGGCGCGCCTTTCCTACGGCGCGCCCGGCGCATCAGACGGCGAAGAGCAGGAATTCCCGCTCCCACGAACTGATCACGCGCTTGAAGTTTTCATGCTCGGCCCGCTTGACCGCGACGTAGCCCGTGATGAATTTTTGCCCCAGGTATTTCTCGATGGTCTTGCTGTTTTCCATCCGCTCCAGAGCGTCTTCGATGGTCAACGGCAGGCGCAGGTTGCGGCGCTCATAACCACGGCCCACCACCGGCGCGCTCGGGTTATGGCCTTCGACCATGCCGATGTAGCCGCACAACAGGCTGGCGGCAATCGCCAGATACGGGTTGGCGTCGGCGCCCGGCAGGCGGTTTTCCACGCGACGGTTCTGCGGGCCGGCATCCGGTACGCGCAGGCCGACGGTGCGGTTCTCCTCGCCCCACTCCACGTTCACCGGCGCCGAGGTGTCGGGCAGGAAGCGGCGGAACGAGTTCACGTTAGGCGCAAACAGCGGCAGCAATTCAGGGATGAATTTCTGCAGGCCGCCAATATGATTAAGGAACAGCTGGCTCATGGTCCCGTCTTCATTGGAGAAGACGTTCTTGCCGGTGGCGATGTCGATGATGCTCTGGTGCAAGTGCATCGCGCTGCCGGGCTCGCCGGTCATCGGCTTGGCCATAAAGGTGGCGGCCACGTTGTGCTTGAGCGCGGCCTCACGCATGGTGCGCTTGAACACCAGGATCTGGTCGGCCAGGGACAGGGCATCGCCGTGACGGAAGTTGATTTCCATCTGCGCCGTGCCGTCCTCGTGGATCAGCGTGTCGAGGTCCAGCTCCTGCAGTTCGCACCAGTCGTAGACGTCTTCGAACAATGGGTCGAATTCGTTGGCGGCTTCTATAGAGAAGGACTGGCGACCGGTTTCCGGGCGGCCGGAACGGCCAATCGGCGGTTGCAGCGGGAAGTCCGGGTCTTCGCAGCGTTTGGTCAGGTAAAACTCCATCTCTGGCGCCACGATGGGCTGCCAGCCTCTGTCGGAATAGAGTTTCAGAACCTTCTTGAGCACGTTGCGCGGCGACAGCTCAATCGGGTTACCTTGCTTGTCGTAGGTGTCGTGGATCACCTGGGCGGTAGGCTCGATGGCCCATGGGACCAGGAACACCGCGTTCTGGTCGGGGCGGCAGATCATGTCGATGTCGGCCGGGTCGAGCAATTCGTAATAGATGTCGTCTTCGACATAGTCGCCGGTCACGGTCTGCAACAGAACGCTTTCGGGCAGGCGCATGCCTTTTTCGGCGATGAACTTGTTGGTCGGCGAGATCTTGCCCCGGGTGATGCCGGTGAGGTCGCCAATCATGCATTCGACTTCTGTGATCTTGTGGTCTTTCAACCAATCGGTGAGCTGGTCGAGGTTGTTACTCATAAATGCCTCTGGGCTGGGTTTCCTGGCATCCGTTAAAGGCCAGGCGTTGGTGGACGCAGCATCCGCGTCGTCTTTTCGTTCAGGGTAGGAGCTTACCTGCCATTTGCTGCAGCGTTGCATTCCTCACGCCAAAGTCGTGCAGAATCATGAGCAGCACCCCGCACGGGAGCCGCTCAGTGACAGGCACGAAGGAAATGAGGGAGCAGAAAAGAGGTCAGCCAAGGCGTCAAGAATATTGGCCGGGGCGCGGTCATTCACGAGGGAGAATTGAACGGGTGACAAGACTTGTCTGAAACAGGTTGAAGCGCCGAGTAGCGGCAGGCGAGACATGAAGCACCCCGGTATTATTGCTGTTATGGGTTTGAATCGAGCTTAGCCTTGTTCATTTTTTTACACAACACCCCCGTAAAAAATACAACACGGCCCGCTCAAGCCTGCTAGTCCCAAGGCCTTCAATCCCAAAAAACCGCCCCAAAAAGCCCCAAAAAAGGCCCCACGGCGCTTTTTTAGGGCAAAAAAGCCCTCGCTTGACTTCGGCATGCCGTTCGGGTTGACTGAAACCAGAAAAGATCAATGATTGATATTTTTAACAACAAAGGTGTTGCATCATGTCGGTACCCCCGCGTGCCGTTCAGCTTAACGAAGCGAACGCGTTCCTTAAGGATCATCCTGAGGTTCTGTACGTAGACCTTCTAATTGCGGATATGAATGGTGTGGTGCGCGGCAAGCGCATCGAACGCACCAGCCTCCACAAGGTTTACGAGAAGGGCATTAACCTGCCTGCCTCTTTATTTGCCCTGGATATCAACGGCTCGACGGTGGAAAGCACCGGCCTGGGTCTGGACATCGGTGATGCTGACCGAATCTGTTATCCAATCCCCGATACCCTGTGCAATGAACCCTGGCAAAAGCGCCCAACCGCGCAACTGCTGATGACCATGCACGAACTTGAAGGTGAACCTTTCTTCGCCGATCCTCGCGAAGTGCTCCGCCAAGTTGTAAGCAAATTTGACGACCTCGGTCTGACCATCTGCGCCGCCTTCGAGCTTGAGTTCTACCTGATCGACCAGGAGAACGTGAACGGCCGCCCACAACCGCCCCGCTCGCCGATCTCCGGCAAACGCCCGCACTCGACACAGGTCTACCTGATCGACGACCTCGACGAATACGTCGACTGCCTCCAGGACATTCTGGAAGGGGCCAAAGAGCAAGGCATCCCGGCTGACGCCATCGTCAAGGAAAGTGCCCCGGCGCAGTTCGAAGTGAACCTGCACCACGTGGCCGACCCGATCAAGGCCTGCGACTACGCGGTACTGCTCAAGCGCCTGATCAAGAACATCGCCTACGACCATGAGATGGACACCACCTTCATGGCCAAGCCTTACCCAGGCCAGGCAGGCAACGGTTTGCACGTACACATTTCGATCCTGGACAAAGACGGCAAGAACATCTTTGCCAGCGAGGATCCCGAGCAGAACGCCGCATTGCGTCACGCGATCGGCGGTGTGCTCGAGACCCTACCCGCCCAAATGGCGTTCCTGTGCCCCAACGTCAACTCCTACCGCCGTTTCGGCGCACAGTTCTACGTGCCGAACTCGCCGTGCTGGGGCCTGGACAACCGCACCGTAGCGATTCGCGTACCGACCGGCTCGTCCGATGCCGTACGTATCGAACACCGCGTGGCCGGCGCCGACGCCAACCCTTACCTGCTGATGGCTTCGGTCCTGGCAGGCGTGCACCACGGTCTGACCAACAAGATCGAACCGAACGCACCGGTGGAAGGCAACAGCTACGAGCAGAACGAACAGAGCCTGCCGAACAACCTGCGCGATGCCTTGCGTGAGTTGGACGACAGCGAGGTGATGGCCAAGTACATCGATCCCAAGTACATAGATATCTTCGTCGCCTGTAAGGAAAGTGAGCTGGAAGAGTTCGAACACTCCATCTCCGACCTTGAGTACAACTGGTATCTGCATACTGTGTAAGCAGTTGCTGCTTTAAAAAATGCCGCAGGCTTAATGGCCTGCGGCATTTTTTTGCGCTGCAATCTCGTTCCCACGCTCTGCGTGGGAATGCTGCCAGGGACGCTCTGCGTCCCAAGAGCGGACGCGGAGCGTCCAGTAAGGCGTTCCCACGCAGAGCGTGGGAACGATCATAAGGTCGCGTACAATGCGCTCTGCCTTGTAGGAGACTTCCATGACCACCCGCCCCGCCGCCCCTCGCAAACCCCGCGCCCGCAGCCAGGCCCGGATCGATGCGATCCTTGACGCCGCCCGTACCTTGCTGGCGACTGAAGGCGTGGCCAGTTTGTCGATCTACAGCGTGGCCGAGCGCGCGCAGATTCCGCCGTCATCGGTGTATCACTTTTTCGCCAGCGTGCCGGCCTTGCTGGAAGCGCTGACTGCCGATGTACACGCGGCTTTCCGCGCTGCGATTCAGGCGCCCATCGACCATGATTCACTCAAACACTGGCGCGACCTGTCCTACATCGTCGAGCAGCGCATGCTGAGCATCTACAGCAACGACGCGGCCGCGCGTCAGTTGATCCTGGCGCAGCATGGCCTTACCGAAGTGACCCAGGCGGACCGTCAGCATGATCTGGAGTTGGGGGATTTGATGCTCGAAGTGTTCAGCCGCCATTTCGACGTGCCGACGCTGCCAGCGGATGTGGACGTGTTTGCCTTGGCGCTGGAGTTGAGCGACCGCGTGTACGCGCGCTCAGTGCATCAGCACGGGCAGATTACGCCGCGCATGGCGGAGGAAGGCATGCGGGTGTTTGATGCGTATGTGGGGCTTTATTTGCCGGCGTATTTGCCTAAGCGCTGATCGTTCCCACGCTCTGCGTGGGAATGTCGCCTGGGACGCTCCGCGTCCTGCCTGCATTGTGGTGACGCAGAGCGTCACGGGATGCGTTCCCACGCGGAGCGTGGGAACGATCAGTGCAGTGATCACAACTTGGCGATCGACACCTCAGTGGATTTCACAAAGGCAATCACTTCACTGCCAATCACCAATTCCAGCTCTTTGACCGAGCGAGTGGTGATCACAGACGTCACGATGCCGGACGCCGTCTGCACGTCAATCTCCGACAGCACGTCGCCTTCGACGATTTCCTTGATGGTGCCCTTGAACTGGTTACGCACGTTGATGGCTTTAATAGTCATGGTGTTTTTCCTTCGTGGGACAAGTGAGTTATTGAGCCCAACGCAATTGCGTAGGCAGCGGTGAAACAGGTTCGGGTTCCGGTGGCGAGCCTGGCAACGACAGCACACGGTTGAGCACTTCGGCTTCCAGCGCCGCCAGGCGATGTGAGCCGCGGGCGCGTGGGCGCGGCAGGTCGACGATCAGGTCGAGGCCAATCTCGCCGTCTTCGATCAGGATCACCCGGTCGGCAATCGCCACGGCTTCGCTGACGTCGTGGGTGACCAGCAACACGGTGAAGCCATGCTTGCGCCACAGGTTTTCGATCAGTTGCTGCATCTCGATGCGGGTCAGGGCATCCAGCGCGCCCAGCGGTTCATCCAGCAACAGCAAGCGCGGTTGGTGGATCAGCGCACGCGCCAAGGCCACCCGTTGCTTCTGGCCACCGGACAAGGCCGCTGGCCACTCATTGGCGCGCTCGGCCAGGCCAACCGCTTCCAGCGCTTCCAGCGCTTTAGGGCGCCAGTTGCCCTTGAGACCCAGGCCCACGTTGTCGATGATTTTTTTCCACGGCAGCAGGCGCGCTTCCTGGAACATCAACCGCGTGTCTTCAATGGCTTCGCTCAGCGGCGCGGAGCCGGCCAGCAATTCGCCGCCGCTGGCTTTGTCCAGCCCGGCGAGCAGGCGCAGCAAGGTACTTTTGCCGCAGCCGCTGCGACCGACCACCGCCACGAACTGACCGGCCGGAATGTGCAGATCAATCTCTTTGAGGACTTCCCGCGCACCAAAGGCCTTGCGCAATTTGCGCACCGCCAGCGGAATGCCCTTGAGCAGGCGCGGAGGTTGTTGAGCGGTCATGCCGCACCTCCTTTATTCACTTGGTAAGCCGGGTGCCAGCGCAGCCACACACGTTCCAGGCCACGGGCAGCCAGGTCGGCCAGTTTGCCGAGGATGGCGTACATGACGATGGCCAATACCACCACGTCGGTTTGCAGGAATTCGCGGGCGTTCATCGCCAGGTAACCGATACCGGAACTGGCCGAGATGGTTTCCGCCACGATCAGCGTCAGCCACATAAAGCCCAGGGCAAAGCGCACGCCCACCAGGATCGACGGCAATGCGCCCGGCAGGATCACCTGACGGAACAGGCTGAAACCGGACAAGCCGTAGCTGCGCGACATTTCCACCAGCGCCGGGTCGACGTTGCGGATGCCGTGGTAGGTGTTCAGGTAAATCGGGAACAGCGTGCCGAGGGCGACCAGGAAAATCTTCGCCGTCTCGTCAATGCCGAACCACAAAATCACCAGTGGGATCAGCGCCAGGTGCGGCACGTTGCGGATCATCTGCACCGAGCTGTCCAGCAAGCGCTCGCCCCATTTCGACAGACCGGTGATAAAGCCCAGGGCCAGACCGATGCTGCCACCGATCACAAAGCCCAGGCCGGCACGCCAGCCGCTGATGGCCAGGTGTGTCCAGATTTCCCCGGTACGAACCAGGTTGATCCCGGCCTCGATCACGGCGCTCGGCGCCGGCAGGATACGGGTCGACAACCAGCCTGCCGACACTGACAACTGCCACACCGCCAGCAACAGGATCGGCAGCACCCAAGGCGCAACGCGATGGCTTAATTTTTCAAAATTCATGACTACGCCTCAGCTCTGCGACGCAGCTTTGGGAAGGATGTCGTTAGCGACCATTTCGCCGAACGGGCTGACGTAACCGGCGCTTTTCGGCAGCTCGGGACGTTCGATATCCAGGTGCGGGAACAGCAGTTCAGCAACGCGATACGACTCTTCCAGGTGTGGGTAACCCGAGAAGATGAAGGTGTCGATGCCCAGCGCCGCGTATTCATTGACGCGTGCCGCAACGGTCGGCCCATCGCCCACCAGTGCGGTGCCTGCACCGCCACGCACCAGGCCGACGCCGGCCCACAGGTTGGGGCTGACTTCGAGGTTGTCGCGATTGCCGCCGTGCAAGGCGGCCATGCGTTGCTGGCCGACGGAATCGAAGCGCGCCAGGGAAGCCTGGGCACGCGCGATGGTGTCGTCGTCCACGTGGGAGATCAGTTTGTCGGCAGCTTTCCATGCCTCTTCGTTGGTTTCGCGCACGATCACGTGCAGGCGAATACCGAAGCGTACGGTACGCCCAAGTTTCGCGGCCTTGGCGCGTACCTGTTCGATTTTTTCCGCGACCGCAGCCGGTGGTTCGCCCCAGGTCAGGACCATTTCCACCTGTTCGGCTGCCAGGTCCTGGGCCGCTTCGGAAGAACCGCCGAAGTACAGCGGCGGACGCGGTTGCTGGATCGGTGGGTAGAGCAATTTGGCGCCTTTGACGCTGATGTGCTCGCCGTCGTAATCCACGGTTTCGCCTTCCAGCACACGGCGCCAGATACGAGTGAATTCCACCGAGGCCTGGTAGCGCTCTTCGTGGCTGAGGAACAAACCATCACCAGCCAGCTCTTCCGGGTCACCGCCGGTGACCAGGTTGAACAACGCGCGGCCTCCGGACAAACGGTCCAGGGTCGCGGCCTGACGCGCGGCCACCGTCGGGGAAATGATCCCGGGGCGCAGGGCGACAAGAAATTTCAAACGCTGGGTCACTGGAATCAGCGAGGCGGCCACCAGCCAGGAGTCTTCGCAGGAGCGGCCGGTAGGAATCAGCACGCCGCCGAAACCCAGCCGGTCAGCGGCCTGGGCCACTTGCTGCAAATAACCGTGGTCGACGGCGCGAGCGCCTTCGGCGGTGCCAAGGTAATGGCCGTCGCCGTGGGTAGGCAGGAACCAGAAAATATTGAGGCTCATGGAGTTGTCTCCTGAAGAAGTCGGATTACGGCGCTTTGGCAACGGCGGCGGGTGGCGTCCAGATCACGTCCTTGATGCTCAAGGGTTTGGGGATCAATTTGAGTTGGTAGAAGGCGTCGGCGATTTTCTGCTGGGCAGCGACCACGTCCGGGGTCAGGAACAGCGCGCCGTAGCCTTGGCGTTTCACCGAGGTCAGGGTGATGTCAGCCGGCAAGCCAAGCAGTGGCGCGACTTGTTCGGTGACGTCCGAAGGGTTGGCCTTGGACCATTCACCCACCGCGCGCACTTCTTCGACCAACGCCTTGATCACTTGCGGGTGCTGTTCGGCGTACGGCTTGGTGGCCAGGTAGAACTGGTGGTTGTCGGCAATGCCGGTGCCGTCACGCAGGGTGCGCGCCTGCAGTTGTTTCTCGGCGGCGGCCTGGTACGGGTCCCAGATCACCCACGCGTCGACGCTGCCACGTTCGAACGCAGCACGGGCATCGGCGGGTGGCAGGAACACGGTTTGCACGTCGGTGTATTTCAGGCCGGCATCTTCCAGCGCACGCACCAGCAGGTAGTGCACGTTGGAGCCTTTGTTGAGCACGATTTTCTTGCCCTTGAGCTCGGCCACGGATTTGATCGGCGAGTCTTTCGGCACCAGGATCGCTTCACTGGTCGGCGCTGGCGGCTCGTAGGCGACATACAGCAGATCAGCGCCGGCAGCTTGGGCGAACACCGGTGGGGTTTCACCGGTGACGCCAAAGTCGATGGAGCCGACGTTTAGGCCTTCGAGCAGTTGCGGGCCACCGGGGAACTCGGTCCATTGCACTTGCACGCCTTGGGCGGCCAGGCGTTTTTCCAGGGTGCCCTTGGCTTTAAGCAGCACCAGCGTGCCGTACTTCTGATAACCGATCCGCAGGGTTTCGGCGGCCTGGGCTTGAACAATGGCGCCGAAGGACACAGCCGCAGCAAACAGTGCGACCAGACCACGACGCAAGATGACAGTGCGCATGGCGCTCTCTCCAAAAATGCGATGAGGGGGTTGGCTGCACCTGCTTGGCCGTTGGCGGCTGAGTAAGGTGAGTACTACAAAATCCGGTACGGCTTAAATGCTCCAGCGAGCACTCAACAAACGTTCATTCAACACATGGGGGTCAAGCGGCTTCGGGCGACGGGCCATGGCGCCGTAGAGCGTTTCCAGGGCCTCGTGCAAACGCTGTTCGAGCACTGGCACCAGTTGCGCCTGGGCGCTGCCTTCGGCGTAAGCGATCTGGCTGTCTTCGGCAAAAATCCCGTGGAGCAATTCCTGGGCCTTGAGCGCCGACAACACCGGCTTCAAGGCGTAATCCACCGCCAGCATGTGGGCGATGCTGCCGCCGGTGGCCATCGGCAATACGATCTTGTGTGCCAGGGCGCGCTCGGGCAGCAGGTCCAGCACAGTTTTCAGTGCGCCGGAAAACGAGGCCTTGTACACCGGCGTGGCGATAACCAGGCCGTCGGCGTTGGCGACTTGTTGCAGCAGGTCGATGACTTTGGGGCTGTCGAATCGCGCGTGCAGCAAGTCTTCGGCCGGGAAGTCCCGTATCTGATAACTCACCACTTCCACGCCTTTGTCTTGCAGCCACTGACGGGTTTTTTCCAGCAAGACCCCGGAGCGGGAACGCTGGCTGGGGCTGCCTCCAAGTGTTACGACCAGCATGCAGGTATTCCTTGAGCAAGTGTCGGCGGTTCGCTGTGTGGCGATGGCGCCAAGATGGGACAGACCATATCAGGTGATTTATATATCTATAAATCTTATTTTTTCATTTGTTTATTCTATAAAAGCATATGGAGATTATTAATCTCAAGGCGAAAAAAAAGGCCGTCGAAACGGCCTGAAAACCCCTGCTATGTGATTCGGTTTTAACTCAAATTCGGTGGTGCCTGTACCGCCGTCATCGCGGGCAAGCCCGCTCCCACAGGGGAATGCGGTCAACTGTGGGAGCCGGGCTTGCCCGCGATAGCGGTTTGAGCCTCAGCGGTTGGGCTGTGGGGTGAGGCGCAGGTAGGGCTTCACAGCGCGATAGCCCTTCGGAAAGCGTTTCTTGATCTCTTCCTCGTCCTTGAGCGACGGCACGATCACCACTTCATCACCGTCCTGCCAGTTGGCGGGCGTGGCGACCTTGTGGTTGTCGGTCAGTTGCAACGAGTCGATGACCCGCAGGATTTCATGGAAGTTGCGACCGGTGCTGGCCGGGTAGGTAATCGTCAGGCGAATCTTCTTGTTCGGGTCGATCACGAACAAGGAGCGCACGGTGAGGGTGTCACTGGCATTCGGGTGGATCAGGTCATAGAGGTCCGAGACTTTACGATCGGCATCGGCCAGGATCGGGAAGTTGACGATGGTGTTCTGGGTTTCGTTGATGTCTTCGATCCACTTGTGGTGCGAGTCCACCGGGTCCACGGACAAGGCGATGGCCTTGACGCCGCGCTTGGCGAATTCGTCCTTGAGCTTGGCGGTGAAGCCCAGCTCAGTGGTGCACACCGGGGTGAAGTCAGCCGGATGGGAAAACAGCACGCCCCAGCTATCGCCCAGCCATTCGTGAAAGCGAATCTTGCCGGCGCTGGAATCCTGTTCGAAGTCGGGGGCGATGTCGCCCAGTCTTAGGCTCATGGTGTGGCTCCTGGTGAGTGCTTATGGAGCCCACTGTGCATGGGTTGCGGATTATTTAAAAAGAATAAATATCGATTTATTTAGAAGATAAAAGAATATTAAAAATCAATTCATTGGACGCCGGAAACGGCGAGGATCAACATCCACTTCAAGGTTCGAGAAGGCCTTGAGACGCTGTACAAAGAGGGGATTCAGGAAGGGCTTGCGGGGGCTGAGCCCGACTTGAAAGTAAAACACCCTGCCCGGCGTTGCGCCGGGCAAGGCTTACAGTCTTACAACAGCTTCACGCTACTAGAACAGTGGCAGCGAGTAGCTGACGATCAGACGGTTTTCGTCTTGATCGCGCGCGCTGGCGATATCAGTGCGCCACATAGCGTTTTTCCAGGCAACGCCGAGGTTTTTCAACGGGCCTTCTGGAATCACGTAGGCAACAGTGATGTCACGTTCCCACTCGGACTGACCGGTGAATTCCTTACGGGCAGTGTTGACAGTGTCGATATCGCTGCCTTTGAGGTAGACGACACCTGCGGTCAAGCCAGGAACACCGACCTTGGCGAAGTCATAAGCGTAACGTGCTTGCCAGGTGCGCTCGCCGGCACGGGCGAACTTCTGGATTTGCATGTCAGTGGTGATGTAAGCCGACGAACCGTCGCCTTGGTTCAACCAAGGGAAGTCGCTGCTACCGTTGCTGACCTGGTAACCGCCACCGAAGGTGTGACCGGAAACGCTGTACAGGAACAAGCCGCTGTACAGATTGTTGTCGACCTTGCCTTTACCCGCGGAGAAACCACTGTAGTTACCGCTGGAGAAGTAGCTGGAAATGTCGCCGTTTTTACCGTCGTCAGTGCTGTGGAAATAACGCAGGTCAGACTTCAGTACGCCCGGCCCGATCGACCAGTTGTGGGTCAGACCCAGGAAGTGCTGCTTGTAGAAGTCTTCCAGGTTGCCGTAGTAGTACTGGGCCGTCAGGTCCTTGGTGATTTTGTAGTCACCACCGCCGTAGTAGAACTTGTTGCTGAACTTGCCTGCGTTGTAGTTGGAGCTGCCGTTGGCACCACCAATCGACAAGCCTTCGTTGTTGCTGGAGTTACGACCTTTGGCTTGTTCAATCTGACCGCCAACCAGTGTCAGGTCTTTGATGTCGTTGGTGGTAATTTGGCCACCCTGGAACGTTTGCGGCAGCAGACGGCCATCGTTGGTCACGATAACTGGCAGCTTAGGTTGCAGCGTGCCCAGCTTCAGCTCGGTTTGGGAGATTTTGACCTTGCCGGTCACACCCAGGCTGGCGTAATCGTGGACAGCTTTGTTGCCGTCGCTTGGGAAAACAGTGCCGCCTGACAGCGTACCGTTGTAGTTACCGTGGTTTTCACGGCTGGAGTCCAAGCGAACGCCGTACAGGCCGATAGCATCAACACCGAACTGCACAGTGCCTTGGGTATAACCCGAGATAAAACGCAGGTCGAAGCCTTGGCCCCATTCAGCGTTCTTGCTGTGGCTGGTGGCGGAATCCGGACCGTTGCGGTTGTCAGTGTTGATGTAGAAGTTACGCGCACTGAGTGTGGCGTGACTGTCTTCGATAAAACCGGCAGCGCCTGCTTGCTGAGCGATTGCGCCCAGGGTCACAGCCAACGCCAATGTTGACTTCTTCATGTACCGCTCCTCTCATTTCTAATTTTTGTATTTCTTAGGTCCTGGGTCTGACGCCCCGGATCCACAGATGCGCGATTAGCGCCAGATAGTGACTACCAAGTCAATGTAACTTTGTATGTCTACTACCTTCGTCTAACCGCAGTTGATTTGGTCCCTGCAGGGTAATAAGTTTTTCATACACCCAAAAAGAATTGTTTCATTCTTTTTCATACGATCCAGGAATAAGCCTTTGCATGAGGCGAGCCCATCAGCGTAGACCAACCGCTCCATAAGCTAATTCCTAAATGGTATTTACTCGCCTTTTTTTAGATCGATTAGTGTGGCCGTACTGTTGCATACGTCACCCACGATCAAAAAGGCGACGCCATCATGGCCAAAGGCACATCCTCCCGTCAATTTGTTACAGTTTTTGTGTCACTAATTCTTTCTTTTGGTGTCAAAGCGGCCGATTTAACCATCGGCTACCAAACCGGCATCGACCCCAGCAAGGTTCCGCAGGCCGATGGCCTCTACGAAAAGGCCATCGGCGAGAAGATCGCCTGGCGCCGATTCAACAGCGGGCCCGAGGTTGTAACCGCGATCGCGTCCGGCGATGTGCAAATCGGCAACCTGGGCTCCAGCCCCCTCGCAGCGGCGGCTTCACGCAATCTACCCATTGTGGCCTTTATCGTATCGGCGCAGATCAATGCTTCTGAAGCCTTGGTGGTGCGTAACGGCAGCGGTATCGACAAACCGCAGGATCTGGTCGGCAAAACCATCGCCACCCCGTTCGTCTCAACCTCTCATTACAGCCTGCTCGGGGCACTGAAGCATTGGGGGCTGGACACCAAGAAAGTCAAAGTGGTGAACCTACAACCCGCCGAAATTGCCGCCGCGTGGAAACGTGGCGATATCGACGGTGCGTTCGTGTGGTCACCGGCCCTGGGCGAAATCCGCAAGACCGGCAAAACCCTGACAGACGCGGCCCAGGTGGGTCAGTGGGGCGCTCCGACATTTTAAGTGTGGGTGGCGCGCAAGGATTTTGCGGAAAAACATCCTGACGTAGTGGCCAAGTTTGCCAAGGTCACGCTGGATTCTTTCGCCGACTATGCCGCGCATAAAGACAGCTGGGCGGTGGACTCCGAGCCAGTGCAGAAAATCGCTAAATTGACAGGTTCAAATGCCGCCGACATTCCTGAGCTTTTGGCCGGCACCACTTTCCCGGATGCCCAGGCGCAACAAACCGATGCCCTGCTTAAAGGGGGCACGGCGAAGGCGATTGGGGAGACGGCGAAGTTTTTGAAGGAGCAAGGGAAGGTTGAAACGGTGCTGCCGGATTACTCGGCCTTTGTGACCGATAAATTCATCAGCCAATAAGGTAATCAAATGTGGGAGCTGGCTTGCCTGCGATAGCATCACCTCGGTTTATCTGAAAAACCGAGTCGTCTGTATCGCAGGCAAGCCAGCTCCCACATGAGCCAGCTCTGTATTGGGCAGAAAGAACGGGCTTACAGCGCCTTCTCAAAAATCTTCGAGTTACGCTGATAGTTGTACAGCGACGCCCGCGCCGATGGCAGGCGGTCGACGCTGCTCGGCTCAAACCCGCGCTCACGGAACCAGTGCGCTGTTCGGGTGGTGAGTACAAACAACGTCTTCAACCCCTTGGCCCGAGCACGGGTCTCGATGCGCTCCAGCAACACATCACCGCGTGCGCCATGACGATACTCCGGGTTGACCGCCAGGCACGCCAGCTCACCCGCATCCGAATCGGCGATCTGATACAACGCCGCACAGGCGATGATCATGCCTTCGCGCTCGACCACGCTGAACTGCTCGATCTCACGCTCCAACACCTCACGCGAACGCCGCACCAGAATGCCCTGCTCTTCCAGCGGGCTGATCAGGTCAAGCAAACCGCCGACGTCTTCAATCGCCGCTTCGCGCACCAGTTCGAATTGCTCCTGGGCCACCAGCGTGCCGCCACCATCTCGGGTGAACAGCTCAGTGAGCAACGCGCCGTCTTCGGCGTAGCTGACGATATGGCTGCGCCCTACTCCGCCACGGCACGCTTCGGCGGCGGCATCGAGCAGTTCAGCTTGATAGTTGCTGCCCAGGCGTTGCAGGTGCGCCGGCACTTGTTGCGGGCGCAGCTCACGGACCAGGCGACCATGTTCGTCGATCAGGCCCAAGTCTGCGCCAAACAGCAGCAGCTTGTCGGCGCCCAAGTCGATGGCGGCGCGGGTGGCGACGTCTTCGCAGGCCAGGTTGAAAATCTCACCGGTGGGCGAATAACCCAGCGGCGACAGCAATACGATGGAGCGCTCGTCCAGCAGGCGGTTGATGCCCTTGCGGTCGACCCGGCGCACTTCGCCGGTGTGGTGGTAATCCACGCCTTCGAGCACACCAATCGGCCGCGCCGTGACCAGGTTGCCGCTTGCCACCCGCAGGCGCGAGCCCTGCATCGGCGAGGAAGCCATGTCCATCGACAGGCGCGCTTCGATAGCAATGCGCAGGTGCCCGACCGCGTCGATCACACACTCCAGCGTTGCCGCGTCGGTGATGCGCAAGCCTTCGTGATAAGCCGGGGTAAGGCCGCGCGCTTCAAGGCGCGCTTCGATTTGTGGGCGCGAACCGTGCACCAATACCAACCGCACGCCCAGGCTGTGCAGCAGCACCAGGTCGTGGACGATATTGCCGAAGTTCGGGTGTTCCACACCATCGCCGGGCAACATGACCACAAAGGTGCAGTCGCGGTGGGCGTTGATGTAAGGCGAAGCGTGACGAAGCCAATTGACGTATTCGGGCATAAAACCTGGGCCTGTAATAAAAAGCAGCCAAAAAAGGATGAATCGCGAAAGCGCACAGCGGGCTGATGGTTATCGTCGGAACAGGCTTGGCGACACGCTCGCTCTCCTTATGTACGAATGGGCGGGGGTTAATTTATGCAGGTTTCAGGCAGTAATGTTCGATCAGTTCCCGCAATAGACGCACTGTAGGCGTCAAGCGTGACATTTCGAGGTACTCGCCCGGCTGGTGGGCGCAGGCGATATCGCCAGGGCCAAGCACCAGGTTTCACAACCAAGGCGCTGAAGATAAGGCGCTTCGGTGCCAAACGCCACTGCTTCGGCACGATGACCGGTCAATCGTTCCGCAACCCGCACCAGCTCGGCGTCTTCGGCCTGCTCGAACGGCGGCACTTCGGGGAACAGCGGCGCGTAGTCGATCTTGACCTTGTGGCGCTCAGCCAAGGGTTCGAGCTTCTGCCGGATGGCATCGCGCAGCACCTGCGGGTCCATGCCCGGCAAGGGTCGCAGGTCGAACTCCAGGGAGCATTGGCCGCAGATACGGTTGGGGTTGTCGCCGCCGTGGATGCAGCCGAAGTTCATGGTCGGTTGCGGCACGCTGAATTGCGGGTTGCGGTACTCGCGCTGCCACGCCAGGCGCAGACCGCGCAGCTCACCGATCGCATCGTGCATGGCTTCGAGGGCGCTGTGGCCCAGGCTTGGGTCCGACGAATGGCCGCTTTGGCCCAGGATGTCGATGCGCTCCATCATCACGCCTTTGTGCAGGCGGATCGGCTTGAGGCCTGTCGGCTCGCCGATCACCGCCGCGCGGCCCAGCGGGCGCCCGGCCTCGGCCAGCGCGCGGGCGCCGGACATGGAGCTTTCCTCATCGCAGGTGGCGAGGATCAGCAACGGTTGTTTGAAGGGCTGGTCCAGCAAGGGCAGCACGGCTTCGATGGCCAGGGCGAAAAAGCCTTTCATGTCGCAACTGCCCAATCCTACCCAGCGACCGTCGACTTCCGTCAACTTAAGCGGATCGGTCTTCCACAGCGCAGCGTCATAAGGAACGGTATCGCTATGGCCGGCCAACACCAGGCCGCCAGGGCCGCTACCGAAGCTGGCGAGCAAGTTGAACTTGCCGGGGCTGACTTGCTGGATGTCGATGGCAAAACCCAGGTCGCCCAGCCAACTGGCGAGCAGGTCGATCACCGGGCGGTTGGTCTGGTCCAGAGACGCTTGGGTGCAACTGACCGACGGCGCGGCAATCAACGCGGCGAACTGCTCTTTCATAGTAGGTAACGGCATGCGCGGCCTCTCAACGTCCCGGATGAGCCCCACTATAGAACCATCTGCACGACACAATAAACCGTTGCGGCGCGTTGCCGGGCTCAGTCCTGTACACTGCACGACCTTGGCAGCCACTCTTTTCCCCGGCTGCGCTCCCGATCCTGGATTTTCCGGCCATGCAGAAAGAAACCGAAATCAAGCTCCGCGTCAGCCGCGAAACACTCGCCGCGCTGCGTGAGCACCCGCTACTGAAAAAACGCAACAAAAGTGGCTGGGAACGCCGTGAGTTGATGAACCAGTATTTCGACACCCCCGAGCGCGACCTGGCCCAGGCCAAAGTCGCCCTGCGCTTGCGCAAGGACGGTGATGAAATCATCCAGACCCTCAAGACCCGTGGCCAAAGCGTCGCTGGCTTGTCGGAACGTAACGAATACAACTGGGACTTGCCCAAAGCCAAGCTCGACGTGAAGAAGCTCGACGGCGAGTGCTGGCCGGAGCAACTGGCCGAGCTGGACAAAAAGACCCTCAAGCCGATCTTCACCACCGACTTCGTGCGTGAACGCGCCGAAATCGCCTGGGGTCGTGGCAAGGCCAAAGTCGTGATCGAAGCCGCCCTGGACCTGGGCCATGTGGTGGTCGGCAAGCAGAAAGAAGAAATCTGCGAGCTGGAACTGGAATTGCGCGAAGGTGAACCGGCTGCCCTGCTGGAACTGGCCGCCGAGCTGGCCGCCACCCTGGCGCTGATGCCGTGCGATATCAGCAAGGCCGAGCGTGGCTACCGTCTGTATGACGCCAGCAGCTACTCGCTGAGCCTGCCGGCGCCGCAGATCCACGCCGAAATGCCGCTGGATGACGCCTTCGCCGCGATCATGTGGCACCTGCTGGGCAGCAGCCAGCGTCTGGCCGAGCAATACCGTTTCAACGGCCACTGGCGTCTGTTGCAGGACTGGGTCGACAACCTCGGTGAACTGCGCGCATTGATCGGCAGCCTCGGCCAGGCCGCTCCGCGTCAATCCACCAGCGAACTGCGCAGCGCACTCGACGCGTTGCTGGAAGACTGGCGCCCACTGGTGCAGGCCGGTGACGACGACGAAGACATCCGCAAAGCCGCACCGGAACAATTTGTCGAAGAACTGGAAGACGTGCGCTGGGGCTTGTTCTCGCTGAACACCTCGCGCTGGCTGCTGGCCCGCACCTGGACCGCCGACCGCAACGTGCGTGGCAACCGCCAGGGCGCTGCGCAAATCACCAACTGGCTGCCACGCCTGTTGGCTGACGACGCCGTTGCCCTGCAGCTGTCGCGCTATCAGCAGCAGCCGGAAGACCTGGCCGAGCAACTGCCGCGCATCGAACGCATCCAGGCCTGGCTGCACCACGCGCGTCAGGTGGTGGACATCCCGGAGCTGGACCGTTTGTATGGCGAGCTGAACAAGCTGGCTGTATTGGCTAACCAGCCGATCACCGACGAGTCGCTGGATGCGCGTATGCATCAGGCGATTGCGGTGTATCAGAACCGCGCGTGGAAGACGTTGCTGCGTCTGTAATACCGGACAACTCGGTCAAATGTGGGAGCGGGCTTGCTCGCGAAAGCGGTGGATCAGTCGACTTCTTAGTAACTGACACACCGCATTCGCGAGCAAGCCCGTTCCCACAGTCAACGCAACACTGGCAAGCTGGTGGTGGACTTGATCTCCGACAAGGCCACAATCGAATTCACCTCCTGAATCCCCGGCACCATCGACAACTTCTCGAAGAAAAACCGCTCATACGCCTCAATGTCCGAGGTTACGATGCGCAGCAGAAAGTCCACCGCCCCCATCAACACATAACACTCCAACACTTCCGGAAACCCGCGAATCGCTTCGGTGAACTCTGTGAAGTTGGATCGGCCGTGGGCGTTGAGTTTGACCTCGGCAAAAATCTGCGTGTTGAGGCCGATCTTCTTGCGGTCCAGCAGGGTGACCTGGCCGCGAATCACGCCTTCTTCCTTCAGCCGCTGGATACGCCGCCAGCACGGCGATTGCGACAGGCCGACCTGCTCGGCGATCTGCGCGCTGGAAAGCGAAGCATCCTCTTGCAGTAACGCCAGGATACGGCGGTCGTAAGCGTCCAATTCGCTGTGCATAAAAATACCCGTGACGGTGCTTAACTTGAATTGTTTTAGTCTATTTTTTGCTGATATGGCCCATCTTAGATAAGAAATCTCCCCACGCGAATGTAAAAATTTCTCCAGTCGAATTTGGAGAGTCAGCATGCACGCCGTCGAAACCAACCACCCTGCAACCCGCGTCGATGCGTGGGCCGTCAACAGCGCCCAGTGTCAGGCGCATTATCAAATCATCGCCGAGGCAGAACCGGATGTGCTGTGCCGGGTACTTAACTATTTCGCGCTGCAGTTCCTGACGCCGCAACAGGTCAATGTGAACCGCGAAGATGACCTGTTGAACATAGAAATTGTGATGGACGGTTTGAGCTGGCACCGCGCCCAAGTGATTGGTGAAAAGATTCGAAACCTGATCAGCGTGTGTTCGCTGGAACTGTGGCCAGCTGATTCTTTGCGGCCTGCGGCGGTGGCGGCGGCCAGTCTGTAAAAGGCTGAAATACACCCTGGGCCGCGTTTTTTCACGGGCTGACTAGCCTGGGATTACGCCCGACGCCAACCAGGAAATCCGCATGCCCGCCGCTTTGCACGATCACCCGCTGGAACTGCATAAATTGCTGCCTGACCTGGTTGAACAAGGGCTGGTGACAGCGGACATGGCGCAACGGTTGGCGACGGAACCCTCTATTCAACATCCTTTGGAATGCATCGCGGCGCTGGGGCCTTGCCTCGAAACGCTGACACAATGGCTTGCCGGGCATGTCGGGCAGCCTTATCTGCGTATCGACCCGCTGAATATCGACGTGGCGACGGTGGTGCCATTGATGTCCCATGCGTTCGCGCAACGCCATGCCATTCTTGCGGTGGCTGTGGATGCGCAGACCGTTACCGTCGCCAGTGCCCAGCCGTATGTCTGTGGATGGGAGGCTGGGTTGGCGCAAGTGCTCAAGCGCTCGATCAAACGCGTGGTCGCCAACCCCAAGGACATTCAGCGTTGCATCGACGAGTTTTACCGGTTGGCCAAGTCGGTCAGCGGCGCGGATCAAAAGGTGGCGGTGGCGGGCAACGTCGACCTGCTCAACCTCGGCGCCGGTGACAAGGAACCGGACGCCAATGACGCGCATATCGTAAATATCGTCGACTGGCTGTTGCAGTACGCCTTTGGCCAACGGGCCAGCGATATCCATATAGAACCGTGTCGCGAACAGGGCCGGGTGCGTTTTCGCATCGACGGATTGTTGCATGACGTCTATCAATTCCCGCCCCAGGTCACCATGGCGGTGGTCAGCCGCCTGAAAAGCCTGGGCCGCATGAATGTGGCGGAAAAACGCAAACCCCAGGACGGCCGGGTCAAGACCAAAAGCCCGGCGGGCGTCGAAGTGGAACTGCGTCTTTCAACCTTGCCGACGGCGTTTGGCGAAAAACTGGTGATGCGGATTTTCGACCCACAGGTGCTGCTCAAGGATTTTGACCAGCTAGGCTTGTCGTCTGAAGACCAGCAGCGCTGGCACGCCATGACCCGTCAGGCCAACGGCATCATCCTGGTCACCGGGCCGACCGGCTCGGGCAAAACCAGTACGCTCTACACCACACTCAAGCGGCTGGCGACCCGCGAGGTCAACCTGTGCACGGTGGAGGACCCGATAGAAATGGTGGAACCCGCCTTCAACCAGATGCAAGTGCAGCACAATATCGACCTGACCTTCGCCAGTGGCATTCGCGCCCTGCTGCGCCAAGACCCGGACATCATCATGATCGGTGAGATTCGTGACCAGGAAACCGCAGAAATGGCGATCCAGGCCGCACTTACCGGGCACTTGGTGCTGTCGACGCTGCACACCAACGATGCACCCAGCGCCATCAGCCGTTTGCAGGAGCTGGGCATTGCTCATTATTTGATCAAAGCTACGCTGATAGGGGTGATGGCTCAGCGCTTGGTGCGGCTTTTGTGCCCGCACTGCAAGCGTGCGGTGAATACTCCGGGCGATGCGCACGAGGCTGTCGGCTGCGCGCAATGCCGTGACAGCGGTTATCGAGGCCGGGCCGGGCTCTACGAAATCATGGTGGTGGACGAGAAGCTCAAGGCGCTGATCACCCCTGGCGCCGACGTGCAAGCTCTACGCCGTGCGTCGCTGGCGCAAGGCATGCACAGCCTGCGCATGGCCGGCATCGACAAAGTCAACGCCGGGCTGACAACCCTGGCAGAAGTATTACGGGTAACGCCTGGGGATTCAGATACAAATGCTTTTATTGTTGGGCCGTGAAACCGTCCTTATCTGTGACCAGACCGTTACAATCGACCGAACGTTGTTTCACTGACACCATCAGATAGGGAATCGCAATGCAGATCGGAACCGTACTGCTTCTTTTCGTGGGTTTGGCCGTGGCCATCCTGTTCATGGGTTTTAAAGTGGTGCCCCAGGGCTACCAATGGACAGTCGAGCGTTTCGGCCGCTACACCAACACCCTCAAACCCGGCCTCAACATCATCATCCCGGTCATGGACCGCATCGGTCGCAAGATCAACGTGATGGAAAGCGTGCTGGATATCCCACCCCAGGAAGTGATCACCGCCGACAACGCCACCGTGCAGATCGACGCCGTGTGCTTCTTCCAGGTGGTCAACACCGCCCAGGCCGCCTACGAGGTCAACAACCTCGAGCATGCCATTCGTAACCTGCTGCAAACCAACATCCGTACCGTACTCGGCTCCATGGAGCTGGATGCGATGCTGAGCCAACGTGACGGTATCAACGAAAAACTGCTGCGCACCGTCGATGAAGCAACGGCGCCGTGGGGCATCAAGATCACCCGGATCGAGATCAAGGACATCAGCCCACCTGCCGACCTGATGGCCGCCATGTCCGGCCAGATGAAAGCCGAGCGGATCAAACGCGCACAAATCCTGGAAGCTGAAGGCCTGAGAGCCTCCGCAATCCTGACTGCCGAGGGCAAGAAGCAGGCGCAGATCCTCGAAGCAGAAGGTGGCCGTCAAGCCGCGTTCCTGGAGTCTGAAGCCCGTGAACGTCAGGCAGAGGCGGAAGCCCGTGCAACCCAGGTGGTCTCCGAAGCAATTGCCACCGGTAACGTGCAGGCCATCAACTACTTTGTTGCGCAAAAATACATCGACGCCTTGGGTAAACTGGCCTCGGCCAACAACAGCAAAGTCATCTTGATGCCGCTGGAAGCCAGCCAAGTGATTGGTGCCGTCGGCGGTATCGGCGAAATCGTCAAGGCAACCTTCGACAACAAGAAAGGCTGAGGCCATCGCCATGTGGGATTTCCTGCAGCATCTGTCGTTCTGGGATTGGCTGGCACTGGGGACGGTGCTTCTGATTCTTGAGGTGTTCGGCGCTGGTGGCTACCTGCTGTGGATGGGGATCGCAGCCGCCGCCGTGGGCGTGATCAAGTTCCTGGTTCCACCGCTCGGGCTGGAATGGCAACTGCTGCTATTCGCCGTGCTATCGATCCTGACCGCCGTGTACTGGTGGAAACGCCAGCGTAGCAGCGCCAAGGTCAGTGACCAGCCGGGGCTGAACATGCGTGGCTCTGAGCTGATCGGTCGCACCTTTATGGTGCATCAGGCGATCATTGATGGCCGGGGCAAGATAAAAGTCGGTGATAGCGTGTGGATGGCGACCGGGCCGGACAGTCCAGTAGGCGCTCATGTACGTGTCACTGGTCAGGACGGCGTAATTTTACAGGTCGAAACTGTTTAGTCAGTGATGGAACTCGGCTGGGCTATCTACAATCAAACTGTTCAGATAACCCAGTCGGAGTCACCCATCATGCGTCTCAAATATGCTGTCGCAACCCTCGCTGTGCTTTCCCTTCCTGTCGGCTCAGCCATGGCCGACAGCTTCTGGCGCAATGTCATCTCGTCCGGCGCCACTACCGGCTCGACGTACCTGACGTTCAAGGACCACAAGCTGGTGGTCGCCGCTCAAGACGACGCAGGCAGCTTTGTTGCCAGCGACGGCGGCATCCGTGGCCCATACCTGGAAGCCGCCATGCAGAAAGTACGCGCCGATAACCCTGGCTTACAAGCCACTGACATGGAATTGGCCAACGCCATCCTCGCGAAAAATGCTGTGACCGAGTAACACCGCCCCACAAAAAATGCCGCTCCTTGGGAGCGGCATTTTTTTTGCGCTTTTTCCTACGATGACAGGAAGAGAGTTGCTGGCTGAACAGGAAAAGTCCTGTCGATCACTATGCGCATCGAACACCATTCTACCGATTCCCTTTTTACCCGGTGAATCGACTCCCATGCGCAAACTCTCTTCCATGCTGCTCCTCGCCGCTATCGCGACACCTTATGCTCAGGCAGAAGGCTGGTATGGCTCGGCCAAGCTGAACAGTGCCCGCCAGAACCTTTCCAGCGCAGAACTGACCAGCCCACGGGTGACTGATCGGGTGGAGGCACCTGATAGCAACAAAGCATTCACTGGCTCATTCGCCGCAGGTTACGCCTTTGCTGATGGCTGGCGCCTGGAAGGTGAATACACCACACGCAACAGCTCGACGTTCGACTCTTATTGGGCGCCCTTCAATGCCAACGTCAATCGCCTGGAAGTCGACAGCCAGCGCTTGATGCTCAACGGCTATAAAAACATCCCGCTCAACGACTGGCTGTCGTTCTACGGTATGGCCGGTATAGGCATGGCGCAAATTGATGCCGAAGGTTATCAGGGCAACCCTAACCGTCAGTTCGCCAGCAACCGCCAATACAATTTCGCCTACAGCGTTGGCTTGGGCCTGGATGCCAAGGTCAGCGAAAAAGTCACCCTGGGCACCGGTTGGCGTTACGTGGACATGGGCAAGGTGGAGACCGGCTACAACACCTTCGCTAACCGCATAAACGCCCGCGATGAACAGCTCAAAGGCAAGCTCAAAGAGCAAAATGTGTTTCTTGAGGCTCGCGTCGCCTTCTGACCTGCTGCAAAAATGCCGCTGATAAAGCGGCATTTTTTTGTGCGCAACATGACGATTCATTCACAGGCGACAGGCTATATTCAGTCGAGCCGTGCAACCATGCCGGTACTGATACGCCCTTACTCATCGCCTACCTGAAACGGATGCCTTCGTCGTTATGAGCCAACAGCCCTTTCTGCCGTTCTCCAAACCTACCATCGATGAAGCCACCATCTCGGCGGTCGGCGATGTACTGCGCTCGGGCTGGATCACCAGCGGGCCGAAAGTGCAGGCATTTGAAGCGCAACTGTCGGAATACTTTGGCGGCCGCCCGGTGCGCACCTTCAACTCCGGCACCTGCACCATGGAGATTGCCTTGCGCATCGCCGGCATTGGCCCTGGCGACGAAGTGATCACCACGCCGATCTCCTGGGTCGCCACGGCCAACGTGATTCTCGAAGTAGGCGCCACGCCGGTGTTTGCCGATATCGACCCGGTCACCCGCAATATCGACCTGGCCCAAGTGGAAGCCGCGATTACCCCGCGTACCAAAGCAATCATCCCGGTCTACCTGGCAGGCCTGCCTCTGGACATGCCGATGCTGTACGCACTGGCCAACAAGTACAACCTGCGCATCGTTGAAGATGCGGCTCAGGCCTTGGGATCCAGCTGGGATGGCGAACGTATTGGCGCCACCGGCGACTTCGTGTCGTTCAGCTTCCAGGCCAACAAGAACATCACCTCCTCGGAAGGGGGTTGCCTGGTATTGAACAATGCCGAGGAGGCCCGCCTGGCGGAAAAATATCGCCTGCAGGGCGTTACCCGTACCGGCTTCGACGGCTTGGACGTGGATGTGTTGGGCGGCAAGTTCAACATGACCGACATTGCAGCGGCCATCGGCCTGGGCCAGTTCGCCCACATCGAGAAGATCACGGCACATCGCCAGAACCTGGCGCGGCACTATTTCAAGTGCTTCGGCAGTGACTTCGAAGAGCAATATGGCGCACAACTGCCGCCAGCGGATTTCGAGAACAGCAACTGGCACCTGTTCCAGCTGGTGTTGCCGGAGCGTCAGGACGGCCTGCCCGCCCGCGCGACGCTCATGGAGCAGATGCAAGCCCATGGCGTCGGCATTGGCTATCACTACCCGCCGATCCACCTGCTGAGCCTCTATCGGGCGCAGGGTTTCAAGGAAGGCATGTTCCCGGTGTCGGAGCGTGTAGGGCGCTTGATCGTGTCGTTGCCGATGTTCACAGCTATGACAGAGGCGGACGTGGAGCGGTCGGTGGCAGCGGTAAAAGCGGTGTTGAAAGCGGGTTAAATCCAAATACGCCAGGTGTGTGGGAGCTGGCTTGCCTGCGATAGCTTCACCACGGTGTGACTGACACACCGAGTTGTCTGCATCGCGGGCAAGCCCGACTCCCACACAAGCCAGCTCTCACACTGGTTTGTGCTGTTCCAACTATTTGCGTTTATTCGCCGATAGCAGCTTTGTAGCCAGCGGCATCCAGCAGTTTTTCCAGATCAGCCGGGTTGCTTGGCTTGAGCTTGAAGATCCAGGCGCCGTACGGGTCGGAGTTCAACAGCTCAGGCTCGCCGCTCAGAGCGTCGTTCACCGCGATTACTTCGCCGGCAATCGGCGAGTAGATATCCGAAGCGGCTTTCACCGACTCGACCACACCCGCCTGACCTTCAGCAGCAAACACGTTGCCGACTTCGGTCAATTCAACAAACACCACATCACCCAACGCTTCCTGAGCATGGTCAGAGATACCGACGGTCACGGTGCCGTCAGCTTCCAGACGGGCCCATTCGTGACTTTCGGCAAAACGCAGGTCGGCAGGGATATCGCTCATAGTCTGTGTCCTCAAGAAGAAATGTCAGCGGCCTTAGGCCTGCCGGAAATAGTTAGATCAAGGTTTTGCCATGACGCACGAAGGTCGGTTTGACCACTCGAACCGGATACCACTTGCCACGGATTTCCACTTCGGCCCGATCAGCAGTTGCCGTCGGCACGCGCGCCAGTGCAATGGATTTGCTTAGCGTAGGAGAGAAACTACCACTGGTGATCTCCCCTTCGCCAACATTGGCGATACGAACCACTTGGTGAGCGCGTAAAACCCCACGTTCTTCCAGCACCAGCCCGACCAGTTTGAACTGCACACCGGCAGCCTTTTCCGCCTCCAAAGCCGCGCGGCCAATGAATTGGCGCTCGGCAGGCTCCCAGGCAATGCTCCAGGCCATGTTGGCCGCCAGGGGCGAAACATTCTGGTGGATATCCTGGCCATACAGGTTCATACCGGCCTCCAGGCGCAAGGTATCGCGGGCGCCCAGGCCGATGGGTGAAATACCGGCACCGACCAGGTCGTTGAAAAACCCAGGCGCCTGATCAGCGGGAAGGACAATCTCCAGGCCATCTTCACCGGTATAGCCTGTGCGGGCGATAAACCAATCGCCGTCGGCCTGGCCTTCAAAGGGCTTGAGCTGGTGGATAAGCGTGCCGCGAGACTGGGTGACCAGCTCGGCGATTTTCTGCCGGGCGTGCGGGCCCTGGATAGCGAGCATCGCCAGCTCGGACCGCTCATGCAGGTGCGCCGCGTAATGGCCCAACTGCGCCTGCATCCAGGCCATATCCTGGTCACGCGTAGCCGCGTTGACCACCAGCCGGTAACCGGCTTCGGTGCGGTAGACGATCATGTCGTCCACCACGCCGCCCTGCTCGTTGAGCATGGCGCTGTAAAGCGCACGGCCGCAGCCATGCAAACGATCGACATCATTGGCCAGCAGGCGCTGGAGCCATTCCTTGGCCTGAAGGCCTGTGACATCAATCACGGTCATATGAGATACATCGAACACCCCACAGTCACGTCGCACCTGATGGTGTTCTTCAACTTGCGAGCCGTAATGCAAAGGCATATCCCAACCGCCAAAATCGACCATTTTCGCGCCGAGGGCGAGATGCAGGTCATACAGAGGCGTACGCTGTCCCATGGGTTTCTCCTTCCGGGCTTGGCGAAGATGCGCAGAGTTGCTGTTTGCGCTGAAAGCCCTGGATTACAAGGCCTGCAGCTGCATACAGCGACTCGCTCCGAAAGACGGAGCGCACCGAATGCCGCGCATTGTAGCTGCAAGCTGTAGGACTGGCACCTAACCGATTTGTCGTGCCGAGCGTCGGATCAAGCCGATCACTGGCAACAGGCCCACCAACACCAGCGTCAACGCCGGCAACGAGGCGCGCGCCCATTCACCTTCACTGGTCATTTCAAAGATCCGGACCGCCAGGGTGTCCCAGCCAAACGGGCGCATCAGCAGGGTCGCGGGCATTTCCTTGAGCACATCGACAAACACCAACAGCGCCGCGCTCAACGTGCCCGGCAGCAAGAGTGGCAGATACACTTTGCAAAACAGTCGCGGCCCACTCACCCCAAGGCTGCGGGCTGCTTCGGGTAACGACGGGCGGATTCGCGCGAGGCTGTTTTCCAGCGGCCCATAGGCCACCGCCAGGAATCGCACCAGATAGGCCAGCACCAATGCCGACAGGCTGCCCAGCAACAAGGGCTTGCCCGCGCCGCCGAGCCAGCCCGACAACGGCACCACCAGCTCACGGTCCAGGTAGCTGAACGCCAACATGATCGACACCGCCAGCACCGAACCCGGCAAGGCATAGCCGACGTTGGCCAGGCTGATGCCGGAGCGAATCGCCCGGGTCGGCGCCAGGCGGTTGGCAAAGGCCAATATCAACGCCACGCTGACCGTAATCAGCGCCGCGATGCCGCCCAGATAAAGGGTGTGGACAATCAAACCGGTATAGCGCTCATCCAGATCAAACCGCCCACGCTGCCAGAACCAGGCGACCAACTGCAGCATCGGGATGACAAAGGCGCAGGCGAATACCAAGCCACACCACGTGCTGGCTGCCGCTGCCTTGACCCCACGCAGGTGATACAACGCCTTGCCCCGTGGCCGCTCATTGCTCGGGCGGCTGGCCCCGCGAGCACGCCGTTCGCCGTAGAGCACCAGCATCACCACCAACAGCAACAGACTGGCCAGCTGGGCGGCGCTGGAAAGGCTGAAAAAGCCGTACCAGGTTTTGTAGATGGCCGTGGTGAAGGTGTCGAAGTTGAACACCGAGACAGCGCCGAAATCCGCCAGGGTCTCCATCAACGCCAGGGCGACACCGGCACCGATCGCCGGCCGTGCCATGGGCAACGCCACGCGCCAGAACGCTTGCCAGGGCGATTGTCCCAGCACCCGCGCCGCTTCCATGAGGCCTTTGCCCTGAGCCAAAAACGCCGTACGCGCCAGCAGGTAGACGTAGGGATAGAACACCAGCACCAACACGATGATCACGCCGCTGGTGGAACGTACACGTGGCAGGCGCAGGCCGTTGCCAAACCACTCGCGCAGCAAGGTTTGCACTGGCCCCGAAAAATCCAGCAAGCCGACAAACACAAAAGCCAGTACGTAGGCCGGAATCGCGAAGGGCAACATCAACGCCCAGTCGAGCCAGCGCCGCCCAGGGAATTCGCAGAGGCTGGTCAACCAGGCCAGGCTTACGCCCAATAGCGTCACGCCGACGCCGACGCCCAGCACCAGCGTCAAGGTGTTGCCCAGCAGGCGTGGCATCTGGGTTTCCCACAGATGGGACCAGATCTGTTGATCGATGCTTTGCCAGGACAGCAACAGCACGCTCAGCGGCAGCAGCACCAGGGCGGCGACGGTGAAGACCGGCAGGTACCAGCGGCGTTGGGCGGGGTGGGCCAAGAAAAAGCTCTCTAAGAAATGATGATTTAGACGTCACCTCGAACCAAAGTGGGAGCGGGCTTGCTCGCGAAAGCGGTGTATCAGTCACACATGTATCGACTGACACGACGCATTCGCGAGCAAGCCCGCTCCCACATTTAGATCGGCGGCGTCTTACAAATTGTACTTAGTTCCAGCCAGCGCGATCCATCAACCGAATCGCCTCGGCCTGGCGCTTGCCCGCCACTTCCACCGGCAAGGTGTCGGCCACGAACTTGCCCCAGGTCGCCACTTCCGCCGACGGCGGCACGGCCGGGTTGGCCGGGAATTCCTGGTTCACATCGGCAAAGATCTTCTGCGCCTCAGGCGTGGTCATCCATTCCACCAAGGCCTTGGCGGCTTCCGGGTGCGGCGCGTGCTTGGTCAGGCCGATGCCCGACAGGTTCACGTGTACACCACGGTCGCCCTGGTTCGGCCAGAACAGCTTCACTGCCAGGTCCGGCTTCTGCTTGTGCAGGCGGCCGTAGTAGTAGGTGTTGACGATACCCACGTCGCACTGCCCGGCGTTGATGGCTTCGAGCACGGCGATGTCATCGGAGAACACATCGGTGGACAGGTTGTTGACCCAGCCTTTGACGATTTCTTCGGTCTTGGCCGCGCCATGGGTTTCGATCAGCGTGGCGGTCAGCGATTGGTTGTAGACCTTCTTCGCTGTGCGCAGGCACAAGCGGCCTTCCCATTGCTTGTCGGCCAGGGCTTCGTAAGTGGTCAGGTCACCCGGTTTTACCCGGTCGGTGGAATAGGCGATGGTCCGCGCGCGCAGGCTCAAGCCGGTCCAGGCGTGGTTCGAAGAGCGGTATTGAAGGGGAATGTTCTTGTCGATCACCTCGGAGGTGAACGGCTGCAAAATGCCCATCTGTTCGGCTTGCCAGAGGTTGCCGGCATCAACGGTGAGCAGCAGGTCAGCCGTGGCGTTTTCGCCTTCGGCCTTGATCCGCTGCATCAGCGGGGCTTCCTTGTCGGTGATGAACTTGACCTGCACGCCGGTCTTTTTGGTGTAGGCGTCGAACACCGGCTTGATCAGTTCATCGATGCGCGAGGAGTAGACCACGACTTCGTCGGCTGCCTGCACGGTGGTGCTGCCGATAAGGGTGAGTGCCAGGGCAGTCAGGAGGCGTTTGGGTGCCAACATGGGTGCGGTCTCTCATATGCAAATTGAAAGCAAATGATAGGGACTCACATTTGGTGGCGCTCGGTGCAGGCGTTACCAGATGTTGCACAGCTCTTTCCCACAAGGGTTGGTATTTCAAGTTCAGGGTTTGGCCAGCTCCGGGAGATCGCCTGTCAAACCCAAGGCCTGGCGGACGAAGACGGCTTTGGCTTCCGGCATCTGGTCGACCAGTTTCAACCCGGCATTACGCAACCAGCGCAGTGGCAGCTGATCGGCCTGGAACAACCGTTCAAAACCTTCCATCGCGGCCATCAGCGCGAGATTGTGCGGCATGCGCCGACGCTCGTAACGGCTCAGCACCTTCACATCCGCCAGGCGCTCGCCGCGTTCGGTCGCCGCCAGCAGCACTTCGGCCAGCACCGCCGCATCAAGGAAACCCAGGTTCACGCCCTGCCCCGCCAACGGGTGGATCACGTGGGCGGCGTCGCCGATCAGCGCCAGGCCTTCGGCCACATAGCGTTTGGCGTGACGTTGACGCAAAGGCACACACACACGCGGGTCGGCGCTGATCACCGTGCCGAGTCGCCCTTCAAAGGCGCGCTCCAGTTCACGGCAGAAGCTGTCGTCATCCAGCGCCATCAGGCGTTCGGACTCAGCCGGTGTGGTCGACCAGACGATCGAGCACCAATCCTCTTGCCCATCGCGCACCAACGGCAGAAAGGCGAGCGGGCCGGTGTCGGTAAAGCGTTGCCACGCCGTGCGCTGGTGCGCCTGGCTGCTGCGCACGCTGGTGACGATGGCGTTATGCAGGTAATCCCACTCGCGCGTGGCGGTGCCGGTCAGGCGACGTACGGCGGAGTTGGCACCGTCGGCAGCCACCACCAGCGGCGCGCGCAATTTGCGGCCGTCGGCCAGGGTCAGCAGCCATTCATCGCCGGAGCGGCGCATCTGTTCCAGGCGTGCATTGGCCAACAGGCCCAGGTCGCAGTCGTGCAGGCGGTCGAGCAAGGCATCCTGAACCACGCGGTTCTCGACGATATGCCCGAGCACTTCGGCATGCACGCTGGCGGCCGAAAAGTGGATCTGACCGGTGCCGCTGCCGTCCCACACTTGCATGTCGCCGTAAGGGCTGGCGCGCCGCGAGACGATGCCGTCCCACACGCCGAGGCGCTCAAGAATGCGCTGGCTGGCAGCCGACAAGGCGCTTACGCGGGGTTCGAAGGCCGCATCCTGGTCGAACGGTTTGACGCTCAGCGGGCTGCCATCCAGCAACAACACCTGCAGGCCACTGCCCTGCAACGCCAGCGCCAGGGCGCTCCCGACCATTCCGGCCCCGACAATCAGCACATCTGCGCGCATGTCCATGCTTTAAGCCTGCTTTGCTGGCGGCTTGCGCCGCACGTAAAGGGTTTTGTCGACCCGCGCCACCAAGGTGCCGGAGCCGTCATGAATCTGCACCTGGATGTGAGGCAAGTATTTCTCGCCACCTTCGGTCTGCCTGCGGATCTCGTCCAGCAAGGCCTCGTCGATGGAGAACTCGGCATACACCGGGCCTTTGCCCGGCGACACAAAGTCGATGCTCGCGGCTTTGTCCCAGACGATGTAGTCGCGGCCCAGGTTTTCCATCAGCAGCAACATATAGAACGGGTCGACCATCGAATACAGGCTGCCGCCGAATTGCGTGCCGACGTAGTTGCGGTTGTACCAGCCCAGGCCCATGCGCACCTTGACATGGCGGAAGTCGGCGCTGAGTTCTTGCACCCGAACTCCCGCGCCCAGGTACGGCGGGTACAAGGACATAACCCAGCGCAACAGCCGCGCCTTGCCCAGGCGGCGGGTCAGCCAGTTACGCATCGGGGCGCGTGCCCAGGCCCATGGCCTGACGGGCGAACCAGCGTTTGGCCGGCGGCAACAGGTCCAGGCCGAGCAGGCCCATGTTGCGGCCCAAGGCCACCAACGGCTGGGCACTGCCAAACAGGCGCGTGACTTGATCGGAGAAGCCCACGGTGAGCTTCTGGTCCAAGTGCTGACGCTCGCGATAGCTTTGCAGGGTCGCCAAATCGCCCGCCACCGCCGGCCCGGCCAGCAAGGCTTCGGCCAAGGCGTTCGCGTCACGCAGGGACAGGTTGAACCCCTGCCCGGCAATCGGGTGCAGGCTGTGGGCGGCGTTGCCGAGGACGGCCAGGTGCGAGCGCACTTGTTCTTCGGCTTCCACCAGCGTCAGCGGGTACAGGTGCCGCGCGCCGACTTGTTTCAAGGTGCCCAGGCGGTAGCCGAACACGCCCTGCAATTCACTGAGGAAGCTGCGCTCATCGAGGTTGGCCAGGCGCTGGGCGTCCATGCCGATGCGCGTCCACACCAGCGCGCAGCGGTTGTCCGGCAGCGGCAGCAAGGCCATCGGGCCTTCATCGGTAAAACGCTCGAAGGCCTCACCATTGTGGGCTTCGCTTGGGGTGATGTTGGCGATCAGCGCGCTTTGGTTGTAGGGCCGGGTTTTCACGCCGATGCCCAATTGCTCGCGCAAACCGGAGCGGCCGCCGTCGGCCAGCACCGCGAGGTCGCACTCCAGCACGGTTTCATCGTTGAGAGTCAGGCGATAGCCATCGGGCAGCGGCTCCATGCGGGTGACTTCCGCCGGGCAACGCCAACTGACCACTTCTTTGTCCAGGCCTTGCCACAGGCACTGGCCGAGCCATGCGTTTTCCACCACATAGCCGAGGGCTGGCACGCCCTCTTCCATGGCGGACAGGCGCGCGGTGGAGAAGCGGCCACGGTCCGACACGTGAATCTGTTTGATCGGCTCGGCGCGGCGGGAAATGTCCTGCCACAAACCCAAGCGCTGATAAATCTGCCGAGCGCCGTAAGACAACGCCGACGAACGCGCGTCGTAGCTCGGCTGGTAGCTGTCACCCGGCGCAAACGGTTCGATCAGCACGATCTTCCAGCCACGCGCCTTGGCGCCTGCCTGCAACGCCAACGCCAGGCTGGCGCCCACCAGGCCGCCGCCGATAATGGCCAGGTTGACCCGGCTCATCGGGCAGCCGCCATCAGCGCTTCAATCTCGGCGACGGTCTTGGGCACGCCGCCGGTCAGAATTTCACAGCCTTGCTTGGTCACTACCACGTCGTCCTCGATGCGTACGCCAATGCCACGCCATTTCTTCGCCACGTTCTGGTTGTCCGGCGAAATATAGATGCCGGGTTCCACGGTCAAGGCCATGCCGACTTCCAGCACCCGCCATTCGCCGCCCACTTTATATTCGCCCACATCATGCACATCCATGCCCAGCCAATGGCCGGCGCGGTGCATATAGAAGGCGCGATAGGCTTCGCTGGCGATCAACTCGTCGACGTCGCCTTGCAACAGCCCCAGCTTCACCAGCCCGGCGGTGATGACACGCACCGTCGCCTCATGGGCCTGGTTCCAATGTTTGTTCGGCGCGATCTCGGCAAAGGCGGCTTCCTGGGAGGCCAGCACAATCTCGTAGATCGCCTTTTGCTCGGGCGAAAACTTACCGCTGACCGGCCAGGTGCGGGTGATGTCGCTGGCGTAGCAGTCGATCTCGCAACCGGCGTCGATCAGCACCAGATCGCCGTCCTTGAGCACGGCGTCATTCTGCTGGTAATGCAGGATGCAACTGTTACGCCCGGCAGCGACGATGGAGCCATAGGCCGGCATCTTCGCGCCGCCCTTGCGGAATTCGTAATCCAGCTCGGCTTCCAGGCTGAACTCATACAACCCGGCGCGGCTGGCCTGCATCGCCTTCACATGAGCCGCACAGGAAATTCGCGCAGCCTCGCGCATCACCTTCACTTCTGCCGCCGATTTATACAGGCGCATGTCGTGAAGCAGGTGATCCAGGGCAACAAATTCGTTCGGTGGCTGGGCGCCGAGGTGCGCTTTAGAGCGGATCACGTTGATCCACTCCATCACATGCCGGTCGAATTCGGCGTTGCTGCCCATGGCCGAGTACACCCGGTCACGGCCTTCGATCAGGCCGGGCAGGATGTCGTCGATATCGGTGATGGGGAACGCGTCGTCGGCGCCAAAGTCACGAATCGCGCCTTCGGTGCCGGCGCGCAGGCCGTCCCACAATTCGCGTTCGGCATTGCGCTCGCGGCAGAACAGCACGTACTCGCCGTGCTGGCGACCGGGCATCAGCACGATCACCGCTTCGGGCTCGGGGAAACCGCTGAGGTACTGGAAGTCGCTGTCCTGGCGGTAAACATGCTCGACATCACGGTTGCGGATCGCCACGGCGGCGGCCGGCAAGATCGCGATGCTGTTGGGTTCCATCTGCGCCATGAGCGCCTTGCGGCGACGGGTGTATTCCGCTTTCGGGATATGGATCATGGGCAGATGGGCTTCCTTACTTAGTGCAGCGACGGCTTGGGTGCGGCGGGCTCAGCAGATTTCTTGGTCTCGGTGAACAGCAGCAGCGGCGCGACGCGCAGGTATTCCATCACTTCCATGTAGTCGCCTTCACCGTCTTCGGACTCTTCCAGGGCGTCTTGCACCTGGGAGATCGCTGCCAGGTCTTGCAGCACTTCCTTGGCGTCGGTGCTCAGTTCCAGGCCGCCGGCGTTCACGCCGAAACCGTGGAGGAAGCCCTGGCACCATTGGCCCAGCGCGGCAGCGCGTTCGGTGAGCGGCGCGTCGTCGGTCGGCAGCAGCAGGACCACGGTGACGTCATCACCGGTCAGCTCGCCTTTGACCATTTCTTGCAGGCCGATCAGCGCATTACGCACGTTCTCGGTCGGCTCGGTTTCCAGCAGCTCGGCCACATCCGCCAGCCAGTTGTCGGCATCAAAGCCAACACCGGTGCAACTGCGGCCCAACAGCACGCCGTGCAGTTCGGCAGGCGAGCAAGGATGACCGCTGGAGCTCAGCAGTTTGGAAAAAGCGTCGTACGGGGAGTTCTGAATAGGCATGGTGAGCTAGGCGCCAGACGGCGCAATGTCTAGAATGAAGCGCTGTATCCTAGCACCGGCAGACGTACCAAGACTATCGAGGGCGTCAGATCGTTTACCCTGCAGTTGCCATTCATCAGACAAATCCAGTGGAACCCAATGGAAGACACCGACCTGCAAGCGCTGATGGCCAGACTCGAGTTGCTAATTGATCGGGTCGAGCAACTTAAGAGTCAAAACGGACTCCTATTAGCTCAGGAAAAGACCTGGCGCGAGGAACGCGCTCACCTCATTGAAAAAAACGAAATCGCCCGGCGTAAGGTCGAATCGATGATTTCGCGCCTGAAGGCCCTGGAGCAAGACTCATGAGTTCAAGCAATAGCGTTACCGTGCAGATCCTCGACAAAGAATATTCGATCATCTGCCCCCAGGAAGAACGCAGCAACCTGGTGAGTGCTGCCCGCTACCTGGATGGCAAGATGCGTGAAATCCGCAGCAGCGGCAAAGTCATTGGCGCCGACCGCATCGCTGTGATGGCCGCGCTGAACATTACCCACGATTTGCTGCATAAGCAGGAACGGCCTGACGTGCAGGCCAGCGGCTCGACGCGCGAGCAAGTGCGTGACCTGCTGGAACGCGTCGATCTGGTACTTTCTACCGATCCAGAGCCACCCAAGGGCTGATTGCCGAGACTGTTTAAGGTATACTCGCCCCACTCCCTGGCGTGTTTGCCAGTCGGCGATGTCCCTGAGCCGATTCGCACTACCCTGGAAGTTGCACGTTGGGCTGGTGTGCATGTCCGCTAGACGGAAAGCCTTAAAGCCTACTGCATCTTCCACCTTGAACTTTCGGGTTCAAGGGCTAAGTCGACAGCGGCTCTGTCGGGGAGCCTGAATTCCCAAACTCAATGCCAGTCCCAGGACTGGCATTGTTTTATGAGCCGAAAAACCATGACCGAACCTGCGCCGCTTTCCCGTCCGCAACTTCGACGCATGTTGCGCAAAGCCCGCCGCGCCCTGACGCCGAGCGAGCAGCGCCAGGCAGCACATGGCCTGTATCGGCAACTGGCACAGCACCCGCTGTTTCGCCGGGCCAAACATATCTCTTTGTATCTACCGACGGACGGTGAAATCGATCCGCGCTTGCTGCTGCGCGCCGCTCAGCGCCGGGGCAAGGCTACTTACCTGCCGGTGCTCAGCGCCTGGCCCCGCACCAAGATGGTGTTCCAGCGCGTACGGCCTGGGGATAAGTTGCTGCCCAACCGTTTTCGCATTCTGGAGCCACGCGTGAACGCCAATCGCCAACGCCAGGTATGGGCGCTCGATCTGGTGCTGCTGCCACTGGTGGGCTTCGATGATGTGGGTGGGCGTTTGGGCATGGGCGGCGGTTTTTACGACCGCAGCCTGGCCTACCTCGCTCGGCGCCAAAGCTGGCGCAAGCCGATGCTGCTGGGGCTGGCCCATGAATGTCAGAAGGTCGAGCGCTTGGCGCAAGCGAGCTGGGACGTGCCGCTGGCAGGCACTGTCACCGATAAGCAGTGGTATGTCGCAGAAACGTCGCTGCAGTCAGACGCCTTGAAAAGGTGTTAACGCTTGAACGGTTGTGGCTGCTGCTGAGCCAGTTCAACGGGCGCATCGGTCTTGTTCGACCACAAGCTTTGCGCATACCCGGTGGTCACGACGCCCAGACCAAACAAAATAACCAAAATCCATAGTAAATCCGGTTTACGTTGCATCGATTGCCCCCCTTCAGGCACCTCGTACACGATGACAACAACGTTCCAAAGTAGTCCGTTGCAGCTGCGTCAAGCTTAAAAGCGGGCATTCTGCGGTAACGTGAACCAACACGCAAACCTTGGCGCCAACCGACTGTCGGTTTGTCATGGAATTGCCTGACAACTTGCCCAATGCCTTTTTCAGGAGCCCAAAAATGGCCTACTGGCTGATGAAATCCGAGCCCGACGAACTCTCCATCAACGGCCTGGAAAAGCTCGGCGAAGCCCGCTGGGATGGGGTTCGCAACTACCAGGCGCGCAATTTCCTACGTGCCATGGCCGTTGGTGATGAGTTTTTCTTCTACCACTCCAGCTGCCCCGAGCCGGGCATTGCCGGTATCGGCAAAATCATCGAGGCCGCCTACCCGGACCCGACTGCGCTGGAACCTGAAAGCCACTATTTCGACGCCAAGGCCAGCACCGAGAAAAACCCTTGGAGCGCAATCAACGTGGCGCACGTCGAGACGTTTCCAAAAGTGCTGGGCCTGGGGTATTTGAAACAACAAACCGCGCTCGCCGAGTTGCCTTTGGTGCAAAAAGGCAGCCGGTTGTCGGTGATGCCGGTGACCGCCGAGCAATGGGCAGCGGTGCTCGCCCTGCGCTGAAAAGGCAGAACCCTGCGGTCACACTTCTGGCGCATGCATCTGCGTGCCAAGCGGGTTAGGCTTGCGCTTCATTTGACCGGTATCAACGGCCCCTCGGTCGATACCGGTCAAACTAGGATGCTAATGCCGCAGGATGCAGCCATGTCTACCAACCGTTCTATGTCACGCCTATTTGCCGTTGCCCTGATCGCCCTGTTGCTGGGCGCCGGCGGCTTCGGTTTTTGGCGATCCACCCAGGACCGCCTGCCCACGGGCTTGAGCATGGGCAACGGGCGCCTGGAATCCACCGAAGTACAGATCGCCGCCAAGATCCCCGGGCGCCTGGCCGAAGTGCGTGTGGATGAAGGCGACAAGGTGCTCAAGGGCCAATTGCTTGCGCGCATGGACACCCGCACCCTCGAAGCCCAACGCGCCCAGGCCGAAGCCGAAGTGCTGCGCGCCAAGGAAAACTTCGCCGCCGCCGAGGCCAACGTGCAGTTGCGCCAAAGCGAGCAACTGTTGGCCAACCAGGAACTCAAGCGCACCCAGGAGCTGTACAAGCGCGGCTTCGCCAGCAGCCAGTTGATCGACCAGCAGCAAGCGCGCCAGAACACCGGCAATGCTGCGGTGATTGCCGCGCAGGCCCAGGTCAACGCGGTAAAGGCGGCCATCGGCGCCGCCCAGGCCCAGGTAGCGCAGCTCACCAGCGAAATCGACAACAGCAGCCTGCGCGCGCCCATCGACGGCATCATCCAGTTACGCCTGGCCGAACCGGGCGAAGTGCTCGGCGCGGGCGGTCGCGTGTTGTTGCTGATTGATCCGAATGATCAATACATGAACCTTTACTTGCCCGCCTCCGTCACCGGTCGCCTGACCGTCGGCAGTGAAGCGCGCATCCTGCTCGACGCCCTGCCCCAGCAGCCGTTGCCGGCCAAAATCAGTTTTGTCGCGGCCAAATCGCAGTTCACGCCCAAGGAAGTAGAAACCCGTGACGAACGCCAGAAGCTGGTGTTCCGCGTCAAACTGCGCCTGACCCAACCCAGCGCCGTGCCGCAAGCCAAACCGGGCATGCCCGGCGCCGGTTATGTGCGCACAGCGGATATCGACTGGCCGGCCAACCTGCAATGACCGGCCTGGCGCTGCACGCCACCGGCATCAACCACCGCTACGGCAAGCAACAGGCACTGGTCGACATCGCCTTCAGCCTGCCCGCGGGTACGCGCTGCGGGCTGATCGGCCCGGATGGCGCGGGCAAGTCGAGCCTGCTGGGGTTGATCGCCGGGGTTAAAAAGCTGCAGGCAGGCCAGCTTGAGGTGCTCGGCGGCTCCATCGAAGACCGTCGCCATCGCAACAGCCTCTACCCGCGCATCGCCTTCATGCCCCAAGGCCTGGGCGGCAACCTGTATCCCGAATTGTCCATCAGCGAGAACATCCGTTTCTTCGCCACGCTGTTTGGCCTGTCGAAAGCCGATTGCGAACAGCGCATGCACAACTTGCTGCTGGCCACCGACCTCGCGCGCTTCGCCGAGCGACCGGCCGGAAAGTTGTCCGGCGGTATGAAACAGAAGCTCGGTTTGTGCTGCGCGCTGATCCACGACCCGGACCTGTTGATCCTCGACGAACCCACTACCGGCGTCGACCCACTGTCGCGCCGGCGCTTCTGGGAATTGGTCGACAGCGTACGCCGCGAACGCCCGCAACTGACGCTGCTGGTGGCCACGGCCTACATGGAAGAGGCCGAACAGTTCGAGCATTGCCTGATGCTCGATCGCGGCAAGCTCATTGCCGACGGCCTGAGCAGCGAGCTGGCAGGCGCAACACCCAGCGGCAAACTGGATGAAGCCTTCACCCACTTCCAGGGCGACAGCGCCCATAACAACCAGCCACTGGTGATTCCGCCACGCGAAAGCGGCAATACCGACATCGCCATCGAAGCTCACGACCTGACCCTGCGCTTTGGTGATTTCACGGCAGTGAACAAGGTCAGCTTCGCGATTGGACGCGGCGAGATCTTTGGTTTTCTCGGCTCCAACGGCTGCGGCAAAACCACCACGATGAAGGTCCTCACCGGCCTGATGCCGGCCACCGAGGGCAGTGCCACGCTGCTCGGCAACCCGGTGAATGCCAAGGACCTGGCGACCCGCAAGCGTGTGGGGTTTATGTCGCAGAGTTTCTCGCTGTATGGCGAACTCAGCGTTGTGCAAAACCTGGTACTGCATGCGCAACTGTTCGACTTGCCCAAGGCCGATAGCCGCACGCGTATCGATGAGTTGATCCAACGCTTCGCCCTCGGCAGCGTGGCTGAGCAACCTTCCGGCGAATTACCCCTCGGCCTGCGCCAGCGCCTGTCATTGGCCGTGGCGGTGCTGCATCGCCCGGAAGTGCTGATCCTCGATGAGCCAACTTCGGGCGTCGACCCGGCGGCGCGGGATGATTTCTGGCGGCTGCTGATTGAACTGTCCCGCGAGCAGGGCGTGACGATTTTCCTGTCCACCCATTTCATGAACGAAGCCCAGCGCTGCGACCGCATTTCCCTGATGCACGCGGGCAAGGTGCTGGCGTGTGACACACCCAATGCACTGCAAAAGCAATTCAATGGCGACACCCTGGAAGCTGCGTTCGTCACCTGCCTGGAGCAGGCCCAAGGCGAACCCGAGCCCGCCGCGCCGAGCAAAACCGTCAGCGAAAGCAGCCCGCCGCCCGTCAGTAAACGCGGCTTCAGCCTCTCACGGCTATTGGCCGTAGCCAGCCGAGAGGGCAAGGAGCTGCTGCGCGACAAAGTGCGCATGGCCTTTGCCTTGCTCGGGGCGATGTTCATGATGGTGATCTTCGGCTACGGGATTTCCCTGGACGTGGAGAATCTGGCTTTCGCCGTCTATGACCAGGACCAGACCCCACAAAGCCGCGCCTACCTCGAAGCCTTCCGCAGTTCGCGCTACTTCGCCGAGCAGGCGCCGATTCGCGATGCGAGCGAACTGCACCGGCGCCTGCAACGCTCGGAAATCAAATTGGCCCTGGAAGTCCCGCCGGGTTTTGGCCGCGACCTGTACGCCGGCCGCCAACCCACCGTGGCCGCATGGATCGACGGTGGCATGCCGTTTCGCGCGGAAACCAGCCGTAACTATGTGGAAGCCGTCCATCAAGGCAACCTTCAGCAACTCGCCGAACTGAGCAGCCTGCCCCACAGCAACCAAGCCGCCGCCAAGCTGGAAACACGTTTTCGCTACAACCAGGACGTGGTCAGCGTGAATGCCATCGGCCCCGGCGTGATGGCGCTGATCCTGGCGTTTATTCCGGCGATGCTCACTGCACTGGGCATCGTGCGTGAAAAAGAGCTGGGCTCGATCACTAACTTCTACGCCACGCCACTGACCCGCCTGGAGTTCCTGCTGGGCAAACAGGCGCCGTACCTGGCCGTGAGCCTGGTCAACCTGGCGCTGTTGGTGGCGATGAACCGCTGGCTGTTCGGTGTGCCGTTCAAGGGCAGCGGCCTGGCGTTGGCATTCGGCGGCCTGCTGTATGTGCTGGCCACCACCAGCATGGGCTTGTTGATTTCGGCGTTCACGCGCACGCAGATCGCGGCGATCCTCGGCACCATGATCATCACCAGCCTGCCGACCATCCAGTTCTCGGGGCTGATCGTGCCGCGCTCATCCCTGGAAGGCGCGGCCGCAGCGATGGGCATGCTGTTTCCGGCCGGGCATTTCCTGGACATCGCCGTGGGCACGTTCACCAAGGCCCTGGACCTGCGCCAGTTATGGCCGCAGTGCCTGGCGCTGTTCGGGTTTTTTGTCGGGTTCACCGGGCTGAGCCTGATCATGCTCAAGAAGCAGGAGGCCTGATGCACAAGCTCGCTCATATCCTGCGCCTGGGCCTCAAGGAACTCACCAGCCTGCGTCACGACAGTGTATTGCTGCTGTTTCTGGCCTACGCCTTTACGGTCGCAATCTATATGCCCGCCGCCGGCTCGGTAATTGGGGTGCACAACGCCAGTGTGGCGTTTGTCGATGAAGACCACAGCGCGCTCTCGCGGCAGATGGCCGAGGCGTTGCAACCGCCCGAATTCCAGCCGCCTGCGCCGCTGGCCTACGACCAACTGGACAAGGTCATGGACAGTGGCGAGTACACCTTTGTGATCAATGTGCCGGCCAATTTTCAGGCTGACCTGTTAGCGGGTCGCCAGCCGGGTGTGCAGGTCAACGTGGATGCCACGGCTATGAGCCAGGCATTTATGGGCGCGGGGTATATCGGCCGGATTTTCCAGCGCGAGTTGCTCAACTACAGCGGCCAGGCCGACGCCAGCCAGAAGGCACCCGCACTGCTCACCACCCGCGCGCTGTTCAATACCAACCTGGAAGGCGGCTGGTTCCTGGCGGTGATCCAGATCGTCAACAACATCACCATCCTCGCCATCGTGCTCACCGGCACCGCGCTGCTGCGCGAACGTGAGCACGGCACGCTCGACCATCTGCTGGTGCTGCCGCTGACCGCGCTGGAAATCATGCTGGCGAAAATCTGGAGCAACATGCTGGTGGTGGTGCTGTGTACGTGGCTGTCGCTGGAGCTGGTGGTCAAAGGCTTGCTCGGTGTGCCGTTGGCCGGATCGCTGAGCCTGTTTCTGTTTGTGACGGCACTGTATCTGTTTGCGAGTACCGCGCTGGGGATCTTCCTCGCCACCCTGGCGCGCTCGACGCCGCAGTTCGGCTTGCTGGCGATTCCGGTGATTATCCCGATGCTGTTGCTGTCGGGCGGTAGCACGCCGTTGGACAGCATGCCCGAGTGGTTGCAGTGGGTGATGCAGGGCTCGCCGTCGACGCACTTTGTGAGTTTGAGCGCGGCGATTCTGTTCAGGGATGCGGGCGTGAGTGTGGTGTGGCCGGATTTGCTGGCGCTGGCGGGGATTGGGTTAGTGTTTTTTGCGGTGGCGTTGGCCAGGTTTCGCAAGAGCCTGGCGTCTTAATTGTGAAGAGCGGGCTTGTCGTGGCGAGCGGGCTTGCCACGACAAACCGACTCCTACACAGACTGCGGGTTACTGAATGATCAAGTTGTTGAACAACAAATCTTCCACCATCGGCTTGCCGGTTTCGTCGTTCATCACTTGCTGCGTTTGCTTCAGGGCTTCCTGGCGCAGTTTTTCTTTGCCTTCAACGGTGCTCATGGCCTCGTTGGTCTGCTGGGTAAACAGCGCCACCAGTTGGTTACGGATCAACGCATCGTTGGCTTTGACCGCGGCAGCAGCTTCAGGCCCGGTCACGCGCAGGGCGATGTCAGCCTTGAACACCTTGAGCTTTGCGCTGCCGTCCAGGCCGTAGTTACCCACGAACGGCGGCGTCAGGCTGATGTAGCTGACCTTCGGCGCTTCGCCTTCTTTCGCTTCTTCCGCCTGGGCTGCCATCGGCAAGGTCAGGGCGAGCATCAACAGGATCCAAGCTTTCACGGTTCATTCCTCAAATTCGGTTGCCGGGTAGCATAACGCTAGCAAGGCTGAGCACAAGCTTATGGCGACTTATCAGGCCCGGGCATGCTCGTTGACCCACGGGCGTACCCTCCTACACTTATCGGCCACGACACCAAAAGGAATAGCCCGATGAAAGCTGTGCTGTGCAAAGCCTTCGGCCCCGCCGAAACCCTGGTGCTGGAAGAGATCGCCAGCCCCGCGATCAAGAAGAACGAAATCCTGCTGGACGTGCACGCGGCCGGGGTGAATTTTCCGGACACGCTGATCATCGAGGGCAAATACCAATTCAAGCCGCCCTTCCCTTTCTCGCCGGGTGGCGAAGCGGCGGGCGTGGTCAGTGAAGTGGGCGAGAAGGTCAGTCACCTGAAAGTCGGTGACCGGGTCATGGCCCTGACCGGCTGGGGCAGCTTTGCCGAGCAGGTCGCGGTGCCTGGTTATAACGTGCTGCCGATCCCGCCGAGCATGGATTTCAACACCGCCGCCGCCTTCAGCATGACCTACGGCACCTCGATACATGCGCTGAAACAGCGGGCCAACCTGCAACCCGGCGAAACCCTGTTGGTGCTCGGTGCCTCCGGTGGCGTAGGCCTGGCCGCCGTGGAAATCGGCAAAGCCATGGGCGCCCGCGTGATCGCCGCCGCCAGCAGCGCCGACAAACTGGCCGTGGCCAAGGCCGCCGGTGCGGATGAGCTGATCAATTACAGCGAAGCCAGCCTGAAGGATGAGATCAAGCGCCTGACCGACGGCAACGGTGTCGATGTGATCTACGACCCGGTCGGCGGCGACCTGTTTGACCAGGCCGTGCGCGGCATTGCCTGGAACGGCCGCCTGTTGGTGGTCGGTTTTGCCAGCGGACGCATTCCCGAGCTGCCGGTGAACCTGGCGCTGCTCAAGGGCGCGTCGGTGGTTGGGGTGTTCTGGGGCTCGTTCGCCCAGCGCCAGCCGCAGGACAATGCGGCGAACTTCCAGCAGTTGTTTACTTGGTACGCCGAGGGGAAATTGAAGCCGCTGGTGTCGCAGGTGTATCCGCTGGAGCAGGCGGCACAGGCGATTAATGACTTGGGGCAGCGCAGGGCTGTCGGAAAGGTTGTCGTCCAGACCCGCTAATCGATTTGAAATGCAATCCAATGTGGGAGCTGGCTTGCCTGCGATAGCGGTGGGTCAGCCAAACACACTTAGCTGGCAGACCGCAATCGCAGGCAAGCCAGCTCCCACAGTTGATCTCCATGGGCCTTGGGCACTGATACCGACCCACACTTATCTATTCGCGACATGTTCATAAGAGAACATGCAATTGCTCCCATTTCCTGTGTTTGCGGATAAGAGGCGATGCTATTTTCGGTAACGAAACTGTAACATTCGCATCCGCAGTCAAAACAAGAAATTTGGAGCTCTTGAATGTTTGCTTTCTTTCGTCCTGCCGCACATCAGGCGCCTCTGCCTGAAGAAAAAATAGACAGCACTTACCGACGCCTGCGCTGGCAGATTTTCGCCGGTATTTTCTTCGGCTACGCCGGTTATTACCTAGTGCGTAAAAACTTTTCCTTGGCTGTCCCGGACTTATTGGCACAGGGTTATACAAAAGGGCAACTGGGTACGGCGGTATCGGCAATTGCTATCGCCTATGGCTTGTCCAAGTTCCTCATGGGGATTGTGTCCGACCGCTCAAACCCTCGTTACTTTCTACCCTTCGGCCTGGTGATGTCCGCCGCTGTGATGTTCATTTTCGGTTTCGCACCCTGGGCAACGTCCAGTGTCGCCATAATGTTCACTTTGTTATTTATCAACGGCTGGGCTCAAGGCATGGGTTGGCCGCCAAGCGGGCGAACAATGGTGCACTGGTGGTCGCAGAAGGAACGTGGCCGCGTTGTTTCGGTTTGGAATACCGCCCACAACATCGGCGGTGGGCTGATAGGCCCACTCGCGATTCTGGGCATGGGCTGGTTTAACGACTGGCATAGCAAATTCTACGTACCGGCCGCCGTAGCACTGCTGGTCGCAGTATTTGCATTTATTGTGATGCGCGATACACCTCAATCGACAGGCCTACCGCCCATCGAGAAGTACAAGAATGACTATCCGGAAGGCTACGACGCCAGCCACGAAGACGAATTCAGCGCCAAAGACATTTTTTTCAAATACGTGCTACGTAACAAAATGCTCTGGTTCATCGCTTTGGCGAACGTGTTCGTCTATCTGCTGCGCTACGGCATTCTGGACTGGGCGCCGACATACCTCAAAGAGGTCAAGCACTTCGACTTTAACAGTTCATCGTGGGCGTACTTCGTCTATGAGTGGGCAGGTATTCCTGGCACGCTCCTGTGCGGTTGGATGTCAGACAAGGTCTTTCGTGGCAACCGCGGCTTGACCGGAATGGTGTTCATGGCATTGGTGACCGTTGCGACGATCGTTTACTGGCTGAACCCGCCGGGCAACCCAATGATCGATATCATTTCGTTGTTCGCGATCGGTTTCTTGATCTACGGCCCTGTGATGTTAGTTGGCTTACAAGCACTGGAACTGGTTCCCAAGAAGGCAGCAGGCACGGCGGCAGGTTTCACCGGCCTGTTCGGTTATTTGGGCGGTTCGGTCGCAGCTAGCGCACTGATGGGTTATACCGTGGACTTCTTTGGCTGGGACGGAGGATTCATTCTTCTGGTCGTTGCTTGTGTGCTGGCTATGGCCTTCCTGGCGCCCACCCTGGGTCACAAGAACGTAGCCAGCCAGTCTCGCGAAGTGCAAGCCTAATCAGACTTTGATTGGCACCGCTTGAGCCGCGCCTCCAGGCTTTTATCTGGCATGGCGTGGCTACGCAGGGCGTTAACGGTTTGCTCGACATAATCGCGCGTAGTGCCGTAACGCCCGCAAGCGCTTTCCAGCACGTGGTTAAGCACGATATCGGGCAAGTTGCCGGCGTAGCTGGGCAAATGCCGCTCCAACACAAACCCCAACGCCTGCACCTGAGTGCCATCTTCCAGACGGCAGTTGAGCCAGTGTGGCCGGTAAGAAGGGTAAGGCATCTCGCGCTGCCATAAGGCGTAAAGAGAGGCCTCCAGTTGATCGTCCGGCAAGCGGTAGGCAAACCCGCTGCAGGAACCGCCGCGATCCAGCCCGAACACCAAACCCGGTGACTCCGGCGTGCCCCGGTGCTCGTGGGACCACAAGTACAAGCCCCGATGATAGCCGTGAACCCGTGCACGCATGCGCTGGGTCGACGAGCATTCGGGGCGCCAGATCAGCGAACCATAAGCGAACAGCCAGACCGGCCCACCCTTATGCTTGGCCATGGTGGCCTGCATCGAACTCATCAATTGCTCGTGAGTAAGTTGCGGCCCCAAACCGAGCCGCGGAGGGTAAGCCAATTGCAAAAGATCGGTTTCAATAACGGTCATGGCGGATCGCTTAGGTCTCCTGTGTGACTGCAAATGTTGCTATGAGAAGCTATTACCAGTTGTAAGCAACTTTACCGTAATAGAACGCGCCGCTGTAACCGTACGGCGAAAAAGTGCTATAGGCGAGGTTGCCGCCGCTGCTGGCGTAAGCATTGACCTTCTCCGGGTATTTGTCGGTAACGTTGTCGCCGCCCAGGGTGAAGGTCCAGTTCTTCAGCTTGTAGTCCGCCGACACGTCCAGCACCCACGCGGCCTTGAAGGTCTGGTCGTTGACTTTGTCGGCCTGGTAACTGGTGAACTCACCATAGCGCACCAGGTTGCTGTGCAGCGCCCAATTGCCATAGGTGAAATCGTTACCCAGGCTAAGTTTGTGCTGCGGGGTGGTGTCGCCGAGCAAACCGATCCGCTCGCGACGGTCCACTCGCACCAGGTTGGCACCCAGGCTGTCCAGAATGGCCGGGTTGGCCTTCACGTCCGTCACTTTGGTGTGGTTGTAGTTGTAGCCTACGGTGCTGTTCCAACGGATGCCGTTATCGAACTGGTAGCGATAGTTGGCCACCAGATCGACGCCGTCGGTGCTGGTGTCTGTGGCATTGGTGAAGTAGCGCGCGCTGGTGTAGTTGATGTTGCCGACACCGTTGGCTTGCAGGTACGCAACGGTCGCCGGGTTCAAGTTGAGGTTGGAGGACAGGCTGATGCGGTCGCGGATGTCGATGCGGTAGACGTCGAGTGTCACGGTCAGGTCATCCGCAGGCTCCAGCACCAGGCCAAGGCTGTAGTTGCGCGACTTCTCGGCCTTCAGGTCTTCGGCGCCGAGCAGACGGGCGACCTTGCTGTTGGCCGGGAACGTACCCGCTTCCTGAATGGTGCTGCCAATCAACTGCGACGAGGTGTAGGCAAAGTTCTGCTGGGCCAGCGACGGCGCGCGGAACCCGTTGGAAATACTGCCGCGCAACGCCACTTGCGGGGTGAAGTCATAACGCGCCGACAGCGAGCCACTGACGTTGGAGCCGAAGTCGCTGTAATCCTCATGCCGCACGGCCGCCGAGGCGCTGAGTTTTTCGGTGAAGTTGGTTTCCAGGTCCAGGTACTGGGCCCAGTTGTGCCGCGAGCTGCTGCCGGCGTCGGCATCCCGGAAGCCGCCCAGGCCCGAGCTGCCGGTCTGGTAGTAGGACGCCGGGTCGCCGGCTTCGATTTCATAGCCCTGGCGCAGGTATTCGCCACCCAATGCCACGGACACCGGATACGGCAGGAAACCCACGTCAAATTCACGGGACAGGTCCAGGCTGATTTGCTTCTGGTCGTTGCTCAAGGTGCCGTTGTCGAACTTGCGCGGCGTGGCCAGGCCGAGTGAGGTGTTGATGGTTTCGGTACTCAGCTCGTACTGGTTTTTGCCGTAGTTGGCCGACAGATCGTAATGCCAGTCGTAGGCCAGCAAGCCGCGCAGGCCGACCACCAATGACGTGTCTTCCAGGTTGCCCTTGATCAGCGGCAGGTAGCCATTGGGGTTGAGCGCGGGGATGTTATTGGACGCATTGCTCGCCCGGTAGAACGCCGCCGTCTCGCCGCGCCGTTTGCTGTAGCCGCCAAAGGTGTAGAACTCGGCTGCATCGTTGAAGGAATATTCGGAGTTGAACTGGAACTTGCCTTCATTGGTAGCCGGTTCACCCTGGCGGAATACACGCTGGCCATAGGTAGTGGAACCCACGCTGCCTGGGCGCAAATCATCGCCGGCGCGGTTGGTGTAGTCGTTGTCGGCACCTTCGCCCGACACGTTGATAAAGCCGTTGTCGCCCAAGGCAAACCCGGTATTACCGCTGACATTGCGCTGGATGCCGTCACCCTTTTTGTATTCGCCGAACTTGGTCGAGATCGAGCCGCCATGGTCGGCGTGCTTGAGGATCACGTTGATCACCCCGGCAATTGCATCCGAGCCATAACGCGCGGAGGCGCCATCGCGCAGCACTTCAATATGGTCGACCGCCGACAGCGGGATGGCATTCAAATCCGCCGGCGCCGAGCCACGGCCCACGGCGCCGCCAAGGTTTACGAAGGCACTGGTGTGACGACGTTTACCGTTGACCAGCACCAGTACCTGATCCGGCGACAGGCCGCGCAACTGCGCAGGGCGCACCAGTTCGGCACCGTCTACCAGGCTTGGGCGCGGGAAGTTGATCGACGGAATCAGGCGCGCCAACACCGCACCCAACTCATCGGAGCCGGTGCTGCGCAAGGTATCGCCGGAAATCACATCGATGGGTGACAGCGAAGCACTGGCTGTGCGCTCTTGGGCGCGGGTGCCGGTGACGATCACGGTGTCGAGTTTTGGTGCGTCGGCGGTGGCCGTTTCGGCCGCCAGGACTGAGTTGAATCCCACAGCGGTCAGCAAATTGGCCGACAAAATCGCTGTGTACAGCGCGTGTTTCTTGTAGCTCCCCATACCGCTCCCCTTTTGAATCAACAATCAGAACTTCAATGCTCTG